>NZ_JBRBAI010000002.1:0-110333 GCF_052806135.1 Billgrantia sp. Q4P2
ACGCCGTCGCCGGCGATGGGGTCGATGCTGATCTCAGCCTCGCCGCTGAGGTTGACGCTGTAGTCGCGCTCGGCGTCGGCGCGGTAGGGATTGCCCGCGGCGTCGCTGCCGATCACCTCGGCGGTGACACTGTCATGCTCGGCCAGCAGTGCGCCCGGGACGTCGATGGCGTAGTTGCCGTCGGCATCGACCGTACCAATGAAGGTCTCGCCGCCCACGGTCAGGGTGACGGTGTCGCCCTCGCCGGCGTCGCCGCCCACCGTGCCGGTGATGGTGACGTCACCTTCGGCTTCTTCGCCGTTGACCACGCCGTCGCCGGCAATGATGTCGATGGTGATGGTGGCGGTGGCCTCCAGGTCGACGCCGTAGCCACGCTCGGCGTCGGCACGGTAGGGGTTGCCCGCGTCGTCGCTGCCGGTCACCTCGGCGGTGACACTGTCATGCTCGGCCAGCAGGCTGCCCGGGACGTCGATGGCGTAGTTGCCGTCGGCATCGACCGTACCAATGAAGGTCTCGCCGCCCACGGTCAGGGTGACGGTGTCGCCCTCGCCGGCGTCGCCACCCACCGTGCCGGTGATGGTGACGTCGCCTTCGGCTTCTTCGCCGTTGACCACGCCGTCGCCGGCAATGATGTCGATGGTGATGGTGGCGGTGGCCTCCAGGTCGACGCCGTAGCCGCGCTCGGCGTCGGCACGGTAGGGGTTGCCCACGTCGTCGCTGCCGGTCACCTCGGCGGTGATGCTGTCGTTGTCGGCCAGCAGTGCGCCCGGGACGTCGATGGCGTAGTTGCCGTCGGCATCGACCGTACCAATGAAGGTCTCGCCGCCCACGGTCAGGGTGACGGTGTCGCCCTCGCCGGCGTCGCCACCCACCGTGCCGGTGATGGTGACGTCGCCTTCGGCTTCTTCGCCGTTGACCACGCCGTCGCCGGCAATGATGTCGATGGTGATGGTGGCGACCGGCGCAGTCACCGAAACTTCACCTTCCGCCGTGTCGGCGCCATCCTGGGCCGTCGCGGTCACGGTCAGCGTCACCGGGTCGGTGAAATCGATGGGCACAGTCAAGACGAGGCCGGTAATCGATACCTCCTGGGTGACCGGGTCGACCGCTACCGTGTAGCTGCCATCGCTTTCCAGCGGCAGCGTCCAGGTTCCGTTCTCGTTGCGCTCGCCAGCGGAGAGCGTAGTACCCTCCGGCACCTCGACGACTACCGAGACGATCGATTCAGAGAAATCGATATCGGTCGGCGTAGCGACGATTTCGACCGCATAGGTCGTGGCAGCCACATAGCTCACCTGGTGTACCAGGTAGTCGTTGCCACTACCGTAGTTTGCCTCTCCCTCACCGGGCGTAGCGAATTCAATCGCAGCGATCCACTTGCCTTCCGGCGCTTGGCGGGTAATGACTTCGCCAATCTGGTCGAAACCACCTTGCGGGCTGTTGCCGCTGACGACGAACGCCTCGGACGAGCCATCCGTATAATGCACGACATACTTGGCGTATTCCGAACTACTCAGCCAGGCAAGCTGGAAAGAGACCGACTCTGCAGGCGTATCCAGCGCCACCTTGAGCGATTCGCCATTGCCGATTTCGCTGTCTGCCCCGTCGGAGGCCGGCCCTGCCACACCAAAACCGGTCGGCGAGCCCGACGAGCGAATGCTGATCTCACCGGCAGTGCCATTCTTGAACGCTTCGACGCTGAAGCCTTGCGGATCATTCACGTTGGGGCCGCCCAGCGTGAGTTCCAACGTACCGCTCTCGGCCAGCGTCACGCTGACATCGGGAGTGTCGGCCACCGGCGTGACGTTGATATCGAGCGTGGAGCCCACCGTCGTGAGACCGTTGGTGACGGTGTAGGCAATCTGCGGCACCGGACCGCTGTAGTCCTGATGCGGCTCGAAATGATACGAGCCATCGGCGTGAATCGTGAGCGCGCCCTTGCCTTCGAGCACGACCGTCTGCCCGGGCACGTAGGCAACCCCCTCCACTTCGAAGCCGCTTACTGACGCCTCGCCAACGTTGGTTTCCGCATTGTCGAGCAAATTGCCGGACAGCGGTGTGTCTTCCATAGTCTCTACCGTCTCGCCGGCATCGGAAACATCGTTGTCCAGGATCGTGCCGGTTGCCGTGACGTTCCCTACGGTGAGTGTGAAAGTCTCGGTGTCTTCCACCAGATCATCGTCGACGGTGGGAACCGCTACGGTGAATTCGGACACGCCAGCCGGGACCGTGATCAGGCCGGTGGACGGATCGTAAGTCACACCATTGCTGAAACTGAACTCGCCGGTGAAGTCCTCACCCAACGTGGCCGTACCGCTCTCGAGTTCGAGTGTGTACGTATTACTGTGCGGGCTCGCGTTGGAGAGAACGACCTTGAACACCGCGGCTTCGCCTTCGGTCACGATCACATTGCCGATCGCAGGGTCGCCGTCCGGTCCTACCCGGACGATATCCGGCACGACCTGGTAGGGCCGCTCGGCGACGGCATTGTAGGGGTTGCCCGCGTCGTCGCTGCCGCTGACGCTGGCCTCGACCTGGCTGTTCTCAGCCAGCAGCTCACCCGGAACGTCGATGGCGTAGACCAGCTCGCCCTGATCGTTGGTGACTACCTCGCCGCTGAAGGTCTGGCCGCCCACGGTGAGAGTGACGGTGTCGCCCTCGCCGGCGTCGCCGCCCACCGTGCCGGTAATGGTGATGGCCTGCTCGGCTTCTTCGCCGTTGACCACGTCGTCGCCAGTGATCGCATCGATGGTGATGGTGGCTTCGGCAAACGTATCCTTGACCGCATCGTCTTCAGCCGTCCGTGTTCCACCGGTCTGGTCCACGACACTGGCATCGACGGAGACAGGGCCATCCACCAAGTCACTGAGATCGGCTTCGGTCTGATAATTGCCCTCGGGATCCACCGTTGCCGTCGTAGTGACCGTATTTCCTTGCTGGTCGGTCACCACGAGGGTAACGATGCTGCCCATGGGAACGTTGGTTGTCGTACCGGTCAGAGGTACCTGGGTCACGTTCTGGCTATTGAAGTCACCAAGAGAGACAGTAATGGTGCCAGGCGGCAGCGGCGCGGCTTCATCCGACGCTTCTTCGCCCCCTGCTGCCCCCTGCAAGGCGCCATCCTCGATCTCCGGCAGGTCGCTGGCCTGCCCCAGGCCAAATTCGAATGCCAGCGGATTGACGTCTTCCGCGATGCGCGCCAGGCGCACGAAGTTATGCCCGCCATCGGCAGCACCGCCGGGACCGGCGCCCGCCGCAGTGGCATCGAGTATGTCGAGCAGGTCGATGCTGTCGTCATCCAGCGCTGCCAGCAGGGCTTCGAGATCGTCATCCAAAGCGGCGAATTCGGAGGCATCGGCCGCTTCGCCGGCATCGAGCTCCGGGGTCATGACCACTTGCTCGCCACCTTCGACCAGCGCCGGGTTCAGTCCGTCGCCAAAGTCGAGCTGGACGCTTCCGTTATCGGAGGTGATCAGCACCTCGCCTTCCTGAAGGGTATCTCCCACGCGCAATTCGCGCAGATTGCCTTCGGCATCGCGCGCCCAAGCCTGACCCGTAATCGAAATAACTTTGGCTGTGACCATTTATGGCGTCCTGTGTGTCTTTGTGACGGGCAAATGCCCCGATGATCGTTTTGGCACAAATTACGCTGCAGGAAAGCCAATGGACATTGAACCGATGGACAGGTCAGGTAAAAACCTGCGCAATCTGGATAAAAAAGGCCTATCGGATTCCGATAGGCCTTCAAGAAAAGAATATTCAACTTTCAGGCGACGTTCTCGTCCTGCTTCGCCAACCTGAGCACCAATTGCATACGATCCCGCACGCCAAGCTTGCGAAATACCGCGCCGAGATGCGCCTTGACCGTGCGCTCAGTGATGTCGAGCTGGCGGGCGACCTCCTTGTTGCTGCGCCCTTCCGCTACGGCCAATGCCACGGCACGCTCACGCTCCGTCAGCGCGGACAGGCTCTCCTGGGGCAGATTCTCGCGGCCTCCCAGAGTGGTGAATGCGGCTCCCACTACCTTGCTGAGCAGCTCGGCCGGCACCCATATCCCCTGGTTAGCGGTGACCAGCGCAGCCTGCCCCAGCAGATCGGGCGGTGAAAGCGCATGGACATACCCACGCGCACCGGCCTGAAGTGCCTTGAGGGCTTCTGCTTCGCTCGGCGCCAATGACATGACGACGATGATCGCACCCTGTGCAGCCAGCGTCCCTGAAAGCGACGGCCAATCGGCATGATCCGCCATCAGCCAGACACGATCGCCACTGTCCACCACGGTGCGCGCCTGGTCAGGATTGATTCGCCGCACTTCGGGAAAGGCGCTGTGCAGTCGCGGAATCTCTGCACGCCTCTGACTAACGAACAGGATTGCCATTATCGTTCCCCCATGGAGTCGCTCCATGCCCGCAATACGGGTTTGAGTAGATACTGCATTACGGTGCGCTTGCCGGTCATGATGTCGACCTGGGCCGTCATGCCGGGGATGACCTGGATGTCGCTGCCCAGGTTTTCCCCTTCGAGCGTTCGCACACGCACCAAGTAGAAGGTGTTGTCGTTGTCGTCGGTAATGGTGTCGGCGCTGATGTGGTCCAGCTCGGCCTCGAGGCCGCCGAAAATGGCGAAGTCGTAGGCGGTCAACTTGATGGTGGCCGGCTGGCCGGGGCGCAGGAATGCAATGTCCTGCGGGGCAATTCGCGCTTCGACCAGCAGTTGATCGTCGCTGGGAATGATATCCACCACGTCCTGACCAGGCTGCACCACACCGCCAAGGGTGTTGATGCCCAAGCGCTGCACGACGCCGTCCACCGGCGAGCGAACCTCCGCCAGCCGCACCCGATCCTGCAGGCCGGCACTGGACTCATCGAGCGCCCCAAGATCGCCGATGGTCTGGGCCAAGTCGTTGCGCCATTCGCTACGCCGTTCGGCGCTGACTTCGCGCAGTTGGGTGCGCGCCTCTTCCACGGCCGCTTCGAGACGTGCAACCGAGGCCGCCGCCTGGTTGCGTTCGCCCGTGGCGCGAGACACTTCACGCTCGAGACGCAGGATATCGACTTCGGAAACCGCCCCCGAAGCCAACAACGGGCGAGTCAGGTTCAACTCCTGGCTGGACATGTTGGCCTCGCGCTGAGCGGTGTCGCGCCGGGCCTTGGCCTCGTTGAGTTCTTCTTCGCGCTGGCGTATACGGTCGCGCAGGATGCTCTCCTGTTCGCGCAGCTCCTCGCGCCGGCTCTCGTAGACTTCGCGCTCCTGGGCGACGATGTCCGGGGCTTCGTTGCGCAGCTCATCGTCGGGGTTGAAGGGTGTATCGGTCACGAGAGCACGCAGCCGCTCGGCACGGGCGCGAAGTGCCAATGCCTGGGCGCGGTTCTCACGAAAGTTGGCGATGAAGCGGGTGGGGTCGATACGCATCAGCACCTGCCCCACCTCGACCAGTTCCCCTTCGCGCACCAGGATCTGCTGCACCACGCCACCGTCGAAGGACTGCACTTTCTGTAGCTGACTGGAGGGAATCACTCGGCCGGTGCCACGCGTTACCTCGTCGATCGAGGCAAAGTAGGCCCATGCGATCAGCGCCGCGAAGGCGAGCAGCACGGTATAGAGAAAAAGCCGTGCCCGGATCGGGTCCTGCTGCATGCGCGCCCAGTCGGCATCGCTGGCCCAGTCGCGATTGAGGTGGGCGGACGTCACCCGCTTGGAGAACAGACGATCCATGAAGGGACGGAATGGCTTGCCGCCCACCTCGGTGAAACGCCCGATCGCCTCGAACCCTTGCTGCTCGGCACTCTTGCCCTTTGGCTTGGGAGAGATGACGGTCACTAGCTGGCCCTCCCGATCTGGCCCTTGCGCAGAGCCTCCACGACCTTGTCGCGCGGGCCGTCGGCGACGACCTTTCCGGCGTCGATGACGATGATGCGATCGACTAGCGACAGCAGCGAGGTGCGATGGGTTACCACGACCAGTGTCTTGCCCTCACCGTACTGCTTGAGATTGACCTTGAAGGCCTCTTCGCTGGCGTGGTCCATGGCGCTGGTGGGCTCATCGAGCAACAGGATCCGTGGATCGTGAACCAGCGCCCGCGCAATGGCCACCGCCTGGCGCTGGCCACCGGAGAGCATCTGGCCGCGCTCGCCCACCTGGAGTTCGACACCGTGGGGATGGCCGTTGACCAAGCCTTCCAGGCCGCTGAGCTTGATCGCACGCAGCAGCGCCTCGTCGTCGACACCATCACTACCGGCACCGGCCACGATGTTGTCACGCAAAGAACCGAAGAACAGGCTGACGTCCTGCGGCACGTAGCCGATGTGACGCCGCAGTTCGACGGGATCGAACTGGCGCAGATCGACGCCATCGATCATCACCGAGCCCGCCGTGGAGGCATATAACCCCAGCAACAGCTTGTTGAGCGAGGTCTTGCCGCAACCGACACGCCCCAGAAGGGCCACCTTCTCGCCGGGCTCGATCTTGAGCGAGATGTCGCGCAGCGCATCGCGCTCCTCGTCCGGGTAACGCAGCGTGGCCTTGTCGAAGCGGACCTCACCACGCACTACCGGCCTCGAGATGAACGATTTGCCTTCGGGCCGTTCCACGGGGCGCTGCATGACGTCGTTGAGGGACTTCAAGGCGGTAGCCGACTGGTGATACTGGGCCAGCAGCGCTGCGGCCTGGCTCACCGGGGCCATGGCGCGAGAGGACAACATGTAGGCGGCAATCAGCCCGCCTTGGGTAAGATTGCCGTCGATGATCAGGTAAACCCCAATCAGGATCACGCATACCGCAACGGTATGCTGGGCCCACATCGCCACGTTGGAAACCGAAGTGCTGACCAGGCGCAATTGGGCCGAGGTACGGGAGAGGAAGGCCGTGGCCTTCTCCCAGCTTGCCTGGAGGCGACTCTCGGCACGCAGGGTCTTGACCGTTTCCAGCTGCGACAGGGATTCCACCAGGTTGGCATTGCGCTGGGCGCTGACTCGCCAAGTGGTCTCGGAGAGTTCATGCAGCTTGCCCTGGGCCGCCATGGCGTAGAGCAGCACGACGACGATGCCGGCCAGTACGGGAAGCGCCAGCGGCGCACCGATCAGCGCAATGATGGCGGCAAAGAACAGGACGAAGGGAAGATCCACCAGCGCCACCACCGTGGCCGAGCCGATGAAGGAGCGCACCGATTCGAAGGATTGCAGGGTCGAGGCGAACGATCCGGTCGAGGCGGGCCGAGCCTCCATGCGCAAGCCCAGCACCTGAGCCATGATCCTCGAGGACAGTTTGACGTCGGCCCGGCTCGCCGCCAGGTCGACGAAGGCACTGCGCATCAGGCGCAGCGCCAGATCGAAACAGAGCACGATGAAGATACCGGCAGCCAGTACCCACAGCGTTTCGGTGGCGTGGTTGGGCACCACGCGGTCATAGACGTTCAGCACGAACAGTGGCATGGCCACGGCAAACAGGTTGATGACGACCGAGCCGGCGATCACATCGCGATAGAGCCGACGGTTCTCACGTATGACGCCCCAGAACCAATGACGAGAACGTTGCTTGTCGACCTCGGGGCCACGCGCATCGAAGCGGAAACGCGGGCGTACGTAGATGGCCTGTCCGCTGTAGCTCTCGGCCAGCCCATCGAGATCGACCTCGCTTACGGCATCGCCCAGTTCGGGGAAGATCACCTTGGCGCGGCGCGTCTTGAGATCGAGCGCCACGAGTACGCAGGCACGACCCGGCTCCAGAAGGAGTACGGCAGGGAACAGTGCGGGGTTGAGCTGTACCAGCCGGCTCTTGACGATGCGTGCCGTCATTCCGGCCCGAGCAGCAGCTCGTGGGAAAACGCCAGGCGTCAGGCGCCCCTCTTCCAGCGGCAGGCCAGCGGTCAACGAATCGGACGTTACCGCATGGTCATGGGCAAGAGCGATGGTTTGCAGGCACTCGAGCAGCTCGTCGCGAACGGCGGAGCGGGCGGCACCCAGGGAGGAATCCAGTACTTCTTGCTGTGTCACAGGGACCTCGGGTATGAGGCCCGCCCGGCACTGCCGGACGGGATGGCGCTATACAACGATCGCTGCCCGTGTCGAGCGAACCCGCGACAGGCAGCATTTACCCCAGGTCGTTCAGCCTTGTACGACGTAGCTGTCGGCATAGCCAAGGCGCTTCAGTTCGGCACGCAGTGCCGCCAGTTCGCCAGGGTCGCCGATGGGGCCAAGCTGCACCCGATGCAGGTCGGAAGTGCTGACCAATCGCATCGGCTGGGCAAAGGTGTCACTGAGCTGGTGGCCGACATTCTGTGCACGCTCGGGGTTACTGAGCGCTACCACCTGCAGATAGGCCCCCTGCTGAATACTCTCCACCTGCCGCTCGACCTGCGCCACGGCTTCCAGCTCACCATAGACGCTGGCCACAGGATGGGTGTCTGCCCAGGCAGAGGCAACGTTCGGTTGGGTCCACTGCTGCACGGCGCCCAGGTCGAGGTTTTCGCCCACTCTTTCGAGGGTGACCTCGACGCGGCGATTCTGGCGACGCCCTTCCACCGTGTCGTTGGTGGCCACCGGCTGCCGTGAGCCGTAGCCGCGGGTCTGGATCAGGCCGCGATCGACACCCTGGCTGGCCAGGTAGTCTGCCACGCTGTCGGCACGCCGCTGGGAGAGCGGATCGTTGATGGCATCGCTACCCGTGCTGTCGGCATGGCCGGCGATGAAGACCCGCGCCAGGTCGGTACGATTACGGATCTGTCCCGCCAGCTCGGCGAGTTCCTGACGCGCATCGGGACCCAGCTCTGCGCTGTTGATAGCGAACAGGGCATCGGCAGAGAGCGTGATATCGGGAGCGCGGGTCGGCGCCGGCGCGCTGATGCCGCGGGTGAAATCCGCCAGGGTATAGCCACTCGGGCCTTCGACCGGGCAGAGAATACTGGGGTCGAGCGCCACACCGTCGCTGCCCAGTTCGGCCAGGGTCGGCATGTCGTCGCGCCTCACGCCCAGGGCCTGCATCAGCTGACCCATGGCGGCAAGCGCACGGGCATCGGCCAAGGCAATGTCGTACTCGGCATTGGTGTAGGCCCGGCTTGCTTCGAAGTATTCGTTCTCGCTGTCGAGCACGTCGAGGAGGGTGCGCTGACCGATGTCGAACTGCTGCTGATAGGCGCCGCGCACACGGTCGATCGACTGGCGATGCTCGTTGAGGTAGCGAATCTGCTCGCGCAGGCGCTGGGTATCGTTGTAGGCGATCTGGGTAGTCTGGCGCACGTTGGTGCAGGCCAGGTCGCGCTGATCGACCGCCTGCTCGACACGGTCGCTGGCTGCCCGGAACGAGGCGAGGTCGCTGCCGCCACGATACAGGTTCATGCTGGCGACCAGTTCGATGCTGTGGCGATCGCGCCGACCGAAGCCATCGAAGCCGCTCTCGTTGTTATTGGTACCGGTACGGCCACGCAGGTCCAGGCGCGGCTGGAACCCGGCCTTGGTGCCCGACTGCTCTGCCCTTGCCGCTTCGATGTTCTCGATGGCAGCGTGGAAATCGGGGTTGCCCTGGAATGCCAGGTTGACCGCCTCGGCCACCGAAGGTGGCAGGCGATCGTCGAGCTGCGGTGCCGGGGCCAGGTTCTCGGCTGGCAGGCCGCCGACGATGCGCTGATAGCGCGCCGTGACGTCATGCAGATTCGAAGCCTCGGTCATCAGGTTCGACTCAGCCAGGGCCAGACGACCGCTGATCTGCTCGAGGTCGACCCCGCGTCCGGCCCCGGAGCGCACGCGCTCCTCGATCTGGTTGAACACGCGCAGGTGATCGGCGTAGTTGCTCTGGGCCAGGCGTACCAGCTCGCGATAGCGGCTGACATCGAGGTAGGCCCGCGTGGCTTCCAGTGCCACGTTTTCGCTGGCACCAAGCAACTCGTAGTAGCGCACCAGCTCGGCGCGATCGAGACGCTCCACCTCGCTGCGTGTGGCGAAGCCATCATAGAGCATCTGCGTCAGGCGCAGTTCGGCGAAATCGGTATCGTAGCTGCCGCGCCCGTCGCCCTCCCGCTCCTCGCGACCGATGCCTGCGGCCAGGTCGATGCTCGGAAGATAGTTGCCACGCGCCACGCCTACGTCATGCCCGGCGGCACTCAGGCCGTTCAACGCAGCCTTGACTTCAGGGTTGGTGGTCAGCGCTTGACGTACCACCTGCTGGATGTCGGCGGAGCCCGGCGCAGCCAGGCCCGGCGGCAGTGTCTGGGCCACTGCAGCGGCCACCGGAAGAAGTGCCAGCGATGAACCCACCATCACAGCCTTGGCCAGCCGGTGGACACGAGGGAGGTCGATTACGTTTGTCATGGGTGTTCCCTTTTCATGATTCGGATGCCCCGTCTGCACAGGCAATCCGTCGAGTTGTGAAGACATGTTCTTGTTATTACGGGGCTCATCCGGAGAAGCCGGATGGTGCATCCATTCCCGATTCCCTTATCTACCGTCTTGCCTGGCCGACATCATCACATGTAACATAAATGTAACCGCAACAGCAATATTAGATTATCCTAAAGTTACTTTATGTGGGGCACGCCAGGCAATTTGCTGTACTTTTGTAAGCTAGCGTAACCGAGACAGTGAAAAAGTCCAATAGATTTGGATCACCGTTTTTCAACCTTTGGCATGACATTAATTATGATGAGTTCGACTGTGCGTTGGGCATACCTGGACAGTGGCCATGCCAAACGACGACGCTCTCTCCCGACGACCGGCAAACATGCTATCGTCAGCCCCATGACCGACATGAGCCATCAGCACAAGGAGAGACGTCATGTCCACCTCATCCGAGATTCAGAAAACTCGCGTCATCAATGAGCTACGCGGCTTCATCAAGAAATTGCTCCAGGAGCCCCAGATTCTGGAACGCTCCCTGGAGATCGCACGACGCCACTACGGAGAGGGCAACCCGGAAGGCGCCCAGGCCCGTATCGCCAATGAGATTTCCGATACCACCAGCGTGCACATTCCCGAGGACCCGCAGGAGCATTCGGAAGCCGACAGGCTGTTTCTGGAGTTGCTCAAGGAGGTAATCGGTGAGGAACAGGCCCTCTACTAAGGAAACGCTGCATAAATGTCTGCGCTTCCCTAAGCGCGATGAGAACCCCAGCGGGCGCCACGCCGCCCGCGAGCCTCACCTCACCGCTCGCCTAGAACACGCCTGCCCGCTGCTCTGGTATAATGGCAAGCAATTGTTTTCCAAATCTTTTACAAGTGCTTGCCAATGTATTACCTGCTGAAGCTGTTTCCTGAGATCACCATCAAGTCGCGTTCCGTGCGCCGCCAGATGACGCGCTGCCTGGTCGGCAACATCCGCAATGTGCTGCGCCCGCTCGGCGATGACCTGTACGTTCAGGGCGGCTGGGATGCCTTGAAGGTACAGGTACCCGATGGAGCCTCCTCCGAATGGCATCGTCAGTTGGCAGAGATGCTGTGCCTCATTCCCGGTATCCACGAGGTGCAGTGTGTGGAGGAGGTCTCCTTCACCTCCTTCGCCGACACGACCGAACGGCTGCTGCCGGTCTGGCGCGATGCGATCGCAGGGCGGACCTTTCGCATCACGGTCAAGCGCCGGGGCGAGCATGACTTCACCTCGGAGGACCTGGAGCGCCACCTGGGTAGGGAACTGCTCGATGCCGCACCGGGCTCGAGGGTTCAGCTCAAGGCGCCGGAGGTGGACGTGAGAGTGGACGTGGTCGAGGGCCGCCTGCGCCTGGTGCGTCAGCGCTGGCCGGGGCTGGGCGGTTACCCCCTTGGCCTGCAGGGCCAGGCCCTGGCGCTGATCTCGGGCGGCTACGATTCGCCTGTCGCGGCATGGAAGATGATGCGGCGCGGTATCAAGACGCATTTCCTGTTCTTCGAACTCGGCGGTGCCGGGCACGAGGCCGCCGTGCGTGAGGTCTCTTCCCACCTGTGGGAGACCTATGGCCGCTCGCATCGGGTGAAGTTCTTCGCGGTACCGTTCGAAGGCGTGGTGGCGGAACTGCAGCGTAGCATACCCGATGGGCTCATCGGCGTAGTGCTCAAGCGCATGATGGTGCGGGCAGCGAGCCGCATCGCATCGCGCGCGCGCATTCCCATGCTGGTGACCGGAGATGCCATTGCCCAGGTCTCGAGCCAGAGCCTGACCAATCTCGTGCTCATCGACGAAGCCAGCGACGTGCCGATCCTGCGCCCGCTGATTGCCGAGGACAAGCAGACGATCATCGATACCGCTCGCCAGATCGGTACCGCCCCTTTCGCCGAAGGTATGCCTGAGGTATGCGGCGCCGTCTCCCAGCGGCCCAACACCCAGGCGCGCCACGACAAGGTCGCTGCTGCCGAGACGAACTTCGACTTCAGCGTGCTCGATGCTGCCGTGGAACTGGCCGTATTGACTCGCTCCGACCGACTCCTGGAACCGCTACCCGGCAGTGAGCCGCACTTGGAAGTGGTGACCGACCTGCAGGCCATGTCCAGCGCGTCCAATGTCAGCGTGATCGACATTCGCCCTCCGGCGGAGCGCGAAGCCGCACCGCTCACGCTCGATCAGGTGGAATGCCTGGAGATTCCCTTCTTCGAACTCCAATCACGCGCCGAGGCGCTGCCCGACGACCGTCGCTACCTGCTCTACTGTGACCAGGGGGTGATGAGCCGCATGCAGGCCATGCACCTGCATGATCGCGGGTTGAGGCACTTCGGGATCTACCGCACCCGATAAGGATACGCGCGGCGCTTTGCGCCATCGAGCCGCTACGCTGGCCGCTCTGTTACAAATTCTTTTTTAGTAACCACTTTATTGCCCCGCTGTACTGCGCTAAAACGAAATTAACAGGTCGCGGTCGGTGGGAGTGACGTATGGGTGCGCGCAGGTCTTCGTCACGCCGGAATTCGTCTACCGTGGCGTGGCTCGACAACGGCGAGTCGCTCGAGAAGCGCTCGCCCCTGATTCAGGAACCGAAGCTCGCTCCGGCCCCACGGGAAACGCCGTCTCATCGTTACCTCTACCTGATCTTGGGGATATTGCTGTTCCTGTTCGGCGTGACGCTCGCCACGCTGCTGTTGGCCGAGGCCAAGACGTCGCACTTCCAGGCCCAGGAACTCTCGCGCTACGCCTCCACCCTGCGCTATGCGCTGGAACCCGGACGCAGCAGCCAGATCCAGTTCCCCAGCCACGGTCCCTTCGACCAGCGCCAGGGTTACACCCAGCTACCGGAGCTGGAGGCACGCCTGCTGTCGCGCGGTTACGAGATCACCGAGCAGGCACGCTTCTCGCCTGCCCTGCTCGACTACACCCGCCGCGGCTTCTTCCCACCCTACCCGGAAAAGGCTCAGGCTGGCCTGACCATCGAGGAGTGCCGGGGCGATACCCTTTACCAGTTCCGTCATCCACAGCGCCAATATCCCAGTTTCGACACCATTCCTCCTGTCGTGCTGCAAACGTTGCTGTTCATCGAGAACCGGCAGTTGCTGGATGAAAGCACGCCTTACGCCAACCCCGCCGTCGACTGGCCGCGCTTTACCAAGGCAGCCCTTTCCCAGGTTGGCCGCGCCCTGGACCTCCCCGGGCAGGCGGCAGGTGGCAGTACCCTGGCCACCCAGCTCGAGAAGTATCGCCATTCACCCCAGGGCCTGACCTACTCTTCCAGGGAAAAGCTGCGTCAGATGATCTCGGCCAGCGTACGCAGCTACCAGTACGGCCCCCAGACCTTGACCGCTCGCCAGGACGTGGCGCTCGATTATCTCAACACCGTGCCGCTTTCGGCCGCCCCCGGCTACGGCGAGGTGCATGGCATCGGCGACGGCCTGTGGGCCTGGTTCGGCGCCGATTTCGATACGTTCAACCGGCGCCTGTCGATCGGCTTCGAGGAAGTCGACGGCCTTACCGAACAGGGGTTGGCCCTGCGCCAGGTCGTGGCGCTGATGATCGCGCAGCGGCGCCCCTCCTGGTACCTGGCTGGTGGCCGCAGGTCACTGGAAGAACTGACCGACAGCTACCTGCGGCTGTTGCGGCAGGAGGGGGTGGTGTCGAATGCCCTCGCCGAGGCCGCGCTGCAGCAGCGCTTGTCGTTCCGCGACTACACCGAGACGCCTTTCAGCCTGCGCATCGAGCCGGACAAGGGGGTGCTGGTCGCCCGTCAGCGCCTGGGTGGCATGCTGGGCATGTCACTCTACGATCTCGATCGGCTCGACCTCAGCGCACGCACGACCCTCAACGCCAGCCTCCAGCGTGAAGTCACGGCCTATTTGCATCGCCTGGCAGACCCGGAGTTCGCCGGCGAGGTCGGCCTGCTGGGAGACCGCCTGCTTGCGTCCGACCGAACCCAGGACGTGCGCTACAGCTTCACCCTGTTCGAGCGCAGTGAAGACGGTTTCCTGGTGCGCGTACAGACCGACAACACCGACCAACCCTTCGATATCAATGAGGGCAGCAAGCTCGAACTCGGCTCCACCGCCAAGCTGCGGGTATTGGCAACTTACCTGGAGGTGATTGCCGAACTGCATGAACGCCATGGCACCAAGAGCGCCGAGGAGCTTCGCGCCATCGAGACCGATCGCCAGGACGTGCTTAGCCGCTGGGTGCTGGATCGACTCATCGAGACTCCTGGTCTGACTCTCGACGCGCTGCTGGCCATGGCCATGGAGCGGCGTTATTCGGCAAGTCCGGCGGAGGCCTTCTTCACCGGAGGCGGGCGGCACACGTTCAGTAACTTCCGTCGCGAGGACAACGGTCGCAATCCGACCCTTTCCGAAGCCATGCGCGAGTCGCTCAACCTGCCCTTCATTCGTGTGATGCGGGATCTGGTGCGCTACAGCACGCACCTCAACGAACATAGGACCCAGTTGCTGGAGGATGACGGCGACCCCCGGCGCATGGAGTACCTGCGCCTGTTCGCCGACCGCGAGGGGCGTACCTTCCTGCAGCGCTTCTGGCGCAAGTACCGCCACCTGAACAGTGACGAGCGCCTCGTTACTTTCCTGGAGGGGCTCAATGTCTCCGCACCGCGCCTTGCGGCGGTACATCGCTACTTGTTCCCGGAAGCCAGCCGTGACGACTTCGCCGCCTTCCTCGGCACCTGGCTACCCGATGCCACCCGCTTGAGCGAGCGCGAGATCGACGCCCTCTATGAACGCTACGCGCCCGGTACCTATTCGCTGACCGACCAGGGCTACGTCGCCCGGGTCCACCCGCTGGAGTTATGGCTGCTGGGTTATCTGCTCGATTACCCCGAGGCCAGCTTCGCCGAGGCTGCCGCGGCCAGCGCCGACGAGCGCCAGGAGGTCTACGGCTGGCTGTTCCGGACACGGCATCGCAGCGCCCGTGACGTGCGCATCCGCACCATGCTCGAAGTCGAAGCGTTCCTCGACATCCATGAGCGCTGGCAGCGCCTGGGCTACCCGTTCGAACACCTGGTACCTTCGCTGGCCACCGCGGTGGGCTCATCGGGCGACCGCCCGGCGGCACTGGCCGAGCTGATGGGCATCATAATCAACGATGGCGTAAGGCAACCTACCCTGCGCATCAATGAGCTGCACTTCGCCGCCGACACGCCCTATGAGACCCGCTTTCTGCCAGCCCCTGGACGGGCCCAGCAGGTCATGGCCCCGGAGGTGGCGGCAGTGCTGCGCGAGACGCTGTCCCAGGTGGTCGAGGGAGGTACCGCCAGACGCCTGCAGGGAAGTTTCACCCTCGAAGACGGCACGCCGCTGGTCCTGGGCGGCAAGACCGGCACCGGCAACAACCGTTTCGAGACGGTGGGCCGCGGTGGACAGGTCACCAGTTCACGTGCGCGCAACCGCACCGCCACTTTCGTCTTCTATCTCGGTGACAACCACTTCGGCACCCTCACCGCTTACGTGGCAGGCACGGCGTCGGACGACTTCCGCTTTACCTCGGCCCTGCCGGTTCAGGTACTCAAGGGCATGGAGCCGATTCTGCGGCCCTATCTCGAACCCGGCGCAGGCACCTGCCCGCCCATGCCCCGGGACGAGTATCACTTTGCCGACGATGGAGAAACGGACCTGTCACTGGATGACGATGAAGAAGGTTCCACCACGTCACCGGACCTCGCCTTGCGCTAGGCTACAGCGAGTAGAACACCGGCTCTGCAATCAGCGGCAGCAGTGAGGCAAAGGCGGTAGAAAAACAAGGCCCGGTGCAGTGCACCGGGCCTTGTCAGGGAACTTTCATCAAGCGATCACTGGCAAGGTACGACCTTGCGCAGCGTATCCTTGGCCCACAGCACCTGGCCATCCGGCGTCTTGCCGTGTTCGTTCCAGCGCTCGGTGACTTCCATGCAGAAGGAACCGGCGTTTTCGGTACGAACGTCGGGGTTGGAAGGCCGCTCGCCACCGATTCGCAGCAGATCGGGATTGTCGGTGGTATAGCGGGGAGCAATAGTGGAATTGCTGGCACAGCCGGCAACCAGGGCGGCGGCCACCAGTACTACAGGCAAACAGCGGCGCAGAGGCATGTTCACAAACCCTCGAAAGTGTCGATTACGCACCGGCAGGCATTTGCCGGTAGCGCTAGATAACACCCGCCCTCGAGGTCGTCAATATTTTTTCGAACAGCGTTCTCCCAAAGTTTGCCTAAGCACAGCACACTGTTTGTCGTTACACATGTCCGTTCATGGCCGGAACGTGTCGAGCAGTGAGGCAATCTGGCTCTTGAGGCTACGATACCCCGTTAAATTGGCAATTCGTACTGATCCTCTACCCGCGCTACGCTGAAGGTATCAGACACAGTCAGGATGTGACGACGTTTCATGGCCGAAGCAAGACCGGACCAGGAATATGCTCCAGCACCCAGCGTGTTCGAACGCTGGGCCGCACGCTACCTGCAACAGCGCAACCCTGGCAACACCGTTCCCCGCCAGGCTCGCGGCCAGCAGGAGCTTGACGCCATCAAGCGAGCCTTTCGCCGCGGCGTTGCCCTGGCCATGCTGGCCGGCATTCTCTCGGGCGGGGTCATTGGCGGCATGGAGTGGTACATGCGCCAGGGCATGCTCGACGGCATGCAGGACATGAGCCTGCGGGAACAGCTGCCCTACTGGGCAGGCTTCTTTGCCGTGGCCGGGGCGGTCAGCGCGGTGGAAATCGCCTTTCTGTATTGGAATGCGCTGCGCGGCGTGGCCGCCATCAGTCGTCTGGCCGACGCGCCTCTGCACGACAGCCCCCAGGCCAGGCTGCTTCTGCTCGGATTGACTCGTGTCGCGCTTGAGCTGCCCAGCCCACAGCACCGAATCTATGGCATCGACCCCTATGCCAGGATGAGCCGCTGGAAGCTGACCGTCATGGCAGTGATGTACCGCATGAAAGTGGGGGTTACAAGCTTCCTGCTACGTGTGCTGTTGCGCCGCGTGCTGGGCCGCGTCGCGCTGCGTGGCCTGCTGCCGCTGGTCACTGGCCCGCTGTATGCCGTATGGAACGCCATCATCACCTGGCGAATCCTGGTCAAGGCCCGCGAACAGGCGTTGGGCCCTTACGCCATCGAGGCGCTGATGGTGCAGCTCGAGCACGATCCGTTGAGCGAGCGGGCCCGTCGCGTCGTACTGCATGCCCTCGCCGCCCTGATCATGGCCAATCAGGATGCGCACCCCAACCACGTCTACCTGCTCTCGCGCCTGTTTGAAACTTTCGGCAGCCGTGAGTACAGCATCGAGGTGGACTGGCCCCAGCAGCGCTTCGCCCTCAATCGCCTGGAGCGCCGGGAAAAACGCCGGGTCCTGGATCTTCTCACTGCCGCCGCGGTGCTCGCCGGGAGATGCAAGGGCAAGCGCAAGCGCTTTCTCGAAGAGCTGTTCGAAGCCTGCGACATGGACTACCCGCAAGAAAAGGTCCGGGCCTGGCGGCGCCAGTTCATGAATGGACAGGGAATCGGCATCGCTCAGTATTCGGCTTCGTCTTAGAACAGCCCGAGCTGACGGTCTATCAAGCTGGAGAAGTCGTCGCCCAGGAAGGGCAGGATGGCGTCGGCCACCGGCTGCAGCTGCCGGCTGAGGTAATGCTGATAGTCGATGGCGGAGCGGCGTGCCTCGAGCGGTTCAGGCCCCGCCATGGTCATCACGTAGCGAATCCAGCCGCCGTGCTGGTATTGCCGCGGGCGCCCTAGCTGGTCGTTGAGCTCGTCGGCCATGCGCGCGGCGCGTACATGAGGCGGCACGTTGCGGCGATACTCGTCGAGCCGGCGACGCAATCGCTTGCGGTAGACCAGGCGTTCGTCGAACTCGCCGGCCAGCGTGCGGCTCACGTAGTCGCGCACGAAATCGCGATAGGTCTCGCCGACGAAGATGCGCCGGTACAGCTCCTGCTGGAAGGTCTTGGCTAGCGGCGTCCAGTCGGCACGCACCGTCTCCAGCCCCTTGAAGACGACGCGCTCGCCTCCCTTCGCATCGTGCACCAGGCCTGCGTAGCGCTTCTTGCTGCCCTCCTCTGCGCCGCGGATGGTGGGCATCAGGAAACGTCGGAAATGAGTTTCGAACTGGAGCTCCAGTGCACTCTCGAGGCCATGTTTCGCTTCGAGGTGCCGTGCCCACCAGCGGTTGACCTGTTCCGCCAGGCGTTGGCCGATGGCATGGGCCTCGACCTCTTCATGGGCGCCGCCCAGCCAGACGAAGGTGGAATCGGTATCGCCGTAGATTACCGTGTAGCCCTCGGCCTCGATCAGTTCCCGGGTACTGCGCATGATCTCGTGGCCGCGCAGGGTGATCGACGATGCCAGGCGCGGGTCGAAGAAGCGGCAGCCGCGCGAACCCAGCACGCCGTAGAAGGAGTTCATGATGATCTTGAGCGCCTGGGAGAGCGGCGCATTGCCCTCGCGCTTGGCGGCCTCGCGCCCCTGCCACACATGCTCCACCATGTCGGGTAGCGCGTGGCGGGTACGCGAGAAACGTGCACCGCGAAATCCCGGCACGGTGGCGGCTTCCTTGCCATCGCGACTCTCCTCGAGCCCCGCCACCAGGCCCACGGGGTCGACCAGGAAGGTGCGGATGATCGAGGGATAGAGACTCTTGAAATCGAGTACCAGCACCGAATCGTAGAGCCCCGGCCGGGAGTCCATGACGAAGCCGCCCGGGCTGTCCGCCCCCTCGCCCCGCCCCTGGAGCAGATTCGGCGCCACGAAGCCCAGCCGGTGCATTCGCGGCAGGTAAAGATGCGAGAATGCCGCTACCGAGCCGCCGCTGCGGTCGGCCTGAAGCCCGGTGACACTGGCCCGTTCGAGCAGGAAGTCGATGAGCTCGGTCTTTTCGAAGATACGCGTGACCAGCTCGCAATCCTTGAGGTTGTAGCGGGCAAGCTGAGGCTTGTCCTCGGCGAACATGCGGTTGATTTCATCCATCCGCTGGTAGGGGTTGTCAATGGCCTTGCCCTCGCCCAGCAGCTCCTGGGCGACGTTTTCCAGGCTGAAAGAGGCAAAGCGCCAGGTGGCCTGGCGCAGGGCTTCGATGCCGTCGATGATCAACCGCCCGGCGGCCGAGGCAAAGAAGTGGTTGGGGTTACTGCCATGAGCGCGCCAACCGAGCGGCTCACCGCCGCGCCCCAGGCGTAGCGGCACGCCCAGCCGTTCCGCGTGACGCTGCAACAGGCGCAGGTCGAACTGCACCAGGTTCCAGCCGATGATGGCGTCGGGGTCGTGCCGGGCGAACCAGTCATTGAGCCGGGCCAACATGGCCTCACGGCTCGCGCAGTACTCCAGCGCGAAATCACGCTGGCGCTCGGCCTCGCCAGCCAGTCCGCTGGGAGGCCCCAGCATGAGGACCTGGCGCTGCTCGCCACAGGCAATCGCAATGGAATAGAGATCGCCCTGGGCGCTGGTCTCGATATCCAGAGATGCCAGCCTGAGCCGAGGGCGGTAATGGGTCGTGGGTCTGAGCTGGGCATCGCTCAGGGAACCATCGGCGGCCTCCTTCCCCACGAACCGTACCGGGGCGGTGATGAAGCGCTCCATCAGGTAGCGCTCCGGCGGACGCACATCGGCTTCGTAGACGTCGACGCCGGCATCGTGCAGACGTCGCTCCAGCTGCTGTAGCAGCCGGTGCTTGTCACAGTAGAGCCCGAGCACTGGCCGATGGTGAAAATCAAGCAGGCCCAGCGGCTTCAGCTCCGCCCCCTGCTCCCCCCGCAGGACGCGTTCTGCCTGCCGACGCTGAGCGACGGGCAAGAACGCCACCGAGGGCTGTGGCGGCAAGCGCACATAGCGCGGCCCGGCATCGGTCGCCAACCAGAACCCCACTTCGCACCCCGCGGAGGTATCCCGCCAGTGCCGTGTCAGCACGAACCCCAGCTGTTCCACCGCCGCCTCTCGCCCCACTGTCATCCTGCCATTCTACCCGGCAGGCTCATGCGATGTCGTCGACCGTCGGCGCTATCGTTCGCCTGGCGCGCGGCAGGCACCACGGCAGTAGCAAGCGGGCCTTGTGCTGCCGCGGCCAACGAAATCGGCCCATGCAGGTGCATGAGCCGATTCGAACACGTTGCCGATTCAAACCTTTGCCAAAGGCTCAGTCACACGGGACGACAGCACGGCTGGTATCCTTGGCCCACAGGGTCTGGCCATCCGGCGTCCTGCCGTGGGAATTCCAGGTTTCGGTGACTTCCACGCAGTAGGAGCCGAGATCTTCGACCCTGCGTTCAGGGTCCGCGGGGCGGTCGTTGCTGATGCGCATGATGTCGGGGTTTTCGCTGGTATAGCGCGGCGCCAAGGCGTTGGTGCCACAGCCCACCAGCAGGGTAGCAATCAGCAGCAGGGGCAGAGCGAGTCGCAGTTTCATCGTATCATCCTCACGAAGGTTTTCAGTCATTCATTCGTTCGTTTGTTGGATGATGCATAACGGGGAATGCGTTGAGTCCTGTCGAGGCGGTCCATCCATTTGACCTAACCACGACGGATACTGCCATTTTACCTCAACCTCCCCCCGGGACGCCAACTCACCCCACGGCAGATGCAGCGGGAGGGGAAGACAGATACAATCGAGAGTCTGTTTTTCTTGGGAATTCCAGAGCCGATATGTCGAACAACGCAAGCGCCCCGCGCAAGATCCTGGTCACCAGTGCCCTGCCCTACGCCAACGGCTCGATCCACCTTGGCCACCTGCTGGAATACATCCAGACCGATATCTGGGTGCGCTTCCAGAAGAGCCGCGGCAATGAGTGCCACTACGTGTGCGCCGACGACGCCCACGGCACCGCGATCATGCTGCGCGCCGAGCAGGAAGGCATCACCTCCGAAGCCTTGATCGAACGCGTCTCACGGGAGCACCAGGCCGACTTCGCCACCTTCGGGGTCGCTTTCGACAACTATCACTCGACCCATTCCGAGGAGAATCGCTACTTCAGCGAACTGATCTATACCCGCCTGCGCGACCGCGGCCATATCGCCACCCGCGATATCGAGCAGATGTACGACCCGGTGAAGGGGCTGTTCCTGGCCGACCGCTTCATCAAGGGCACCTGCCCCAAGTGCAAGACTGCCGACCAGTACGGCGACAACTGCGAGGCATGCGGCGCCACCTATACCCCTGCGGAGCTGATCGACCCGGTGTCGGCGATCTCGGGTGCCACCCCCGAAGTGCGCAGCTCTACCCACTACTTCTTCAAGCTGCCGGACTTCGCCGATTTCCTGAAGGATTGGACCCGCGGCGGCCACGTGCAGACCCAGATCGGCAACAAGCTGCAGGAGTGGTTCGAGTCCGGGCTCAACGAATGGGACATCTCCCGCGATGCGCCCTATTTCGGCTTCGAGATTCCCGATGCACCCGGCAAGTTCTTCTACGTATGGCTGGATGCGCCGATTGGCTACCTGGCCAGTTTCAAGAACCTGTGCGAGCGCACCGGCATCGACTTCGATGCCTACTGGAAGCTGGATTCCGAGGCCGAGGTCTATCACTTCATCGGCAAGGACATCGTCTACTTCCATGCGCTGTTCTGGCCGGCCATGCTGCATGGTGCCGAGTTCCGCACTCCCACCGCGGTGAACTGCCACGGCTTCGTCACCGTGAACGGGGCCAAGATGTCGAAATCCCGCGGCACCTTCATCAAGGCGGCGACTTACGCCGAGCACTTGAACCCCGAATACCTGCGCTACTATTTCGCCGCCAAGCTCACCTCGCGGGTCGACGACCTGGACCTCAACCTCGAGGACTTCGCCGCTCGGGTGAATGCCGACCTGGTGGGCAAGGTGGTCAACATCGCCAGCCGCTGTGCCGGCTTCGTCAAGAAGCTGGGTGACGGCAGACTCTCGGCCCACTGCGTCGAGCCGGAGCTGGTCGCACGCTTCATCGCCGCTGGCGATGGCATCGCCGAGGATTTCGAGGCTCGCGAGTTCGGTCGTGCCGTACGCAAGATCATGGAACTGGCCGACGAAGCCAACACCTACATTGCCGACAGGGAGCCATGGGTACTGGCCAAGCAGGAGGGCTGCGAGCAGAAGGTACTCGATATCTGTTCGGTAGGCATCAACCTGTTCCGCCAGTTGATGGTCTATCTGGCTCCGGTGGTACCGGCCATGGCCGAGCAGGCGCGCCAGTTCCTGCAGTTGGAATCGCTCGCCTGGGAGAGCCGCCAGGAGGTGTTGCTCAGCCACGAGATTGCCAAGTTCAAACCGTTGATGACCCGCGTGGAGCGGGAGAAGATCGATGCCATGATCGAGGCATCGAAGGAGGACCTGGTGGAAGAACGTAAACTCAAGGAAGCGGCCAAGGGGCCGCTCGCCGACGACCCCATCGCCGAGCCGATCGCCTTCGATGATTTTGCCAAGGTCGACCTGCGCATCGCGCGCATCGCCAAGGCCGAGTACGTCGAGGGCGCCGACAAGCTGCTCCGGCTCACTCTCGAACTGGGTGGCGAAACGCGCAATGTCTTCGCCGGCATCCGTTCGGCTTACGCGCCGGAGGCCCTCGAAGGGCGCCTGACCGTGATGGTCGCCAACCTGGCACCGCGCAAGATGCGTTTCGGCGTCTCGGAGGGCATGGTGCTGGCTGCAGGGAATGATGATGGCATCTATCTGCTGTCGCCGGATTCCGGCGCCGAGCCTGGCCAGCGGGTCAGGTAACGGCTTCGGTAGGGGAAACAGCGCGGCTTCGGTCGCGCTTTTCTTTGCTGACTGGCACTTTTCGATCAAAAACTTAATTTTACTAAAGTCCTGTAAGCCTAAGCCGATATGTCTTGTAAGCAATAACCTACATCGGTGCCTGCACCTCTCCACTTGGGTGGCAGCACATGAAACAGGCACGCTCCATGACACCAAAGCTCATGCTCAGTTCCTTGCGCAATCGTTTCCTGCTGTCATTGTGCACGGTGCTGTGCCTGGCCTTGCTGGCCCTGGTCCTCATTGCGCGCTACCAGATCATGCCCATCCTGCTGGAGGATGAGGAGCAGTACGCCAGCGCTGAGCTCGACCGCGCTGGCCGCGCCCTGAACGCCGAACTCAACCACATGCGTCGCCTGGTGGAAGACTGGGCCTACTGGGACGATAGCTACGACTTCGTTCGTGATGAGCGGCCCCAATACGTCGACTCCAACCTCTATGAATCCACGCTCGAGACGCTGGATCTCGAGATGATGCTCTTCCTCGATGCCAACAACGAAGCCTACTGGGTAGCCGGGTACGACGAGGAGGGTGAATTCACTTCATGCCCCGGCACGCTGCCTCCCTGCGATTGGGCCGCCCCAGCCATCGCTTTTCTCAGCCGACATGTCGAAAGTAAGCTGGACGATGCCACGGATACTTGGCTGTTGGCCCAGCGCGAACTTGCCATGGCGGCGCTGTCGCCGATTCATCAGAGCAAGGAGGAGGCGCCGGCCGCAGGCTGGCTCGCCATGGTTCGCCCGCTCTCCGAGCCTTGGGTCGAACAGTTGCGCGATACCACCGGCATCGAGCTGGAACTGAGTCCTGTATCCGTGCAGGAGGGCCCCGCCCCGCAACAGCAGTTGGAGCGCATCTCATCCACCCATATGGCGGCCAGCCGCTTCATTCCGGCCCTGCCGTCAACCCGTGCCGTGCGCATCGATGCCCTGTTGCCGCGCCAGCGCTACCAGGCAAGCCTGGAGACCTTCCGCTTCGCGCTCTACTGGACCAGTGGGGTGCTGATCGTCACGCTGCTCATCGTACTGTGGCTGCTCGAACGCATGGTGCTATCGCCGCTGCGCCAGTTCGCCCACTATACCCAGCGCCTCCACCAGGAGGTGGTGACCCCCATCATGCCCAACAGACTGGTGGCGCGCCGCGACGAGATCGGCACCCTGGCGCGAGAGTTTCGCAGCCTGCTGAAGCATCAGCAGCAACAGTCCGCGCAGTTGCTGGAATTGACCCTGCACGATCCCCTTACGGGCGTAGCCAACCGGCGCCTGTTCGACGAACGCTTTGCCGAATTGCTGAAGCGCCCAGGTCAGCATCACCAAACTGCGGCGATGATGATCGATATCGACCACTTCAAGCTCTACAACGACCACTACGGGCATCAGGCCGGTGATGTCTGCCTGGTCACTCTGGCCCAATGCATGAAGGACCAACTCAAGTCTCAGGGTTTTCTGGTGGCACGAACCGGCGGTGAAGAATTCAGCGTCCTGCTTCCGGACACCTCGCTCGACGCCGCGCTCGGCCATGCCCGTAAGCTGCTCCAGGCAATCAACGCACTGGCGCTGCCCCACGAGTACTCACCGACCGGTTCCATCGTGACGGTCAGCATCGGCGTTGCCGTGCAGCGGGCGGACCTGGCAACCCCGAGCGATATCATGCGTGCCGCCGACCAGGCCATGTACCAGGCCAAGGAAAGTGGCCGCAATCGGGTTGAGGCCTATTGCACTCACGATCAGTCCAGCGCTGTCGACCGCTAGGTTCTCGAGGAATGAGCCGGCCCGGGCGGTATGCCCGAACCGGCCCTGCAGCGTATAATGGCCGACCGCCAGCCTCTGCCGGCAACTCCCCTGCGCCCAACCAGGAGACGACGTGACGGGCCACAGCACCTTGATCGACGCCATCGACGCCCTGCTGCCCCAGACCCAGTGTGGTAAATGCGGCCACCCGGGCTGCCGTCCCTATGCCGAGGCCATCGATGCGGGTGAGCCGATCAACCGCTGCCCGCCCGGCGGCGAGGAAACCGTCGAACGCCTCGCCGAGCTGACCGGTCGCTCGCCCCAGCCCCTCGAGCAACCGGCCCAGCTGCCGCTGGCGGCGGTCATACGCGAGGCGGAATGCATCGGCTGTACCAAGTGCATCCAGGCGTGCCCGGTGGACGCCATCCTGGGTGCCAGCAAGCGCATGCACAGCGTGATCACCACCGAGTGCACCGGCTGCGAGCTGTGCGTGTCCCCCTGCCCCGTCGACTGCATCGACCTGGTGCCACACCCCGAATGGCAGGCTGCCGCCGATGAGGCAGAGCGCCAAGCGTATCTGGCGCGGCGGGCGCAACTGGGCCGTCGGCGGTATCAGGCGCGCCAGCAGCGCTTGGCACGCCTTGAGCGGGAGAAGCGCCTGGAGCGGCAGCGCCGCATGATCCGGCAAGAAACGCGCGGTTCGCGTAGCGGCCCGACACCACAGCGCCAGCGCCAGATGGCCGTGAAGGCAGCCGAGCAGGCGGTACGCAGAGCCCGCCAGCAGCTCGAGCACGCCCAGCGATGCCATGACAGCGCAGCCTGCCATCAGGCCGAGACTCAGCTCCAGCGCGCCACCGCCCTGCTCGAGGAAGCCCGCGCATCCCTGGCGCCCGGTTCACCATGAGCGCGCCATCGCAACGAGAGTCCGCATGAACGCCCAGAAACGCTACGAGATCTTCGCCCGCCTGCGCGAACACAACCCCGAGCCGACCACGGAACTCAATTGGAGCACGCCGTTCGAGCTACTCTCTGCCGTGCTGCTCTCCGCCCAGGCAACCGACGTGGGGGTCAACAAGGCCACCGCCCGGCTATTTGCGGAGGCCAATACGCCCCAGGCCATCATCGATCTCGGCCTCGATGCCCTCAAGGAACACATCAAGACCATCGGGCTCTACAACACCAAGGCCGAGAACCTGATGAAAACCTGCCGCCTCCTGGTCGAACGGCACGGCGGCGAGGTGCCCCGCACCCGCGCCGAGCTCGAAGCGCTGCCGGGGGTCGGGCGCAAGACCGCCAATGTGATTCTCAATACCGCCTTCGGCGAACCCACCATCGCCGTAGACACGCATATCTTTCGCGTCTCCAACCGCACCCGTATCGCCCCCGGCAAGAACGTCGACGAAGTCGAGCAGAAACTGCTGCGCCACGTGCCCAGGGAGTTTCGCCGCGATGCGCACCACTGGCTGATCCTGCACGGCCGCTATACCTGCGTGGCACGCCGGCCGCGCTGCGGCAGCTGCGTGATCGAGGATCTGTGCGAGTACAAGGAAAAGGTCGATATCTGAGTAAAAGATACGACTAATGAAGGTTTTGCATAGTTCTGCACAGTCAGGGACGATAAGCGGCAGACAACAATAACCAGAGTCGTCCCCATGCCTTTGCACGACAGCCCCATCGGTGAGCGTATCGAAGCGCTGCTCGCCCTTTCGCGTGAGCACGCCAACACTTTCTGCAGCCCCTCGGCATGGCTCGCTCGCGAACGCTATCTGGCCAACCATCCCACGCGCATCCTGGCAATGAAGTGCATGGACGGGCGCATACACCTGCCCCATGCCACCCGTACGCCGCTGGGCATCATCACCCCGTTCCGTAACCTTGGCGGCATCTTCCACCTGGGCTGGCCCTACCTCGGTGAGATGCTCACCGATGCCGTCGAAGAAGCCATCCATGGCGGCAGCGGCGTGCTGTTGATCATCAGCTATCATTTTTCCCGTGGCGAGCGGACGCGCGGCTGTGCCGGCTTCGACTGCGACGCGAATGCCGCCCTGGCCCATGCCCACGAGATACGCCGCCAGGCCGAACGCATCTTCGGCCGCGACCACCGTCACGTCTACCCGTTGGTATGCGGCTTCGAGACCGATACCGATGCGCTCATCGTGCACGGTGTCGGCGACGCCACTCTCGACCTCAGCGAGCTGCTCCCTGCCGAGGAAGGCAATCTCGAACACCGCGTCGCCAGCCTGTGCCCCGACATGCCGGCCGACATTCGCCGCGACCTGCTGCCGCTGCTGAAGGGCAACCTGCAGCATGTCGATTCGCTGCGCGGCACCGCCCGCGAACTCGACATCGAGCATCGCGAATGGGTGATCTGCGTTGGGCGAGGCTTCGACTTCCTGCACCTGCCCAACACCGCCCTGATCGTCGGGCCCTACAGCCCAGACCTTTCCGAGCCCATCGGCACCGCCGCCGCGATCATCGATGCCAACATGAAGGCGGGGCGCATCCCCGACGACGGCTTCCTGCTGCTGGCCTCGACCCCCTATGAAACGGTCGGTGTGGATCGCGCCCGGGCCGAACTGAAGTCGTGTTTCCTCTCGGAATTCGCCGCCCAGGTCATCGCCCGCGAGCACCCCAGGCTGGCAGCCAGCATGATATCGCGCACCGCTGTCGTCCATTGGCCCAGCCGCAGGCTGGAACTTCTCGACCACGCTTGACCGGAACGCAACGATGACGCTGCTCAAGATCCTGCTGCTGCCGCCCACTTTCAACGTGCTGCTGGTGCTGCTGGGGCTGTTGCTCAGCCCCAGGCGGTTCCTCGGCGCCCTGCTGATCATGCTGGGTCTATTCGGCCTGCTGCTGCTCGCCACGCCGATGGCCAGCCATACCCTGCGCCAGGGGCTCGAGCCCTACCCCATACCGGCCCGCACCCAACTGGAGAGCAGCGAGGCGATCGTCATCCTCGGCGGTGGGCGCGATTATACCGCCCCCGAGTTCGGCTGGGGCGACGCCCCGGCGAACCCCACCTGGCGCCGGCTGGCCTACGGCGCCCACCTGCATCGCCAGACCGAACTGCCGATCCTGGTGAGCGGCGGCCGGGTGCATGGTGAGGAAGTCGCCGAAGCAAGCCTGATGGCAGCCGCCCTGCGCGACGTCTTCGACATACCGGTGCGCTGGCTGGAAGGCGAAAGCCGCAGCACCGCCGAGAATGCCCGCATCAGCGCCGAGATGCTGCGGGCCGACGGCATCGGGCGGGTCGCCCTGGTATCGCAGACCTGGCATATGCCGCGGGCGGTGGCAGAATTCGAGGCACAGGGCCTGGCCGTGGTGCCAGCCCCCACCGAGTTCACCAGCCCGCCGCCCGAAGGGCTCGCAGCCTGGCTGCCACGCGCCTACCATCTCAACCAGAGCACGCGCGCCCTCAACGAGTGGCTGGGCCGTGCCGGACAATCACTACGCCACTTGCTGCCGTAGCCCCCTCACCCTGAACCAGCCAGGGGGCGCCTTCATCGCTCAAGCCGATGCCGTTTCACACTGTGTCGGCATAGCCTCCGCATCAGCGGGCCAGGGCTGCAATGTGGCGTCGAGTTGGTGAGGCCAGTCGCGGTCGTTGGCCACCTGGGCTTGAACGCGGCTGAGTTCCAACGCGTCCACGTCGACTTCGTGACAGGCCCAAAGCGTGTTGCCCTGGGTAGCGGCAAGGATTCCATCGGCGGGAAAGCCGTGGTCCATGGGTGCGTAGAGAGTCGCCTCACCAGTGTTGATGTCGAGCGCCGGGCTCCATGGTGCCTCACCGGCGGTTACCGCCTGGGCCACGAAGAAGCGATTCTCGAGCGCACGGGCCAGGCAGCCGACCCTAACGCGGGTCGCACCGGCGGCGGTATCGGTGCAGCTGGGCACCAGCAGCAGGCGCACTCCCGCTTCGTACTGGGCTCGCACCGGCAGCGGGAACTCCACGTCGTAGCAGACCGCGATACCGACCCGGCGGCCGTCGCAGTCGAAGCCGTGCAGGGTGTCGCCGGGCTCGATGACACCGCTCTGTTTCTCGTATCCGGTGAGTTGCAGCTTGTCCTGCCAGCCATGCACACCGTCCGGGGCGAACCAGTCGGCCCGGTTGCGGTAGCGTCCGACGCCCACGTCAAGCAGGAAAGTGCCAGGCACCAGATACATGTCGAGTTCACGAGCCAGGCGTTGGTAGAGTTCGCACCAGGCGCCACGCCACGGCTGCAGCTCGGCCAGCGAGGCCTTGAGGTCGCCGCGCGCTTCGGGGGAGAAGCTGGCCGCGAGTTCCAGGCTGAGGTATTCCGGCAGCACCGCGATCCGGGCACCCAGCTCGCGGGCCTGTCTCAGACAGGCTGCCTGGCGCTGGGCGAATTCGTCGAAACTCGCCGGCATGCCGATCGGGTACTTGGCCACGGCCACACGCATGGCTACCCCTCCCTCACGTTCGCAGTGACGACCGACATCACGCTTCGGCCACCTGGCGCAACCACTCCTCGAGGTTGTAGTAGTTGGTCACTCGGGTGATCCGACCCCCTGCCACTTCGAAGAATGCCCCGCCGGGCAGCACGTAACGCTGCCCCTTGGCCGGCGGCAGTCCCTCGTCGGTCGCACGGTACTCGCCGTGCACCACATACTCGGCGGCGACCCGGCGCCCGTCGTCACCGGACATGACCACGATGTCTTCCAGCCGCTCCACGTAGCTACGCTCCATGCGAGCCAGGAACTGACGAAAGGCGTCGCGCCCCGTCTCGCGCGGCCCCTGGTTCAGGTCATGCGCCACTTCGCCATCGAGGCAATCGAGCATGGCGTCCCAGTCGCCACGGTTGAAGGCATCGTAGTAACGCTGGATCAGTTGCACGCTCTCGGACATGAGCAGGCTCTCCTGGATGAATTCATGGGGCGTGAGTGTAAACGCCCCGGCCAGGCGACGTTAGCCTGCCGGCATGCATTTGACCATTGCCATACAGCAATGACCGCAGAGGGCGAGCTCGCTTCAGAAGCCCAGGCTCTCGAGCCGACCGGCAGCTCCTATCGTAACGCGCACTCCCGTCAGAGAGCCGGCATCGCGAACTCGAACAAAGGTCGTACAGCCCCGGCGGGTCCTGCACGGTACGCTGCCGAGAGAAGCCCGCCTCTGCAACGACGAGACACTCATGCAAGAGACCCTCCTCCAACTCGCCATGGCCGGCGCCTTCGGTGCCTTCATCGGCATGCTGTTCCGCGTCACCCGCCGCCCCGGCCAGGCGCGTGCCTTCAGATTCACGCTGGTGGGTCTTGCCGCCGGTATCACCGCCTACCTCATCTACTACGTCCTGACTCGGACCACCGGCGCCCCGCCCTGGCTGCTGCCGCTACTGGTACTGCTCCAGGTGTGGCTATGGCTCGGTCCACTCGGGCCGAAATTCTGGCGACTCGAAAAGGACAACGACGAGCCACGCTGAATGCGGCAGACTCGACCTATACCTGACTGTGTCGGCACCCGGGCTTGCCCGTAACCGACGTGCCTGGCCAGACGGCCCAGGTCGGCTCGTTCTGCCAAGGTCGTCTTTGCCACCCCTGGCGTGCGCACTAGACTGATGAACAACAAGAACCCAATACGCCTCAAGGAGTCACGAATGGCCAAGGTGCTGGTGGTGGACGATGAACCCAACATCGTCCTGTCGCTGGAGTTCCTGATGCAGCAGGCCGGTTTCGACGTGGACACGGCCGAGGATGGTGAAGGCGCCCTGGCCAAGGTCGAGCAGTCCCCACCCGACCTGATCCTGCTCGATATCAGCTTGCCCGGTATCAGCGGCTTCGACGTGCTGGAACAGCTGCGCCAGGACGCGCGCCACGCCAGGCTTCCCATCATCATGCTCACCGCCCACGGGCGCGAGGTGGAGCGTGAGAAAGGACTGGCCCTGGGTGCCGACGACTACGTGACCAAGCCCTTCTCTACCCAGGCGCTGGTCGAGAAAGTGAAAGTCCTGCTGGCCGAGGATACCTGATGCTTGGGCGCAAGCTGCCCAAGCGCCAGCGCCTGATCGGCCTATGGCTGTTGCTCAGCGGCATCAGCCTGCTGGGTGGCGCCATTTTTGCCGCCTGGCTGGACAGCCTGTTCCAGCCTCAGGGGCTAGCCCGCCTCGTGCTGTGGCTGGGCTGCTTCTCGGGCGGCGCTACCATCTTCCTGGTGGGTCTGTTGCTCGAGCGCATGCTGTTCACTCCGTTGCGCCATCTCCAGGTTCAGCTGGCACGCCTGGTGGCCAACCCGGACGCCCGCGAGGACTACCCCCCGGAGGGCTGGTTGCGCGGCCTGGGGCCCGACTTGGTGCGCGTGCGTGAGGCCTGGCGCAGCGACCGCCAACGCCTGGCCACGGCTCATGCGGAAGGCGCACGCAGTGCAGCGCGCATTCGCCAGGAACTCGAGACACTGCTGCAGGTGCTCGACACCCCGCTGCTGCTGTGCGATCACCACCGTCGTCTATTGCTGTTCAACCAGGCCGCCGAGGCCCTGTTCGAGGAACATACGGGGCTTGGGCTGGGTAAACGTCTCGATGCCCTGCTGCCGATATCGAGCCTGCAGGATGCGCTGGGACAGCTCCCGGCAGACGGCTCGCCCCGTGAGCTGCTGATCCCTTGCGATGAACGCTGGCTGCACGTGGTGATGCGCCGGGTGCCCCAGAGCAACGGCGAGACCTTGCTGACGCTATCCGATGCCACCGCCGCCTGGACTAGCGAGATGGGTGCCCGCGCAGGTCTGGCAGAACATATGGCGCCATTACGCCGGCACGGCGCCAGCCTGGCCAGTGCCGCCGAAGCACTGATCAGCGTGCGCCATGCCAGACACATTGACAATACGCTACGCCTACGCCTGGAAGCGGTGATCGATGAGGAGAGCCGCGCCCTGGGCAGCGAAATAGAGAACCTCGGCCGCCTGATCGAGGACATGCAGCAACAAGGCGAGCGCCTGGTACCACTGTGGTCCAACGACCTGTGGCAATCGCTGAACGAACGACTCGTCGACAACTCCATCGAGGTCCTGCCGATTGGCATGCCGGCCTGGTTCAAGGGCGATGCCCCGGCGCTACTCGTGATGCTCGTGGCACTGTTGGAACGGCTGAGAAAACATGCCGGTACCACGGATTTCGCAGGCGAGATCCTGCTCGGCAACCGCCGCGTCTACCTCGACTTGATCTGGCCTGGCAAGCCGTTGCCGCAGCGGGAACTGGCGGCATGGTGCGAACAGCGGCTCGTGGCGCTGCCGCTCTCGCCACGTGTCGGCGACCTGTTGCGCCAGCATGCCAGCGATGCCTGGAGCCTGGCGGACGCCGACGGCCACTATTCCCGCCTGCGCCTGCCGCTGCCCGCGGTCGAGCGCGTCGGCGCTCCGCGCGGCAAGCTGCCACCACGCCCCGAATTCCATGACTTCGGCATTGCCGACTTGCCACCGCCGGATGCCGAACTGGCACGCTGCTCGCTGCGAGCGCTGGAGGTGGTGGCGTTCGATACCGAGACCACCGGGCTCGATCTGCGCCGCGGCGATACCGTGATCAGCATCGGCGCCTGCCGGATCGTCAATGCACGGCTGCTGGCCAGCGACACCTTCGACGTACGGGTCGACCCCGGCAAGCCGATTCCGCCCGCCAGCACCGCGATACACGGCATCACCGATGACGACGTGGCCGGCGCCCCACCACTGCCGGTAATCCTGCCACGCTTTCGCGACTACATAGGCGATGCCGTAATACTGGCCCACAACGCGGCATTCGACTTGTTGGCTCTGCAGTCTCCCGGCAGCGGCATCGCTCTCGAGATGCCGGTGCTCGATACGCTACTGATCTCCCGTGCCCTGGACGAGAGCCTGGACGGTCACGACCTGGATACCCTCGCCGAGCGCTACGACCTGAGTTTCCCACCGGGCACGCGCCATACGGCACTGGGCGATGCGCGAGTGACGGCGGAGCTGTGGCTGGCACTTTTGCCCAGGCTCGAGGCACGTGGCATCGAGACCCTGGAGCAGGCGCTGGCCCTGCAAGCAACCGCCTTGGACAGGGAGGACGCCTGCACATGAATGCCTCCAACTCCCAGGCCCGGCTGGTCGCACTTATCGGTCTGGCCGCCCTGCTCTTCTCGCCGCCACTGGTGCTGATCTTCGACCGGCCCTCCGCCACCGGGCCTTCGTGGCTGCCGCTCTACCTGTTCGTGGCCTGGATCGTGGTCATCGGCCTGACCGCCTGGTTGATGGAGCATCGTCGGGAGGACGGCTGACGCGATGAGAACCGACCCGGTAGTGCTGACGGTCGCCTTCGGCTACCTGGCGCTGCTGTTCGTGATTGCCGCCTGGGGTGATCGACGCGCCGAGCAGGGCCGCTCGGTGATCGGCTCACCTACCGTCTATGCCCTGTCCATTGCGGTCTATTGCACCGCCTGGACCTTCTACGGCAGCGTGGGACGGGCGGCGGAATTCGGCCCCAGCTTCCTGTTGATCTACCTGGGGCCGACGCTGGCGATGCTGATGGCACCGCTAATGATCCGCAAGATGGTGCGTATCGCCAGCACCCAGCGCATCACCTCCATTGCCGACTTCATCAGTGCTCGCTATGGCAAGAGTTCAAGCCTCGGCGCGCTGGTGGCCATCATTGCACTGATCGGCATCACGCCCTATATCGCCCTGCAGCTCAAGGCGATCACCCTCAGCCATGCGGTGCTGGTCAACTACCCGGAAGCTGCCGAATTCCGCTTGGCAGAAGAGAACTTCTGGGCCGACAAATCGTTCTGGGTCGCGCTGGTGCTGGCGGTGTTCATCATCCTGTTCGGAACCCGTCACCTGGATGCCAGCGAACGCCACGAAGGCATGGTTGCCGCCATCGCCTTCGAATCGCTGGTCAAACTGGTGGCCTTTCTCACCGTCGGGGTGTTTGTGGTCTTCGTGCTGTTCAACGGCCCTGGTGACCTGTTCCGCCAGGTTGCCGAAGCTCCCGAATTGACCGGCGCGCTGGGGCTCGAGGCGGTTCCCGGCGGCACCATCGGCTGGGTCGGCACCCTGGTGCTTGCCTTCCTCGCCTTCCTCACCCTGCCGCGCCAGTTCCAGGTGCTGGTCGTGGAGAACGTCGATGAGCGCCACCTGCAGCGTGCCAGCTGGCTGTTTCCGCTCTACCTGGTGGCGATCAACCTGTTCGTGATTCCCATCGCTATGGCCGGGCTGCTGTTACCGGCCGGCAACAGCGACCCCGACAGCTTCGTGCTGACGCTGCCGCTGTCGGCCGGCATTGAAGGCATCCCCCTGCTGGTGTTCATCGGAGGGCTCTCGGCAGCCACCGGCATGGTGATCGTCGAAACCATCGCGCTTTCCACCATGGTCAGCAACCAACTGATCATGCCGCTGCTGCTGCGCTCCAAGCGGCTCCACCTGAGTTCCCAGGGGGAGCTGGCCGGCTGGCTGCTGGGCATCCGCCGCGTGGCGATCGTACTGATCCTGCTGCTGGGCTATCTCTATCACGCCTTGATCGGCGACTCCTACAGCCTGGTGACCATCGGCCTGGTGTCGTTCGTCGGCGCCGCCCAGTTCGCCCCGGCCATGCTGATCGGCATGTACTGGCGCGGCGCAACCCGGGCCGGCGCCACTCTGGGGCTGCTGGCCGGCTTCATCACCTGGATCTACACCCTGCTGCTGCCAGGCTTCGCGCAATCGGGCTGGCTCGATGCGGCCTTTCTCACGCAGGGGCCATTTGGCCTCGAATGGCTGCGCCCCTATGGCCTGTTCGGTCTGGAGGGGTTCGACATCTACAGCCACGCCCTGCTGTGGAGCCTGCTGGCCAATGTCGGGCTGCTCGTCGGCATTTCGCTGTTCACTCGCCAGAGCCCGGTCGAACAGACCCAGGCGGCACTCTTCACCGAGGCCATGAATCCAGGGCTGCAGGACACCTCGCTATGGCGCGGCCAGACCACCCGCGGCGAGCTGCAGAGCCTGCTCAGCCGCTACCTGGGTGCCGGAGCCACGGCGCGGATCCTGGCCGACCAGCAGGGCAGCCCGGACGACGACGCCCCGGCTCCACCGGCGCTGATCGCACGCGCCGAACAGGCCTTGTCGGGAGCCCTGGGCAGCGCCTCGGCACGGGTGCTGATCAACTCGGTGGTACGTGGCGAGGCGCTGGACCTGGAATCGATCCTCAGCATTCTCGACACCACCTCGCAAACACTGGAGTACAACCGCCGCCTGGAGCAGAAATCCAACGAGCTGGCTCGCATCGGTGAGGAGCTGCGTGCCGCCAACGAGCGCCTGCGCGAACTCGATCGGCTCAAGGACGAGTTCGTTGCCATGGTCAGCCATGAACTGAGAACACCGCTCACCTCGATCCGCGCCTTCGCCGAGATCCTGCGCGACGGCAAGGACCTGCCGGAGGAGAAGCGCATCCATTTTCTCGAGGTGGTGGTGCTGGAGAGCCAGCGGCTGTCGCGGCTGATCGAGGAGATCCTGGACCTGGCACGACTGGAGAGCGGCCGCCTGACATTGACACCCCAGCGGCTCGACCTGGTGGCCTTGGTACGCCACAGCGTGGATGCCGTGCATCGGCTGCAGGAAGACCGCGGCGTGTCACTCGAGGTCGACCTGGAACTGGATGATGCCCCGGTGATCGGCGACCCTGATCGCCTGGAGCAGGTGATCATCAACCTGCTCGACAATGCCAGCAAGTTCGCTGCCGACGAAGCCCCCCGTGTGCGCCTTCACTTGGCACGGCACAAGCAGAATTTCAGGCTCAGCGTAGAGGACAACGGCCCGGGCATAGCACCTGACGAGCGTGAACGGGTATTCGAGAAGTTCCACCAGATCAAGCGCTACGGCGCCACCAGCGGCAAGGCTCGCGGCCGCCCGCGCGGCAGCGGCCTTGGCCTACCGATCAGCCGCGGCATCGTCGCTCACCTGGGCGGGCGGCTATGGGTCGACGACGCCCCGACACTAGAAGGCGCCTGCCTGGTGATGGAGCTGCCCGAGGCGTCGACGATGACCGGGCCTGTGGTAGTTCGTACAGAAGCTCCATGACGCCAGGGCCGCCTTGCAGCGAGATCAGGCGGCGCCAACGCTTCGGGCCGCCCTGACCAGGCCGCGGATCACCTGCATGTCGTGGCGCAACAACAGGCGCTGGTCGTCTTCGAGCCTGGCCATGTCGATCCAGCCATCGGCCGTCCCCCCTGCCTTCAGGCTCGCCAGCTGTGCTGCGAGTAGCCGTTCCTGCAGGCGATCCAGTGCCGAGATTCCCGCCCTGGCCTGGCGCGCCGAGAGCGCCTCCTTGAGGACCAGCGCCGATAGCCGCAAGCGCGTATCAGGGACGCCTACGCCATGGTGCAACGACAGCAAGCGTACGGCATTGACCAGCGGCAACAGGCCCTGGCGCTTGAGATTGAGCGCGTTTTCATGGGGCGCTTCCTCGTCGTTACCCGAAAGCCGACCGAAGCGGTCCAGCGCCACCGGCAGTTCGTCGAGCAGGAGTGCCATCTCGTTCAGGAACAGTCCCGCCCGGGGCATGAGCCGTGCGACGTGATCGGAGAGTGCTTCGGCCAGGCCGGCATCACCGAAGACCGGATGAAAATCGAGCAGGATGTTGCTCTGCTGTACCCGCTTCACCCGTCGCTCCCGGGTCCATAGACTCAGCTGCTCGCGCCACTCCGAGAGCCGCTTGCGCCACATCGGCCAGCGCGCCATCACATGGCCATTGCATAGCGGGATGCCTGCCTCGTCGAGCCGTGCGGTGAAGCGCTCACCCAGCGCCTGGAAGAAACCATCGATCTCGGTATGGCGTGCGTCAGGGTAGTCGGCCACGATCATGGCATTGTCCTGATCGGGACCCAGCAGGCTTTCGTGCCGGCCCGCAGAGCCCAGTGTCAGCACGCAGAATGCGACCGGCGGCTTGCCCCAGCCCTGCCCTTGCATCTCATTGAGCGAAAGCTGGATGGCGCGTCGATAGAGCTGGTCGTTATGGTCGCTGATCAATTGACTGATGCGCCAGGCAGGCAGGTCGAGCCGCTGCAGTGCCTCGACCAGCCGCAGCTGCCAGGCGTGGGCGAAGGGCAGAGCGGGGCTTGGCCCCAGTTCATCCAATGCTTCGCGCAGCGGAGCCAACAGCTCGGCAAGCTCCGGCAGGCCGTCGCCGATGAACAGCTCGCGCCAGGGTGAGGCCCGATGCAGCACGCGCATATCGTCTCCGTCGCACATCAGTCAGGGGAGTGTAACGAGAGAAAAGTCAGAAGGCACTTGGGCCAAGGGATTACGCCAACCGAGGCAGGGCCCGGGCGCCTCAGGGGAAACGCTGTATCAACGTCCACGCTTCATCAGCGTGGCTTGAACATGTCGTCGCCGACCTGGTCGATGTAGCGCTGTGCCTTGCTCACCATCAGTTGGTCGCAGGCTTCGCGGCCCGGCACCAGGTCGGAGCGCTCGAAGCGGTGCTCCTGGATCTCACCGTCACCGCCCGGCTTGCGGATCCAGCCACTGACACGGAACTGGCCGCCCTGCTCGACCGGCTCCGAAACGATCTGGTAGCCGTTGTACTCCACCGGCTCGGCAGCCTTGGCATTGCTCGGCTTGGTTTCGCCGCCACCTAACAGCCCGCCCAATAATTTCTTCAGCATTATCATATCCCCCACGTGGCTATTCTCAGAAACGCGCCTCAAGAATGCGCCCAGACAAGAGCGCCGGCCATGGGGCCGGCGCGTCCTGGAGCAAATCGACAGGCAATCAGCTCTGCTGACGGCCCTTACCGGCCGCAATACGCAGGCGCAGGGCGTTGAGCTTGATGAAGCCCTCGGCATCCTTTTGATTGTAGGCGCCGGCATCGTCTTCGAAGGTCGCGATGGACTCGTCGAACAGCGACTGTTCGGACTTGCGGCCCACCACGGTGGCGCTGCCCTTGTAGAGCTTCATGCGCACCACGCCAGAGACGTTCTTCTGGGTCTCGTCGATGGCGGCCTGCAGCATGCGACGCTCGGGGCTCCACCAGTAGCCGTTGTAGATCACCTTGGCGTACTTGGGCATCAGCTCGTCCTTGAGGTGCGCTTCCTCGCGGTCGAGGGTGATAGACTCGATGGCGCGATGGGCACGCAGCATGATGGTGCCTCCCGGTGTCTCGTAGCAGCCGCGGGACTTCATGCCGACGTAGCGGTTCTCGACGATGTCGAGACGGCCGATACCGTTGTCGCCGCCCAGCTTGTTGAGGGTCTCGAGCACCTCGTGGGGCTTCATCGCCTTGCCGTCGATGGCGACGATGTCGCCGTGTTCGAAGGTCAGCTCGACGTAGGTGGGCACATCCGGTGCGGCCTCGGGCGACACGCTCCAGCGCCACATGTCCTCTTCGGCCTCGGCCCATGGGTCCTCGAGGATGCCGCCCTCGTAGGAGATGTGCAGCAGGTTGGCGTCCATGGAGTACGGCGACTTCTTCTTGCTCTTGGAGAAGTCGACGGGGATATCGTGCTGCTCGCAGTAGGCCATCAGCTTCTCGCGGGAAGTGAGGTCCCACTCGCGCCACGGCGCGATCACCTTGACGCCGGGCTTGAGCGCGTAGGCGCCCATCTCGAAGCGCACCTGGTCGTTACCCTTGCCGGTGGCGCCGTGGGAGATGGCATCGGCACCGGTCTCGTTGGCAATCTCGATCAGGCGCTTGGCGATCAATGGGCGGGCGATGGAGGTGCCCAGCAGGTACTCACCCTCGTAGATGGTATTGGCGCGGAACATCGGGTAGACGTAGTCGCGCACGAACTCCTCGCGCAGGTCCTCGATGTAGATTTCCTTGACGCCCAAGGCCTGGGCCTTGGTACGCGCCGGCTCCACTTCCTCGCCCTGACCGATGTCGGCGGTAAAGGTCACTACCTCGCAGTTGTAGGTTTCCTGCAACCACTTGACGATGACGGACGTGTCCAGGCCGCCAGAATAGGCAAGCACGACCTTCTTGACATCGGACATTCGGGGGCTCCTCTCAAATAGACGTTCAAGGGAAGCAGTATAACGTGGCTGCCGCTCGGCGAATACCGGCGGCGGGACGTATCGCGGCCAAGCTGTTAGACTTTTTGCCCATGAGAATCGGCCTGGCCACGGCGCTTGCCCGCTGGCAAGGAGCCGTCCCCGAAAACGACTAGCAGCGAGAGGCACGTGATGAGGAGAGGCGCATGAGCGAGGCGATCACTCGCGAGATGATGGCGCAGCGGTTCCGCAGTTTCCTGCCTGTGGTGGTGGATCTGGAAACCGGCGGGTTCAACGCGGAGCGCGACGCCATTCTCGAAATCGCCGCTGTGACGCTGACCATGGATTCGGAAGGCAACCTGATGCCAGAGGCCACCTACGCCTACCACGTGCAACCCTTCTCTGGAGCCAACGTGGAGCAATCGGCTCTCGACTTCACCGGCATAAAGCTCGACGATCCGCTACGTCAGCGCGTTGCACTCAGCGAAGCGGAAGCGCTGAGCGAGATCTTTCGTCCCGTGCGCAAGGCGATCAAGTCGCATGGCTGCACCCGTGCGGTGCTGGTGGGCCACAACGCTGCCTTCGACCATGGCTTTCTCAACGCCGCGATCAACCGCTGCGGGATCAAGCGCAACCCTTTCCACCCCTTTTCCAGCTTCGATACCGCCAGCCTGTCGGGCCTGGTCTACGGCCAGACGGTCCTGGCCCGTGCCTGCCGCGCGGCCGGCATACCCTTCGACAACCAGGAAGCCCACTCGGCGCGCTACGACACCGAGCGCACCGCAGAACTGTTCTGCGCCATCGTCAACCGCTACAAGGATCTCGGCGGCTGGGCACTGGCGCAACGCGAGCAGGGCCTCGACGAGCTGTAGGGCACTGCAATGACAAGGCCCACGAGCCGGAGCTCGTGGGCCTTGTCAGGGCAAGCCTGCGAAAGCGGGATCAAGCGTCGCCGCTCTCCTCCTTGGCCTTGGCGCGCGCCGCGGCCTCCTTGATCAGCTTCTCCAGCTCGCCGCTCTGGTGCATCTCGCCGACGATGTCGCAGCCACCCACCAGCTCGCCTTCCACCCACAGTTGGGGGAAAGTGGGCCAGTTGGCATACTTCGGCAGCTCGGCGCGGATGTCGGGGTTGTCCAGCACGTTGACGAAGGCGAAGCGCTCGCCACAGGCCATCAGGGCCTGCACGGTCTGGGCGGAGAAGCCGCACTGCGGCAACTGAGGAGTGCCCTTCATGTAGATCAGGATGGGGTTCTCACTGATCTGGCGCTGAATGTTCTCGATGGTGGTGCTCATGTGCGCTCCTGTTGGAAAGAAGTGGTGCCGAGGTTGTCGGATAATACCCGAGTGCAATACTCAGCCTTTAGCTCATGGCCCCATTCTACTGATGACGAGCGAATTGCGCATCCCCCGCAGGCTGGCTAGGATGGTGGTTTTTTCGCGCGGAGAGATCGCCATGGCGACACGCCATTTCCTGACCCTGCTGGACCTGAGCCCCGAAGAGCTGCACTACCTGATCCAGCGCGCCATCACGATCAAGAACCGCCTGCGTGCCCAGGGGCCGACCTACGCCCCGTTCACCAATCGCACGCTGGCCATGATCTTCGAGAAATCCTCGACGCGCACCCGGGTCTCGTTCGAAACGGCCATGGCCCAATTCGGCGGTCATGCACTGTTTCTCTCCCCGCGGGATACCCAGCTCGGGCGCGGCGAGCCGATCGAGGATACCGCGAGGGTGCTGGCAGAGATGGTCGACATCGTCATGATCCGCACCTTCTCTCATGCCGGCCTCGAAACCTATGCGGGCGCCAGCTCGGTGCCGGTGATCAATGCCCTGAGCGACGACTATCACCCCTGCCAGCTGCTGGCCGACGTGATGACCTGGACCGAGCTGCGCGGCAGCGTGTGCGGTCGCACGGCAGTCTGGATCGGCGATGGCAACAACATGTGCCACTCGTGGATCAACGCCGCGCGCCAGTTCGACTTCCAGCTGCGCGTATGCTGCCCCGAGGGCTACGAGCCACGCCAGGACATTCTCGACGCCGCCGGCGATCGAGTCACCCTGCTGCACGATCCCGCCGAGGCCGTGGTCGGAGCCGACCTGGTCACTACCGATGTGTGGGCCTCGATGGGTCAGGAGGAGGAGCAAGCCAAGCGCGAGGCCGATTTCGCCGGCTTCCAGGTCAGCGAGGCCATGCTGGACCGCGCCAAACCCGACGTCGTGTTCCTGCACTGCCTGCCTGCGCATCGCGGTGAAGAGATCAGCGAAACCCTGCTCGACGACCCACGCGCGGTGGTATGGCAGGAAGCCGGCAACCGGCTGCACGCCCAGAAGGCGCTGATCGAGTTCCTGCTGCTGGGTCGCGTCGACCACTGACTTTTCAGCCTCTCTAGACTGCCTGCACCGCCGAGACTGCGCTTTCGGCGGTGCAGGATGCCCCGGTGTCGCCCATGCAGCAACTTGCCTACGGACTCAGGGGCTGCCAAGGGATGAGACTAGCCGCCCGCCACTTCCTGGTGCAGGAGAAGTTCGACACGGCGATTGATGGCGCGCCCCTCCGCCGTATCATTGCTTTCCAACGGGCGCGTCTCGGCGTAACCCACCGCTCGTAGCCGCTCGGCCGGCAAACCCAGCTCGGACAGGTAGCGCAATACGGCAATGGCACGCCCGGAGGAGAGTTCCCAGTTGGAGGGGAAACGGGCGGTAGCAATGGGAATGCTGTCGGTGTGGCCTTCCACGGAGATGTCGCCCTCGAATGTCGCGAGGGCTTCACGCAACCGGCCCAACACCTCACGCCCCTGCCCGGTGAGCATCGCCTGGCCGCTATCGAACAGCAGGTTGTCGTCGATACGCAGGGTAATGCCCTGCTGCCCCTCGGTCACGCTCACGCCTTCGATGTTGAGCCCGGGGAAGCGCGGCTGCAGACCATCATGGCGCGGCTTGATACCCGAACCCGCCACCATGCGTGCCGCAGCCTCGGCCTGCGGAGTGACGAGCGCACTGTCCTCACCGCCATGGCGGCTGCCCTTGACGGCCAGGCCATTGCCAGCCAGCGAGAGCAGCAGAACGAACAGCGTGATGAGCAGGGTCAACACGTCCAGGTAGCTCACCAGCCAACCCTCGCCATCGGCTGCATCGACCACCGGAGGGTGCAGCATGTCGCGTGTGCTGCGATCAAGCATTTTGTGCCTGTCCGTCGGGGTCGTCGCGCCTGGCCACTTCCGGGTCGCGAATCTCGTCGTGATAGTTGACGACGAAGGAGTGGAGGGTTTCCTCAATGAAGGAAGGCAGTCGGCGCTTGGTAATCAGCGATATTCCCTCGAGCACCATGTTCATGGCGATCAACCGCTCTTCCGTGCGCCGTTCGAGCTTAACGGCGATCGGCTTGAATACCAGGTTGGCCAGCAGAATGCCGTAGAAGGTGGTCAGCAGCGCCACCGCCATGCGCGGGCCGATGACATGCAGATCGCCCGACTCCATCACCTCCAGCATGTTGACCAGCCCCACCAGGGTACCGATCATGCCGAAGGCCGGGGCATACGTCGCCATGGTGCGGAAGATCTGCGCCTCGGCGTGCTCGCGTGCCTTGAGCCGGGCGATGCGCCAGCGCAGCAGGTCGAAGATCTCCTCTTCCTTGGTATTGGCGATGACCAGTTGGATGCCGGTGCGCAGGAAGGGGTTGCGCGCCTTTTCCAGCGCCGCCTCCACGGCCCGTACGTCGCCCTTGAACCACAGCCGCGAGATATCCACCAGTTCCTTGATATCGTCGCGCATATAGGTATTCTCGCGGCGAAAGACCAGGCCCACCAGACGCACCACCCGCAGGACTTCCTTGAGCGGATAGCTGATGAAGGTGGCCGCCATGGTTCCGGCCAGCACGATGGCAAGGCCCGGCAGGTTGATGAAGCTCTGCGGCGACTCGGCGGTAAAGAACAGCACGCTGACCAGCAGGACGATACTGGCGAACATGCCGATAATGGTGGATGGATTCATGCAAGCTCCTGAAAACACGGGGCAACGAGTCTAATGGGAAATATCGGCGGAGAACAAAAGCACTTTAGCGGTGCCTGGAAAAAGCCTGCGTTGAGTTGACCCAGGTCAAGCTTTTCAGGCCACGCTAAAGTTTTCTTGCTTCCGGCCGATACAGCTAAAGTTTTCTTTCTTCCAGCCGATACAATAGTCGTGATGTCCTTGTCGGAAGCGGTAGGCTCGACGCCTGCATCTTGCCCACGAGCGATTCCTGTGACGGCCATGACGCGCAGGAAGAGGATCAACTGGCCGATACCGACCAGACAGGAGTAGCCATGCATCGATGCGCCGAGAAGGAAGGACACTGCGAACGCTGCGAGGGACCATTGCCGTTCGCGTTCACCATGGCCTTCCAACCAATCGTCGACCTCGCCTCGGCCAGCATTACCACCTACGAGGCGCTGGTGAGAGGCCCGGCTGGCGAATCCGCGGCCAGCATCCTGGCTCAGGTCACGCCTCGCCTGCTCTATCGCTTCGACCAGGCCTGCCGGATCCGCGCCATCGAACTCGCCAGCCATCTCGGCATGCGCGAGAACCTGTCGATCAACTTCCTGCCCAATGCGGTCTACGAGCCCATGGCCTGTATCCAGGCGACGCTGGCGATATCCGAACAGGTCGGCTGGCCTCCCCAGCGGCTGGTGTTCGAGGTGACCGAGAGCGAAAAGGTGCAGGACCAGCAGCATCTGCGCAACATCATACAGGCCTATCGCAATACGGGCTTCGTGACTGCGCTGGATGACTTCGGCAATGGCTTCGCCAACCTCGACCTGCTGGTGGAGCTGCACCCCGACCGGCTCAAGATCGACCGCACCCTGGTGATGAACTGCGACAGCGATTCGCGCCGCCAGGCAATACTGCGTGCCATCGTCGCCCTGGCTCAGGAGCTTGGCTTCGACCTGGTGGCGGAAGGCGTGGAGACCCGCGCGGAAGCGCTGTGGTTGGCCCGCAGCGGTATTCCCCAGCAGCAGGGCTTCTTCTATGCCCGCCCCAGCCTCGAGAGCCTGACCCATGGTCTGGAGCCGTCTCTGGTGGCGTTGCGCCGGGCCATCTAGAAAAAGCGGTTCGATCACGATCACGACGGCCTGAACGTTGAGATTATTCCGAGTGCATCACACTCAGCAGGGAGCCAAGCAGCATGCCTGAACAAAAGGATCACGGTCCTTTCTCCATCGCCCTTCATCCGATACACGATGCCAGCCATCACCACGTAGCGGATCGACTGGTCTATGGCCGGCACACCGATGACGAAGCCGATGACATCATGGCCGCCACGGCCAGGGCGCTGACCAGCGCCGTCTACGAACTCGGCGACAGTGACCTGCTGGGCAACCGTACGCTGTTCATCGACCTCCCGCTGGAATGGCTCGAGCGTCCTGAACTGCTGCCCACTCCGGCGCCCAGGCTGGCACTTGGTATCGCCGAGGCGCATACGGTCGACGCCGAATTGCTCGAACGCCTGGACGACATTCGCGAACGCGGCTACCGAGTCATCGTGCCGACCCGCCTGCTGAAGCAGGACCTCGAGGCGATGCTCGATCGCAGCGACATCATCGTGCTCTCTTCTCCACGCGATCTCGATGACAAGACGCTGGAACGACTCCCCGCTCGCAACGTCAAGTTGCTGGTCGAGAACCTCGACAGCCGGGAAGAGCTGGTGCGCTACCAAGCGATGGGCTGTGACTACTACCACGGGCATTATCTCGCCAAGCCCAGCTTCATTGCGTCGGCACCACGCGGGCGCCATGGCAACCGTGCCGCCCAGATTCGACTGATCCGCGCGCTTTACGAAGACAATAACGACTTCAACCGGCTCCATGAGCTGGTGGTCCAGGTGCCGCACCTGCACGTGGCCATTCTGCGCCGGGCCAACTCGAGCTATTTCCATCGCGGCGGCAAGGAAGTCGACCTGCATCGCGCGGTACAGATCCTGGGGCTGATCGAGCTGCGCCGGCTGATCCTGACCCTGACCCTCGCCAGCCTGCAGCCTTCGTCGCGCATCGTGTTGCGCATGGCACTGACCCGCGCCTTCATGTGCCGCAACCTGGCGGCCCCCTTCCCAGCTCTCGACTCCGAGGATGCCTTCACCACCGGTTTGTTCTCGATGATGGATGCTCTGCTCGAAGAGGACCGCCATACCTTGCTCGAACACCTGCCTCTGGGCCAGCCGATCATCGACGCCCTGAAGTACCGGGCAGGTCCCCTCGGCGCCGTGCTGATCCTGTGCGAGAACCATGAGCAGCAGGTCAAGGAAGCAAGCGACGATCTGCCCCCCGACCAGCTCCACAGCTGCTACATGAATGCGCTGGAAAGCACCAAGGCACTGATGAACAACCTTTAATCGTGGTCGGACAGGCGCGCCCTGAGCCGGCTTACCGCCTGGCTATGCAGCTGGCAGACCCGCGATTCGGTAACGCCAAGCACGACGCCGATCTCCTTGAGGTTGAGTTCCTCCTGGTAGTACAACGCCATCAGCAGCTTCTCACGCTCGGGAAGCGCCTCGATGCCCTCGGCCAACTGCCGACGCTTTTCTTCGTCAATGAGCAGGCGGTAGGGGGTGTCGATCGACACATCCTCGATCCCGGGTTCGATACCCTCGGCCATCAGCGCCTCGAAGGGCAGCAGATGCCCACTGTTGGTATCGTTGAGCAGTTGCCGGTATTCCTCCAACTCCATGTCGAGTTCGGCGGCGATTTCGGTCTCTTCGGCGGGCCGCCCAAGCGTTTGCTCCAGGCATCGCACGGCCTCATCGACCGCCCGGGCGTTACGCCGTACGCTGCGCGGCAACCAGTCCCGACTGCGCAACTCGTCGAGCATGGCACCGCGGATGCGCTGGCTGGCGAAGGTAGCGAAGCTGGCCCCCTGGGTCGAATCGAAGCGGCCCATTGCTTCGAGCAGCCCCACCGTGCCGGCCTGGATCAGGTCGTCGAGTTCGATGCTCGCCGGTAGTCGAACCTGCATGGAAAGCGCCTGACGCCTCACCAGCGGCAGGTACTCATCCAGCAGGTCTGCCTGTTCGATCTTGCCTCGTGCTGTGTACATGCGCTCGCTCTCACGGCTGACGATTCCCTCGAGCGTCGATTCGGTCGCTCGACGGGTCAGGGACGTTGCAGATGCTCATGGTTGACGATCACCTGCAGCCCTTGCAGGGTCGCGGCACGCTGTCGGCGATCCTGCAGTGAAAACTGAAAATACAGTGGCGTATCGGCCGGCAGTCCCAGCATGACGTCGGTCTGCCCACGCGGCCCCGGCAGCCGCACGCAGTCTCCCGGGTGGCAAAGCCAGGCATCCACCTCGCTGCCAGCCGGCGGCTGATACTGCCAAGCGACCCGCCCCATCACCTGGCCGCGGGCCAACTCGGGCGTGGGTGGCAGCAAGGCAGCGGATGACATCGGTCGCTCGGCCATGGCCACCCGCAGCGAAGGAGCGGTGGCCACCCAGCTACCGGCGGCATGGGCGATACCCACCCACCATCCACAGAGTGCGATACCCGCAAACCAGGGACTCCTTCGACGTATCATCGCGCCAATACCAGTAGCTCGATGCCGAAATAAGCCTCCGCCACATACTGCAGATTGGACAATAGCCCCTGACGCCCCATCCCCGGTGGATGCACGGCTATCATGCGCTGCGGGCCACCCTGCTCGGCGATCTGCTTGAGCAGGCGATAGCCGCGACGGAAGGCTTCCAGGTCATCATCCACCCACAGTGCCCAATGGGCCTGCTGTGCGGCCAGCACCGGCAGGTGCGGGCTGCCGACGGGCAGGGCGACGATGCGCCAGTCGCGCGGGTCGCCGACCCAGCGCCGCCCTTCGCTCGCCCAGCTTTCCAGCAGCTCGGTCACCTTGGCGGTGTGCCGTTCGGCGGTACCCGGCAACCCCAACACCATCAACGTCACGTCCTTGGCGGTACCTGTCGGGCGCGACGGTGTTACGGCGGCGCTCAGGGGGGCTGGCTTGGCCGCCCGGGCGGCCGCCTGCGGCCTTGCTCCACTGCCGCCCGCGGGAGCAGCCAGCTCGACCAGCATTTCGGCCACGTGTGTCGGGCAATCCTGCGCCCCTGAATTCGCCCATTGGCGCAGTCCTGCGGCCTGGTCCCATCCCATCTAGCCTGTCTCCCTTTCACCGAGACCAAGGTGGCGAATGGTATCGCGCACCATGAAGAGTTGTACCAACGACTCGAGCAGTGCGACGTCGCGACGGCGTCGACGACCTCCACCAAGCCCCAGCAGCTCCGCCCGCAGATCCATCGCCACCTCGTCCTCGGCAAGGTCCAGGTGGGCCGCTACCGTTGCCAGGCCACTGGCCATCAACAGGCGCAGGTCGGCACGAAGCTCCCCAAGCTCAGCCGGGTCCAGGCGCTGCCAGGCACGGCGGGCAAGCTGCGGCAGCACGTCTCCCTGCAGCAGCGTAAGCAGCAACGGCTTGGGTTCGCCACCCAACCGCGCCGGGGCAATCCAATAGCGCTTGCCCAGAAGCTTGCCGCTTTCCTCGTCGCGAACCTCACCGAGCCAAGCCCATGCGGAGAAGCTTTCCTGGTCGCGCCGACTGCCCTTGAAGGTCACATTGACGGGCAGCGTGGAAAGGCTGAGTCGGCCTGGCGCACCGCGGAAACGGCAGCGCAGGTCGCCAACGCCTTCGCCAACGCCTTCGAGGGATGCCAGGGTTCGGCGCTCGCCGGCGTGTTCGACACGCTGGCTGCCGCGCACCTGGCTGCACCAGCTCGATGCCTGGCGCTCCAGCCAATCACCGGCCTCGCCATCGGGCATTCCGTTCAATAGATGCATGCCGGGGACGTGTCGTTCCAGCGCCGCCTGCAAACGTGCCTGCTGGCCTGCCACCTGGCGATGCTGCAGCAGCGGCAGCGCCAACCAGGTGCCCTCGGGGCTAAGTGCCACATCGGGCATCGACCAGCTCTCGCCCGGGACACGGCGGCGTTCGCTCCACATCATGCCCCGCACCTGGCCGGACCGGGGATAGTCCTCCAGCAGCCTCTCCAGGCGCTGCTGCTGGATGGATAACGGCAACCCCAGCAGGTTCCACACCTCCTCGAGGCGATCAAAACCAGGTAGGCGCTGGCGCAGCGCCTGGAGCACGGTGGCCAGGCGACGCCCCTGCCCCATCAGGTTGCCGGCATTTCGCATGGCCGGTTCCACCGCCTGTCGCGCGACCGGCCTTGCCAGCGGCGCGCGGTCGGCCAGGGCTTGCTCGATCAAGGCGCCGGGCTCGGCGAGCGCCATGTCCTCGGGTACGCGCTGGCCATGCGAGACGAACAGCAGACGCAGCCCATGGCGCATGACGATATCGAGCACGGGCGCCAGCCGCCCAGCCTCGTCCTGTTTGGTAATGATGCAATCGCGCAGCTCGCCACCAGCCGCCTGGGCCGCCTGGCGATAGCGCACCACCACCTCCTCCAGGGTCTCCGGCTGACTGGCGGCATTGAGCAGCAGCACCAGGCGCACCGGCGAATCGCCACCATGCAGATGACTGACCTGCTCGATCACGCGGTGATCGCGCTGGCTCATGCCAACCGTATCGATGATGATCCAGGACTTGCCCTTCATGCGCTCCAGCAGGTCCGATACCGGCTGGTCGGCGTTGAGCGCGTACATCGGTACGTCTAGCAACCGGGAATAGATGCGCAGCTGCTCATGAGCACCGATACGGAAGCTGTCGGTGGTCACCAGCGCTACCGGGCGGGTACCGTGGCGCATGACGTAGCGTGCCGCCAGCTTGGCCGTCGTGGTGGTCTTGCCCACCCCGGTGGGCCCGATCAACGCCACGATGCCGGTACGATCCATGAAGGCGGCCTCATCGTCCAGGCCGCTCAACCGTTTGGCCAGCTGGCGTGCCAGCCAGGCCAGGGCACGCTCGTCCAGCACAGCAGTCACCGCCAACTCTTCGGGCAATGCCGAGACCACCTCTTCGGCTAGCGCCGGGCCAAAACCGGCCTCCAGCAGCGTCTGCACGAGCTGTTCCCCGAGCGTACCGAGCGATTCCGGTTGGCTACGCTCGCGCGTGAGCAGAGCGCGCATGTCGCGCATCTCCTCGAGCAGCCTGGCACTCATGGCCTCGAAGGCCTGGGCCGGGTCCGGGCTCGCCGGCATGGCGGGCGCAGCCGGGGCCGGGCGACTCGGTTCGGCAGGTCGTGGCGTGGATTCGGCGATGCCGGCATCGCTATCCGTCGCAGCCGACTCGGCCATGGCCAGTATCTCGACACCCTGCTCGGTGTGCCGATTGGCCAGGATCAGGGCCTCGTCGCCCAGCGCAGCGCGCACCTGGCGCATGGCCTCACGACTGTTGACACCCACGAAACGCATGACACTCATCGCTTATCGGCCTCCTACCAGCGTCACGATACGCAGCGTTCGATCATCGGGTATTTCCGCCTGCGACATGACCACCAGATGGCGCATGCGCCGGCGCAGGAAACGCGCCAGCAGCGGACGCAGGCTGTGTTGAACGACCAATACCGGCGGCTCGCCGCTCGCCTCGTGCCGCTCCACCGCCTCCTCGGTCTGGCGCATCAAGGTCTCGGCGAGCCCGGGCTCGAGCGCCCCATTGCCATTCATCGCCTGCATCAGGACCTGCTCGAGCTGGGCATCCAGGCCGATAACGTTCAGCGTATCGCGTCCGGGGAACCACTGCTGGGTAATCGTCCGCCCCAGCATGATCCGTACCAGTGCCGTCAGCTCGTTGGCATCCTGTTGCTGAGGCGCATACTCCGCCAGGGTATCGAGGATGGTACGCATGTCGCGAATGGAGACATCTTCATCGAGCAGGTTCTGCAGGATGCGCTGGAGTACGGTCAGGCTGATGGCCTTCGGTACCACGTCATCGACCAGCGACTTCTGCTCGTCGCCCAGCTTGTCGAGGAGCTTCTGGACCTCCTGGCGCCCCAGCATTTCGGCCGCGTGGCGATGCAGCAGGTGGTTGAGGTGCGTGGCGATCACGGTGCCGGCGTCGACTACGGTATAGCCGTAGACCTGAGCGTGTTCACGCTGACCTCCATCGATCCACACCGCCGGCAGGCCGAAGGCGGGATCGGAGGTCGGCGTGCCCTGGAGCTGACCGGTAACCTGGCCGGGGTCGATAGCGAGCCACTGGCCCGGGAAGGCCTCGGCGCGGCCGATTTCGGCGCCCTTCAGGGTGATCACGTAGGTATTGGCGCCGAGCTCCAGGTTGTCGCGGATATGCACCACCGCGGGCAGGAAACCGACTTCCTGGGCGAACTTCTTGCGCACGCTCTTGATCCGCCCCAACAGCTCACCATCCTGGCGCTGGTCGACCAGCGGGATCAGGCGATGCCCGACCTCGAGCCCCAGCGTATCGACCAACTGGACGTCCTCCCAACTGGCCTCGGGCATCTCGGGTGGCGGTGGCGGTTCAGTGTGCATCTCCTGCTCGACCAGGCGCTGTTCCTTCTGACGCGTGAGCATCCAGGCCAGGCCGGCCAAGAGTCCGGTAAAGATCAGGAACACCATGTTGGGCATGCCCGGCACCAGGCCCAGCAGGCCCATGACCAGCGCCGCCAGGATCATTACCTGGGGGTTGACGAACAGCTGGCTGATCATCTGCTGGCCAACGTCCTGCTCGGTATTGACGCGGGACACGGTCACGCCAGCGGCGGTGGAAATCACCAGGGCAGGAATCTGCGCCACCAAGCCGTCGCCGATGGTCATCAGGGTATAGGTCTTGGCGGCATCGCCGAAGCCCATGCCGTGCTGGAGCATGCCGATCAGGAGCCCGCCGATGACGTTGACGACCATGATCACCAGACCGGCCATGGCGTCACCACGCACGAACTTGCTGGCACCGTCCATGGAGCCGTAGAAATCCGCCTCCTGGGCGACCTCGGCACGGCGCTTGCGAGCATCCTCCTCGCCGATGAGGCCGGCGTTGAGGTCGGCATCGATGGCCATCTGCTTGCCGGGCATGGCATCGAGCATGAAGCGCGCGCCTACCTCGGCGATGCGCCCCGCACCCTTGGTGATGACCATGAAGTTGATGATGACCAGGATCAGGAACACCACCAGGCCCACGGCGAAGTTGCCACCGACCAGGAAAGTGCCGAAGGCCTCGATCACCTTGCCCGCCGAGTCACCGCCCTGATGCCCTTCCATCAGGATGACCCGTGTCGAAGCGACGTTGAGCGACAGCCGCAGCAGCGTGGTGAACAACAGCACCGCGGGAAAGGCGGCGAAGTCCAGCGGCTTCTGGGTGAACATGCTGACCAGCAACACCATGACGGCCAGTGCAATGTTGAAGGTGAAGAGAAGATCGAGCGCGAACGGCGGCAGCGGCAGGATCATCATGGCCAGGATCATGAGGATCAGGACCGGGCCGGCCAGCAGCTTCATGCGCGCGTCGCCCATCCAGTCACGGCGCCCGATGAAATGACTGAGTGACTTCATCGACGCGCTCCGCCGGGCCCGGCCGCATCCTGGTCAGCATCGTCGACCACATCGACGGCAGGCACTTCCAGGTTTTCCGGTATGGGCAAATTCTCGGGTGTAGGCGGCACCTCTCCCCCCTCTTTGGAAACGTGCTTGAGACGGAAGGCCCAGGCCAGGACTTCCGCCACGGCGGTATACAGGTCCATCGGGATCTCGTGCTCGAGATCGACGTGATGATACAGCGTGCGAGCCAACGGCGGCGCCTCCAGCAGCGGAACACCGGCCTCCTGGCCAATTTCGCGAATGCGCGCGGCTACCATGTCGGCGCCCTTGGCGACCACCCTGGGAGCCCCCATGCCTTTCTCGTCATATTGCAGAGCCACTGCATAGTGCGTCGGGTTGGTGATGATCACGTCTGCCTCGGGTACCTTGCTCATCATGCGACCACGCGCCATGGCCTGTTGCTGGGAACGAATGCGCGCCTTGACGTGCGGGTCGCCCTCGGACTCCTTGTGCTCGCGTTTGACCTCATCCTTCGACATGCGCAACTTCTTGGCATGGCTCCAGAGCTGGTAGGGCACGTCGATGAGGATCACCACCAGCAACGTCAACACCATCAGCCCGCATGCCTCGGCGGCCATCATCAGCGCCCGGGCCAGCGCCTGGGTAGTCGGCTGATCCATCAGCGACATGTACTCCCCGCGCTTGAAATAAAGATACGTCATGCCGACCCCGCCAATGAGCATCGACTTGGCCACTGCCTTGAACAGCTCCACCAGCGCCTGGACACCGAACATGCGCTTGAGGCCCTTGAGCGGGTTGAGCTTCGACAACTGGGGCTTGAGCGACTTGGCCGAGATCAGCCAGCCCCCCAGCAGCGCCGGTGCCACCAGCGCCACCAGCGTCAGCAACAGGAACAGCGGCAGCATGGTCAGCAGCGTACGGCTCGCGAGGTCGAGTACGTTGCTCAGCATGGGGCCGGTTTCGAAGGCTTGGCGACGTTCGAACAGGAAGGCCTGTTCCATGACCAGCCCCAGCTGGTCATAGAGCATCGCCCCCATCGACCACATACCCACCACGCCGCCCAGCAGCAGCATGAACGTCGTCAACTCCCGGGAGCGGGCGACCTGGCCTTCCTCACGCGCCTTCTCCAGGCGTCGTGGCGTGGCCTCTTCGGTCTTTTCCTGATCGCTGCTCTCGTCGGCCATGGCACCCGCACATTTCTCCGCACGGTGGCCATTGTGGCGTCAACGGCAGGCTGGCGATACGCCAAAAAGCGCCGAAGATCGTAGCCTTATCGGCCACGACCCTCGGCGCGGGGAAAGTGCCATGGTCGTTTTAGGTAAAGGAATCCAGGCGCTTACGCCTGCCTTCCTTCAGAAGCCCAGCTGATCGAGCAGATCATCCACCTGGTCCTGGTTGGTGACGATATCCGCCCCAGGCTTGATCTGGGGGCCGTTGAGCAGACCCTCCTCCCTGCGGCGCGCATCGTTCTGCCACTGGTCGTTGGCCTTGCGCTGCATGTTTTCGCGGGCCACTTCCTCGGGAACGTTGTCGATCAACACCTGCACCAGCTGGTGTTCGATCTCGCGGATCACGTCCATCATCTTCTTGATCACCTGGCCGGTCAGGTCCTGGAAGTCCTGGGCCATCATGATCTCGAGCAGCTCCTTCTGGGTGGCCTGGGTCTTGTCGGGCACCTCGGCCAGGTAGGAGCGCGTCTGCTTGACCAGATCACGCGCCTCGTCGAGCTCCTTGGGCTCGGCAAACCACTCCGCCCAGCGTTTGTCCAGCGCCTCGGCACCGCTGCTGATCGAGTCCTGCAGCGGCTGGGCACGATCGATGGCATTGAGTGCCCGCTCCGCGGCCTGCTCGGTCATGGTGGCCACATAGCTGAGTCGGTCCCGCGCGTCGGGAATCGCTTCCGCCGCCTTCTCGATTTCCTTGTCCAGGCCCAGCTCGCGCATGCTCTCCCGCAACATGCGGGTCAGTTGTCCGATCCGTTGGACCAGATCCTCGCCAGCGGGGCCGGCCGGTTGAGCCTGGCCAGGCTGCTCGTTTGCGCTCATCTTGTTCTCTCCTCCGCAAGCGGGGCTAGCCTCGCGGCGTCACTTACCCAGTTTTTCGAAAATCTTGTTGAGCTTTTCTTCCAGCGTGGCGGCAGTGAACGGCTTCACCACGTAGCCGCTGGCCCCGGCCTGAGCAGCCGCAATGATGTTTTCCTTCTTCGCCTCGGCAGTAACCATCAGCACCGGCAGCTCCTTGAGCGCAGCGTCGGCACGGATCTGCTTGAGCATTTCCAGGCCATCGAGATTCGGCATGTTCCAGTCGGAAACGACGAACTCGAAGGAACCCGAGCGCAACTTGCTCAATGCTTCCTGGCCATCTTCGGCCTCTTCCACATTGGTGTAACCCAGCTCCTTGAGCAGGCTCCGAACGATCCGGCGCATGGTCGGAAAATCGTCGACCACCAGAAAGCTCATGTTCTTGTCAGCCATCGGGATTCCTCTTTCTCTATCAAACAATGATCATCGTCTAACGGCGCTAGCTAGCTGCCGTCGTAGGGGCAATGAGCGTTCAGAATTCTTCCCAGTCGCCCTGGGCGACGGGCTCGCGCTGGGCTTTGCGCTTCGGCTTGGGATCGATCTCGGCAACTGAGCGAGCAGCGGGACGTGCCTGCTCGCTCGGCCTGACCAAGGCAGGAACGCCGGTACGCGCCGCCTCGACCGGGGAGCCCCCGGCTCGCGCCTGGCCACCGCCGGCTTGAAGTGTCTGCTGTGCGTCACCCGCCAAGCGGAACACGGCAACGGCCTGCTCGAGATGACTGGCCTGCTCCTCGAGCGATGCAGCGGCAACCGTCGCCTGCTGTACCAGCGAGGCATTCTGCTGGGTGACCTGATCCATCTGGCCCACGGCCTGACTCACCTGCTCGATGCCATCGCTCTGCTCCTGGGAAGCCGCCGATATCTCATCCATGATGTCGGTGACACGGCGCACCGCCTTGACCACTTCATCCATGGTCTCGCCGGCCTGCTCGGCCAGGGTCGAGCCTTCCTTCACCTGGGCGACGGAGCCGTCGATCAGCTCCTTGATCTCCTTGGCCGCAGTGGCACTGCGGCTGGCCAGGTTGCGCACCTCACCGGCCACCACGGCGAAACCACGCCCCTGCTCGCCGGCGCGTGCCGCCTCTACCGAGGCATTCAGCGCCAGGATATTGGTCTGGAAGGCGATGGAATCGATCACGCTGGTGATATCGCTGATCTTCTGCGAACTCGCTGAAATACCGCCCATGGTCTTGACGACGTGATCGACCACCTCGCCGCCGCGCTCCGCGGTGGTCGAAGCCTCAAGGGCCAGACCACTGGCCTGGCGCGCATTGTCGGCATTCTGGCGTACCGTGGCGGTAAGCTCTTCCATGCTCGAGGCAGTCTCCTCCAGCGAGGCCGCCTGCTGCTCGGTGCGCGATGAGAGATCGGCGTTGCCGCTGGCGATCTCACGGGTGCCGATGTGAATCGAGCCGCTGCTGTCGCGTACCTGGCCAACGATGCGAGTCAGGCTCTGCTGCATGTTGCGCATGGCGTTGAACAGCTTGCCGATCTCGTTGCGGCTGCCTTCGGGAATCTTGCCGGTCAGGTCGGCCTTGGCGATGGTCTGCAGGTGCGTGACAGCGGAGTTGAGCGGGCGAATTACTGTGGTGCGCAGGCCGATGTAGACCAATACCAGCACGACCACGGCCAGCAGCAGCGCTATCCACCTGACCAGCTCAGCACGATCGGCCTGGGTGCGAAAATCGGAGGTCATCGCCTGGCCCCTGCTGAAGCCATAGGCAACGAACTCGGTCATGCTGTCGGCCAGGGCGGCACTCGGCTCGATCAGCTCATTACGCAGGTTGCCGAACCCCGGAGTATTGAGTTCATCGAGGGCCTGATGCTGCTTACGAACGAGGTCGAGCACGGTATGGAAGCTCTGCTCGAGCCGCTGCGCCATTTCCTGAGCCTGCTCGGATTTTGGTACAGCGGCGAAATTGTTGAAACGCACCTCAGCTCGGGTCACACGGTCGGTGGCGATATCGAGCTGTTCATTGGCATCGGCCATACGCCCCAGCATGATCTGGTTGGAGGCGATTTCGAGACTTACGCGTGCCAGGTTGAGCAGGGCATCGGCGCGGTTGATCTCGTTGAGCTGCTGCGTATTGATACGATCGAGATCCGTCATGATCCGATCTGCATGCCGCTCCGACAGGAACGAGAGGAACGACACCACGCCAATCAGCACAGCGAAGCTGACCAGGGCAGCGATCACAGTGGCATGAATGCTGACATTGCGAATCAAGCGGCTCATTTCGAGGCGGCTCCTTGCGTAGTGGGTGACGTTGTCTCTCGTCTTGTTGTTAAATTCTTCTTGAACTCTTCAGACTCGCTGGGCCCGGCCGGAGGCCGCGACCAGCGCCATCAGTCGCTCCGGGATGTCTTCCAGGGCCACCACTTCCTGCGCACCGCCCAAGGCAATCGCCTCGCGCGGCATGCCGAAGACCACACAGCTCGCCTCATCCTGAGCCAGCGTGGACGATCCTGCCTGACGCATCTCGAGCAGGCCGGCGGCACCATCCTTGCCCATGCCGGTGAGGATCACACCGATGGCGTTGCGCCCTGCCTGGGTGGCGGCAGAATGAAACAGCACGTCCACCGAAGGGCGGTGACGGTTGACCGGCGGCCCGTCGTCGAGCCTGGCCACGTAGTTCGCCCCGCTGCGCGCCAGCTTGAGGTGAGCGTCGCCAGGTGCGATATAGGCATGGCCCGGCAGCACCCGCTCACCATCGCTGGCTTCCTTCACCGTAATGTTGCACAGGCGGTTGAGACGCTCGGCAAAGGAACGGGTAAAACCGCCAGGCATGTGCTGGGTGATCAGGATGGCCGGACTGTTGGCGGGCAGCGGCTCGAGTACGGCGCGGATCGCCTCGGTTCCTCCCGTGGAAGCCCCGATGATGATCAGTTTTTCGCTCGACACCAGGGGCGCCTTCAAGGTGGCCCGCGGTGTCGCCTGGGCCTGGCGCGCCTGACGCGGGCGTGACTTGGCCGCGGCACGAATCTTCTCGGCGATGTCGTTGGCATACTCGAGCATGCCATTGCGGATTCCCAGAGACGGCTTGGCGACGAAATCCAGCGCCCCCAGCTCCAGAGCCCGCAGGGTGATTTCCGAACCGGCCTGGGTCAGCGACGACACCATCAGCACCGGCATCGGTCGCAGGCGCATCAGGCGCTCGAGGAAATCGAGACCGTCCATGCGCGGCATCTCGACATCGAGTGTCAGGACATCGGGGTTGTGCTGCTTGATCAGGTCGCGTGCTACCAAAGGGTCAGGCGCCACGGCCACCACTTCCATGTCCGGCTGCGAATTGATGATCTCGCTGAGAAGATCACGAATCAGCGCCGAATCATCGACACACAGCACCTTGATCCTGTTAGATCCCAAGGCAATTCTCCTATTCGTGAGGGAGTCATTGCGACCCAAGGCAATTCTTACGTCAGTTCATCGGCCTGGAAGAGGAAAACTTTAGGCCAAGGTGTAGACCGTCTGACCTCGCAGGCGAAACACCTTACTGATGTAGGAGAAATTCTCCGAATGGCCGGCAAACAGGAGGCCATCGGGTTTCAGCAACGGGGCAAAGCGCTCGAGAATTCGAGCCTGGGTCTGCTTGTCGAAGTAGATCATCACATTGCGGCAGAAGATGGCATCGAAGGGCCCCTTGACCGACCACTGCGGCGCAAGCAGGTTCATCGACAGGAACTCCACCATCGAGGACACTTCGGGGCGCACCCTGGCCAGCCCCTCATGCTGGCCCCGCCCCTTCTGGAAGAAGCGCTTGACCCGGCTCTCATCGATCTTGCAAACCTGCTCCACGGGGTAGACACCGGCCCGGGCACGCGTCAACGCCTCGGTATCGATGTCGGTGGCCACCACGCGGGCATCCGCCGCCCGTGCCCCCAGGTTCTCCAACAGGGTCATGGCGATCGAGTAGGGCTCTTCCCCCGTCGAAGCGGCGGCGCTCCAGACACGCACGGGCCCACTGGACTTGCGCACGTGCTCGGCAAGTAGGGGGAAATGATGCATTTCACGGAAAAAGGCCGTGAGATTGGTCGTCAAGGCATTGGTAAATGCCTCCCACTCCCTCGCATCGGGTTGCCGCGCCAGCCTTTCCAGATAATCGCTGAAGCGAGTCAGGCCATGATGGCGCAAGCGCTTGGCCAGACGGCTGTAGACCATCTCGCGCTTGTGCTCCGCCAGTACGATACCCGCTCGCTGATAGATCAGCTGGCGAATCCGGGAAAAGTCTTCATCGGTAAGGATCAGGTCACGTTCGAGGTGACCCAATCCAGACCATTGCCCCGGTTCCATCCCGGGGTCCTGTGCCTTCGTCAAAATGTTTCCCACTCTTCATCGGCTGTCGCCTTGCTTGACTTGCCAGGAGTACGCTTCACGGGAAGCGGATCATGCGACAAGGCGGGGCTAGTGGTCCGTGAACGCCCGGCGGAAACCTCCGAGGTTCGCTCCTGCTCATGGATGGTTACCTGCTCGAGCCCGGCGCCACGCAGCCGGAAGACACGAATCGCTTGGTCGAGCAGCTCTGCCTGGCGCTGCAGGTCGCTTGCCGCCCGTGCACTTTGCTGCACGCGCTCGGCGTTCTGCTGGGTCACCTGGTCCATCTCGGTGATGGCCTGGTTGATCTGGCCGATGCCACTGCTCTGCTCCTCGGAAGCCGCCGTGATCTCGCCCATGATGTCGTTGACCCGCTGCGAGGCCGCCACCACCTCGGCCATCGCCTTTTCGGCCCGCTGCACCTGGCTGGCGCCTTCATGGATCTCGCTGGCGGAGCCGTCGATCAGCTGGCGGATCTCCTTGGCGGCATCCGCACTGCGACCGGCCAGATTGCGCACCTCGCCGGCCACCACGGCGAAGCCACGGCCCTGTTCACCCGCACGCGCTGCCTCCACCGAGGCATTCAGCGCCAGGATGTTGGTCTGGAACGCAATCGAGTCGATCACGTTGATGATGTCCTTCATCTTCTCGGCGCCGGCAGTGATGCGCTCCATGGTCTGCACCACGCCATGCATCAGCTCGCCGGTATCGCGTACGCGGCTGGCATTGTCCAGTGCCAGCCCGCTGGCCTGGCGCGCGTTGTCGGTGTTCTGCTGCACCGTGGTGGTCATCTCCTCCATGCTGGAGGCAGTCTCCTGCAGCGAGGCAGCCTGCTGTTCGGTACGCGCCGACAGGTCCTCGTTGCCACGGGCGATGGAGCGCGAGGCGGGCGTCACCACGTCGATGCCCTGCTGCACGCTCTGGGTGGTGCTGTAGAGGCTCTTGCGCATGGTATTCAGCGCACCGAGCAGCAAGCCGATCTCGTCACGGGTACGATCGGGCGAGCGCACCGCCAGGTTGCCCGAAGCAACCTGCAGGGTGAAATCCACGGCGCGCCGCAGCGGTCGCGTGATGGCCCGCATGGTCCAGGTGCCCAGCAGGATCAGGAACAGGATGCCGACCGCCAGCGCCACAATCTGGCCCGTGAGCATCACGGCCTGGCCGCGCCCGGCCTCTTCGGCCAGTTGGTTGGCATAGTCGAGCTTGCCCTCGATCAGCACGACGACGCTCTGACCGATGGCCTCCACTTCCGGCCGCAGCACATCGTTGTAGGCCTCATAGGCGGCAAAGCCGCTGCCATCGAGCAACGCCTGCACTGTCGGCCGAATACCATCCTGAATGGCGACCGAGAGCTGGCCGTCCAATGCCTCGATCTCTGCCTGGCCGCTGTCCTCGCCGCCAAGAAAGCTTGCCCACGAAGCGTTGATGCGCTGAACGACACCCTCGACCTCGTCGGCCAGCGACTGTATCTGCTCCATGCGTAGCGCCCTGGGGTTGCGCACCGGCCGCTCCAGGTCGGTCATCAGCTGGCTCAGCAGCTGATCGATACGCTGCAGGTGGGCAATGTCCTGCACCCCATTGGTGTTGAGGTAGGCAACACGATCGCCCGACACCTTGAGACCATAAAGCCCCACGGCGCCACTGAGCAGCAGCAGGAACAGCGGAACCAGCGTCAGCGTGACCAGCTTGGCACGGATGGTATGCACGTTGAATCGGGCCAACCCACCCAGCAGCCCGCACCGCACCAGCTGGCCTTGCCTGAAAGCCAGCTTTCGGCTCCCTTCACGAAATTGCGAATAAGCACGTGCAGCAGCCTCGGCGATAGCCGGCTCGACCCGGGTGCGTACCGAGGTATAGCCCTGGCACTTGCCATCCTCGAGGATCGGCGTGACCGTTGCCTGCACCCAGTAATGGTCACCGTCCTTGCGGCGATTCTTGATCACCCCCTGCCAGGCGTTTCCTTTCTTGATGGTCTTCCATAGGTCGTCGAAGGCCTCGGGCGGCATGTCGGGGTGTCGAACCAGGTTATGGGGCGCCCCGATAACTTCTTCGTGGGAGTAGCCGCTGACCTCCACGAACGCGGAGTTGGCGTAGGTGATTCGCCCTTCCAGGTCCGTGCGGGTGATGAGCATATGCTCATCGTTCAGTTCGAATTCTCGCTGTGTAACCGGCTGATTGTCGCGCATCGTTATTATCCTTTGCCGCCTCGTGAGTCCCCAAGTATTGCTCTCAAAACGTCTCCCACTCCTCTTCTGACGACGTCCGGTGCGCCTTGGCCGGCCCCCGCCTGGTGGGTAGCGGGTCACGCTGCGTGGCTGACGTGGATACCGGCTTTCTTGCCGCACCGGCTGGATGAAGCTCTACGGCTTCTTGTGGGCCAGTCACCTTCTCGGGACCGGCCCCTTGCAGACGGTAGACACGGATGGCTTGCGCCAACTGCTCTGCCTGGCGCTGCAGGTCGCTTGCCGCCCGTGCACTTTGCTGCACGCGCTCGGCGTTCTGCTGGGTCACCTGGTCCATCTCGGTGATGGCCTGGTTGATCTGGCCGATGCCACTGCTCTGCTCCTCGGAAGCCGCCGTGATCTCGCCCATGATGTCGTTGACCCGCTGCGAGGCCGCCACCACCTCGGCCATCGCCTTTTCGGCCCGCTGCACCTGGCTGGCGCCTTCATGGATCTCGCTGGCGGAGCCGTCGATCAGCTGGCGGATCTCCTTGGCGGCATCCGCACTGCGACCGGCCAGATTGCGCACCTCGCCGGCCACCACGGCGAAGCCACGGCCCTGTTCACCCGCACGCGCTGCCTCCACCGAGGCATTCAGCGCCAGGATGTTGGTCTGGAACGCAATCGAGTCGATCACGTTGATGATGTCCTTCATCTTCTCGGCGCCGGCAGTGATGCGCTCCATGGTCTGCACCACGCCATGCATCAGCTCGCCGGTATCGCGTACGCGGCTGGCATTGTCCAGTGCCAGCCCGCTGGCCTGGCGCGCGTTGTCGGTGTTCTGCTGCACCGTGGTGGTCATCTCCTCCATGCTGGAGGCAGTCTCCTGCAGCGAGGCAGCCTGCTGTTCGGTACGCGCCGACAGGTCCTCGTTGCCACGGGCGATGGAGCGCGAGGCGGGCGTCACCACGTCGATGCCCTGCTGCACGCTCTGGGTGGTGCCGTAGAGGCTCTTGCGCATGGTGTCCAACGAACCCAGCAGTGCACCGATCTCGTCGCGGGTCTGCTTCGGCGTTGCCACCGCCAGATTGCCCGAGGCGATCTGCAGGGTGAAATCGGCGGCGCGGCGTACCGGGCGGGTAATCGCCCGCATGATCCATACGCTGATGGCCAGCAACAGCACGAAGCCAAGCGCCATGAAACCCAGCTGACCGACAAGGATCTGCTGCTGCCCGCGCTCGGCCTCTTCGGCCATGCCCAGTGCGGCGACACGCTGGTGGTCGATCAACTGGTTGACCTGCTCCGTCAAGCCTTCCGCACTCTCACGCAAAGATCCCGTATTGTTGTTGAGCGCCATCATGGCATCGAAGGCTTCCTCGCCGCCCAGGGCATCGGCCATGGGTATCAACCCTTCTTCCATGAAGCTCGTCAGCGAGTTGCCGAACGCCACCGCCACTTCGGTACGGTTGACCGCACGATCCAGGTATTCCTCCCAAAGGGCTGACAGCCGCTCGGCGATGACGGAAAGCTCCTCGGCATGCTGGTGCCGATGGCTCAGGATATCCATGCGCTGCTCGGCGGAGAGGCGCTGCGGCCCCTCGCTGACCAGTTGGCCGAGCTGTTGCAGGCGTATGATGTCCTGCAGGCCATCCCGGTTCAGTTCCGCCAAGCGCTCGCCCGATGCCTGCAGCCCATAGAGCCCGACAGCGCTGCTGATGGCGAGCAGTAGCAGCGCCGAAAACGTGAGCATGGAGAGTCGAGCGCGGATGGAATGCAGATTGACACGCGCAAGCCAGCCCAGCGGACCGCGACGCACCACTTGTCCCTGGCGAATGGCGAAGCCGGAGCGGCCCTTGCGCAAGTGCGCATAGACACGTTCTGCTGCTTCCACGGCACCAGGCTCGGCCGCCGTATGCACCGATGTGTATCCCAAACACTGGTCGCCCTCGACGATCGGCGTGACCGTGGCGCGTACCCAGTAGTGGTCGCCGTTCTTGCGGCGGTTCTTGACCAACCCTTGCCAGGTATCGCCGCGCTTGATCGTCTGCCACAGATCGGCGAAGGCCTCCGGGGGCATGTCGGGATGACGGATCAGGTTATGCGGTGAACCGATCAATTCATCCCGGCTGTAGCCACTCACCTCGACGAAAGCATCATTGGCGAAGGTGATCTGGCCCTCGAGATTGGTGCGGCTGATCAGCAGTTGCCGATCATCCAACTTGTGCTCCCGCTGTGTCACCGGCTGATTGTTGCTCATTGTTAGTTTCCTTGCCGATTCGGCTCGATCAGAGGCGGAACGGCGGCTGGCATGACTCCGTCCCTGCGTGACAACGGTGTTGCGGCCCTAAAACGAAGCCCACTCTTCTTGCGCTTTTTCGTTCTGGCGCTTGGCCGGCAATGGATCCTGCTGCGGCGACGCCAGGCGGGCCGTGCCGGCTTGGCTCCTCGCCTTCGGGAGTGACTCGTTCCCCTGCCCGGCCAGGCGGAAGCGCAGCACGGCCTCGCGCAGGCGAGCGGCCTCGGCCTCGAGCTGGGTCGCCGCCGTGGCAGCCTGTTGCACCAAGGCCGCGTTCTGCTGGATCACCTGGTCCATCTGGGTCACGGCCTGGTTGACCTGGCCGATGCCGTTGCTCTGCTCCAGCGAGGCAGAGGCGATTTCGTCCATGATGTCGCTGACCCGCTGCACGGCCGCCACGATCTCGCCCATGGTCTGTCCAGCCTTGTCCACCCGTGCGGTACCGACATCCACCTTCTCGAGCGAAGCCTTGATCAGGGCCCGGATCTCGCCCGCCGCCGATGCGCTGCGCCCGGCCAGGCTACGCACTTCCTGGGCCACCACGGCAAAGCCTCGGCCGTGCTCGCCGGCACGCGCCGCTTCGACCGAGGCATTCAACGCCAGGATGTTGGTCTGGAAGGCAATGGAGTCGATGACCCCGATGATGTCGGACATCTGGTGCGAGCTTTCGCTGATGTCGTGCATGGTCGAGACGACCTCCCCGACCACCTCGCCCCCCTGGGCCGCGGTGCGCGATGCCTCGGCGGCCAGCTGGCTGGCCTGACGCGCATTGTCGGCGTTCTGCTCCACGGTGGAGGCCAGCTCTTCCATGCTGGAAGCGGTTTCGGCCAGCGAGGCGGCCTGCTGCTCGGTACGAGACGATAGTTCGCCGTTGCCCTCGGCGATATCCTGGGCTCCGACATAGATGCCTTCGCTGCTGCTGCGCACCGTCCCGACGGTTTCGGAGAGCCCTTCCTGCATGTGCTTCAGCGAGATGAAGAGACGCCCAATCTCGTTGTTGCCGCGGTTCTCCACCGGCTGGGAGAGATCGCCCTGCGCCAGACCCTCGAAATACCCGACCAGGCGAGCGAGCGGCCGCAGCACGTTGACGCTGATGCCCCATACCACGACGGCCATCACCGCCACCGAACCCACCAGCACGGCGATGATCGCCATGTGCACCAGGCTGGCCGTCGCGGCAAACGAGGCCTGATAGGCAGCACCCGACTCCCCCGCATGCGGCGCCATGGCAGCCACGGCGGTACTGCCTTGCTGCAGTGCATAGAGGCCCAGGACACTCAGCACGACGAGCATCGCGCCGAAGAACAGCAGCACCAGAAACCAGCTGGCCCGGACTGTCAGGTTGTCGAGATACTTCACGTCATCTCCTCATGAGCGGCGGACGAAAAATCGTCTTCAATACGAACATCGGCCAGAGCGAGGCAAACTTGAGTTCGCCCTCGCGTCACTCTGCCACGCGTTCGACCAGCTCCATCTCGTCGCTGGTCAGCAGCTTGTCGATGTCGACGATGACCAGCATGCGGTCCTCGAGGCTGCCCAGTCCGCTGAGGAAGTCCGACGACAGGGTCACGCCGAACTCCGGTGCCGGCTTGATCTGGTCGGGAGAGAGAGTCATCACGTCGGACACGCCGTCGACGACGATACCGACGACCCGGTCCTCGACGTTGACCACGATGACGACGGTCTGACCGCCGTATTCCACCTTGTCGAGGTGAAACTTGATGCGCAGATCGACGATGGGAACGATCACCCCGCGAAGGTTGGTCACGCCCTTGATGAAGTCCGGCGCGTTGGCGATTCGCGTGACGTTCTCGTAGCCGCGGATCTCCTGCACCTTGAGGATGTCGACGGCATACTCTTCATCGCCCAGCGAGAACACCAGGAACTCACGGTTATGGGCTTCGGCTGCGGCCAGTGCCGCCTCATTCGTCTGGTTCATGGTCAGATCTCCAGCGCTTTGTCGGTAAGAGCTTCGAGTGATTGCAATTCACGCTCGGGCCGGCGCTTCTCCTTCTTGGCCCGGCTAAGGCGATGCAGGCCGGTAATGTCGAGGATCAGTGCCACGCTGCCATCCCCGAGGATGGTCGCGGCCGAGACCCCCGGCACCTTGCGGTAATTGGTTTCCAGGTTCTTGACCACCACCTGTTGCTGGCCGACCAGGTCGTCCACCAGCAGCGCATAGCGGCGCCCCTCACCCTGCACGATCACGGCGATGGTCTCGGTGAGACTGGTCTTGGCATTCGGCACGTCCAGCGCCTCGTGCACCGCCACGACCGGCAGGTACTCGTCGCGGACCTTGAGCACCACGTCGTCACCGGCCATGGCGTACAGGTCCTCCTTGGCCGGCTGCAGCGATTCGAGTACGGCGGACAGAGGCAGGATGAACATCTCGTTGCCGACCTTGATCGACATGCCGTCGAGAATCGCCAGCGTCAGCGGCAGCACGATGCGAATGGTGGTCCCTTCACCAGGCGTGGACATGATCTGCACATGTCCGCCCATGCCCTGAATGTTGCGCTTGACCACGTCCATGCCGACCCCGCGCCCGGAGACGTCGGTCACTTCCTTGGCCGTCGAGAAACCCGGAGCGAAGATGAGCTGCCACACCTCGTCGTCGCTCATGGTGTCGGAAACGGGCAGACCGTTCTCGCGCGCCTTGGCCAGCAGCCTGTCGCGGTTGAGGCCGGCGCCATCGTCGATCACCTCGATGATGATGTTGCCGCCCTGATGCTTGGCCGAGAGCACCAGCTTGCCAGTGCGTGGCTTGCCGGCCGCCTCGCGCACGTCGGGCGGCTCGATGCCATGGTCGAGGCTGTTACGCACCAGGTGGGTCAGTGGATCGATGATGCGCTCGGTCAGGCTCTTGTCGAGTTCGGTCGACTCGCCTTCGGTAGTGAGTTCGATCTCCTTGCCCAGCTTGCCGGCGGTCTCGCGCACCACTCGGGGAAAGCGGCTAAAGACGAAATCCATCGGGATCATGCGGATCGACATCACCGACTCCTGCAGGTCACGCGCGTTGCGCTGCAGCAGGCTCATGCCATTGAGCAGAGCGCTTTCGGCGACACCCTCCATCTCACTGACGGTCTGGTCGAGCATGGACTGGGTGATGATCAGCTCACCCACCAGGTTGATGATCTGGTCGACCTTGTCGACCGAAACCCGGATCGAGGTCGATTCACCTCCCCCCTTGGCCTTGCCCTTCGCCTTGGCCGGCTTGGCATCGCCGGCGGGCTTGGCAGGAGCCGCAGGCTTCGGCAGTTCTGCCACGGGCTCGGCAGGCTGCGCAGCCACCGGGGCCGGTGCCGTCGTTTCGGACGTCACCCCCTGGTCTTCGGCATGTGGCGAAGGCGTGGCATCGGCAGCACGAATATTGACCTGATCGGCATCGACGATGAAGCACATGACCGCCTCGATATCGTCGCTGCTGACCGACGAGGCGAGCGTCACCTCGTAGCGCGCTTCATCGCCACCATGGGCCACGACCTCTCCCAGTTGCCCCAGCTCTTCGACGAGCAGTTGACGATCCTTCTCGCCCACGTTGAGCAGCGTCACGATGCAGTGGTTCGAGCTACTCGTTTTCGCTTGCTCGCTCGTGGCAACGGGTTCCGGCTCAGGCGCCGGTTCAGGCTTGGCCGTCGGCGCAGCGGGAGCGCCGTCCTCCAGGTCCTGCCCGATCTCCTCCAGCGCCAACCGCTGCAACGTTTCGCAAATGCGCTCGAAGGCCTGCTGATCGGGCTCGTTGCCATTACGATAGGCATCTAGCTGATCACTGAGCATGTCCTTGGTTTCCAGAAAGGTATCGACGATATCCCGGCGCAGCTGGAGCTCGCCCTTGCGCGTATGGTCGAGCAGGTTCTCGAACAGATGGGTGGTTCTCTGGAGCACATCGAAACCGAACGTGCCGGCACCGCCCTTGATCGAATGGGCCGCCCGAAAGATAGCATTGAGCTGCTCGGTATCCGGCGCATCCACGTCGAGCTCCAGGAGGTAGCGCTCCATGTCGGCCAGCAGCTCTTCGGCTTCCTCGAAGAAAGTGTCATAGAAATCTGTGATATCCATGCGCTTCACCACCTGGTGTCAAAAGAGATTATTGGGGATTGAGCGTACCGCGCAGGCCTTCAGTAAATTGTTGCACGGGGGCAAGATCGACTTCGCTTTCAAGGCGCGTGCTCATCGGGCTCGGCACGCCCGGACCGTTCAGGATGCTCGGACGACGGATATACTCCGCCACCTCTGGCAACAGCACCAACAGCTCGATCCGGCGGTTGTCTGCGTCGAACGGATCGGTATCGGGCAACAGCACGCGGTCGGCAAAACCGGACACCCGCAGCAGCTTGTCCGAATCGAACCCACCGACGACGAGCTCGCGGCGAGAGGCGTTGGCCCGGTCGCTGGACAGCTCCCAGTTGCTGTAGCCTCGGTATCCCCCGGCGTACGGACGACTGTCGGTATGCCCGCCGATGCTCAGGTAGTTCGGCAGCTCATTGAGCAGCGGCGCAATGGTACGCAACAGGTTGCGCATATAGGGGGCTATCCGATCGCTGCCGATATCGAACATCGGCCGCTGCTCGGTATCGAGCAGTTGGATGCGCAGCCCCTCGGGCGTGAGGTCGAAGCGCATCTGCTGACGCAGCTCACGCAACTCGGGGTCGGCCTCGATCACCGCCTCGATACGCCGCTGGAGATCCATGAAGAAGCGGCGCTGCTGCTCGCTGGGCCGCGACAACTCCCGGGTATCGATACGCGCCCGTTCACCATCGCTGTGGGCCGGGTCGGGCCCGCCACCGGGAATGACCCGGGTACTACCCGCACGATCCCCACCCGTGACTGCACTGACCAGCGGTGTACTGAAATAGTCGGCGACGCCTTCCCGCGTTTCCGGGCTTGCTACCGAGAGAATCCACATCACCAGGAACAGTGCCATCAGGGCCGTCATGAAGTCGGCCAAGGCGATCTTCCAACTGCCACCGTGGTGAGCGTGGACTACCTTCTTGCGCCGAATGATGATCGGGCGCTTGTCTCCCCCCGCACTCATTCTGCTGCTGCACCCGACTTGGCGTTACGCACGTAATCCTCGAGTTCGGTGAACCCGGGGCGTTCGGCACTGTGCAACGCCTTGCGGCCAAACTCGACGGCTAACTGCGGCGCGTAGCCGTGCAGGCTGGCCAGCAGCGTGATGCGGATGCACTGGAGCATCTTTTCCGCTTCCTTGATCTGGCGTTCGATGCTGCTCGCAACCGGGTTGACGAAACCATAGCCCAACAAAATGCCCAGAAAGGTGCCGACCAGGGCGTGGGCGATCATCTGCCCCATCTGCTCGGGGCCGGCATCGGCGTAGGTCAGCGCCTTGACCACCCCCATGACGGCCGCGACGATGCCGAAGGCGGGCATGGCATCGCCCACCTTGGCGATGGCATCCGCCGGGATGTGGCCCTCCTGCTCGAAGGTCTCGATCTCGTGGAGCATCAACTCGTCGATCTCCATTGGATCCATGCCGCCGGCCACCATCAGGCGCAGGTAGTCGGTCAGGAAGTTCATGATCATCGGGTCGGCCAGCACCTTGGGGTGCTCCTGGAACAGCGCGCTCTCCTGGGGGCTGTCGATGTCACGCTCGATGCCAAGCATGCCCTCGCGGCGAACCTTGGTCAGCAGCTTGAACTGCACCGCCAACAGCTCCATGTACATTTCCTTGTTGTACTTCTTGGTGCGCCGAAGCTTGGGAATGATCTTGAACGTCGCCTTGATCGCCTTGCCGTTATTGGCGGCAATGAAGGCACCGACGCCAGCCCCACCGATCATCAACAGCTCGGTCGGCTGATAGAGCGGCCCCAGAAAGCCCCCGGCAAGCACGAAGCCACCGAAGACGCACACTATGACTACGAGATAACCCAGCAGAATCAGCACAACCGATACCCTTCAATGGATGTAAGCCGTCGTTATCATTGCTTATCGGCCAAGCGTCGCCACACTTGAGGCCTGGCAGCCAAAAAGAGCGCTCAATCTCGCTCGGCCGATTCGCGCCGCGTTTCCCAGACAGCAAGACGCCGCCCGAAGGCGGCGTCTCGACAGGCAGGCATATACCAAGCGCCGGGAACGTCAACCGACTCGCTTGAACGAGACCTGGCGACCCACGGCCTCCTCCGCCTCCCGCTCGCGACGCTTGCGGGTCTTGCCGGCACGGGAGGGTGGCATGCAGATACCGCAAACGTAGTCATGGTCCGGCGTGTGCGCATGGGCGACGAAGTGGCCACTGCAATGCGTGCAGGTAGACAGCTGCAGCAGCTCGCTCTCGAAGAACCTGACCAGGGTCCAGGCCCGGGTCAGGCCCAGCACTGGTTCGGCCTGGTCGATACTGACCTGCTCGCTGTAGAGCCGATAGGCCGTGACGAAGGCCTGCATCCGTTCACATTTCTGCCCCTCGAGCAGGTGGCGATAGATGTTATAGAACAGCGAGGCATGCACGTTTGGCAGCCAGGTAATGAACCAATCGGTGGAAAAAGGCAGCATGCCCTTGGGCGGAGACATGCCACGCACTTCCTTGAACAGGCGAATCAGGCGGGCACGACTCAGTTCGGTCTCGGTTTCCAGCACCTGGAGGCGGGCGCCCAGCTCGATGAGCTCGATGGCGAGCTGGACCTGCTGCATCTCCTCGACGAGGCTTTTCTGCGACATCTCACATCCCCCGTGACAAGGATGCGGCTCCACGCCCTGCCATCAGCAGCGAGGCATGAAACTGCGACAATCCATTGTCACGGGGGTTATCGATCACTTGACGCAGCTGTTCGGCGCCTTCGAAACCGAAATGGCAAAGCAACTGATTGGTACGGGCCAAGCGGGTCAGCTGGGAGGCCCCGAGCGACACGAGCAAATCGGCGGTTTCGTCATCGATCTTGAGACGAAACATGGCCGCAGCGCGGTCGTCGTTGAGCAGCCGCTGAGCCAGCAGCAGATAGGCAAGATTGAGCTCCTGGATCTCGTCCAGGTGATTCGTGTTCTTCATCGGGTTTCCCTGCACGCTGTTGTTTCGCGTGTCCTTTGTTTTCTTGTAACGCTCTTGTTCAGGACTAGCCTAGAGATACGTCATGCAGCTCCTTGAACCGACCAGCATGAGCCGACCTAGTAGTACCTGATAAGGACATATCTCATACGCGGACCATTGTGACCACTGTTTCGCCAGCTGCCAACCTCTCCCAGCGCAGAATCCACCTCAGCCAAAAAGCTGAGCATGCTAAGTCTTTGGAATTAATTTGTTAACGTATTGTGCCGGAACGTAAAAAAAGGACATTTAGGTATTGACAGGCCAGCCGCGCAGGGTGGTTATTTACAAAATTTAACAAAAATGGACTACTTTTTCAGTTGGGATCCTTGCGCTTCGGCAAGCTCATAGACCCATACGAGCAATTCGGCGATCACCTGGTAGAGCATGGGAGGGATCCGCTCATCGAGGTCCAGCCCCATCAGCAACGATACCAGCTCAGGCGCATCGTGAACGTAGATCCCCTGCCGTTTGGCCTCGGCCAGAATCCGCTCGGCCATGTCGCCATACCCTTTGGCCAATACCCGTGGGGCATCGTCGCCATCGCGATAGGCCAGCGCCACCGCCTGGCGGCGCCGCTCAGGCTTCGGCTCCGTCATCCAACCCTCCCCTCTCCGAATCCCTTTCCCAAGGGCGCGCATCGATCAGCACGGTTGACAAGCCCGCATCCCGAAGCCGCTGCTCCAACTGCGGCAGCCCTTTCTCCAAGGCCTGCAGGGTGGCGTCATCCCTGGCCAGCAGCTGCAGGCGAATGTGTTTCTCCTGCAGCCACATCGCCACGCGAATCTCACCCAGGCTTGGCACCGAGAGCTTGAGTTCGGAATGCCAGGTCTCCTGCTGCGCCTCATCCTCCTCCTGCCCGGCTCCTTCATGCTCGTGTCGCGCCGCGGCTGGCAACTGGATCATCAGGGCCATGAAGATGCCGGACCAGACATCCCCCTCCCAGCGCAAGATCGGCGTTACCAGCATCTCGAGCTGATGCCTGACCAGCCCCTGGAGACTCTCGTGCACCGGATCCCCACCAGCGGGACGCGCATGAGCTAGCCGCTCGGTCGCCTCACGCCCTGCCGTTTCCGCCCCCTCGCCGCGCACCATACCTGGCTGCGCGGAATCCCGCGGCTGACCAGAAGCCGGCGCCGATAGCTCGCCTCCGGCCCGTTCGCCACGCGCCGCCGCAGGGTAGAGCGCTTCGGTGGCAATGTAGGAACTGGCCGCGGAAACCGACTGCCCCGGCAACGTCTGCCCCGGCCCAGGCGGAGCGGGCTGGGCTTGTCCCGGCACGGGTGGAGCGGACTGGGCCTGTCCGGCCTGCATCAAGGCCTGCCCACCATTTACCGGCATGGAGCCTGTATTCGCTCCCACCGCGGGAGCGTTCGGTGCCGACGCGGGAGCGTTGCCTGGCGCTGCCGGCGTGAAACGCAGCGTGCGCAGCACTTGGGGCTCACGCTCCAGTTGCTGACGACTCAGCTCACCGCGGTACCAGCGCGATAGGTGAGATTCGTAGAAGAGCCCACTGTCGCGCACACCGCCTTGCAAACGGTCGGCCAGGGTAGCGGCATTCGGTGTTTCGCCCGCAGCCATCAACGGTGAATTTGCACTCAGCACAGAGGGCGGGGCAGGAAAGCGTACCAGCAGGTCGGCGATGGTACGTGCCGAAGGGCTGAAATGGGTCTGGAAGGAGGCGGGGGGCTGCCCAGTGTCGCTGCGTGGCACCAGGGCATCGCCACGCTGAGCCGGCGTGCCCGTGCCATGCAGTGGTGCCATGGCCGGACGACGGCCATCCAGGCGCGAGTCGCTATGCAGCGCCCTCGGGCCCTCGCCCGGGTCGACCGGCCGAACCGGCTCGGTCAGTTCACGCGGCGGGGCAGTATCGATACGCTTGCCCAACACCTGATGGAGCAGCGTATCGAGCAGTGGCGTAATGCCACTCACGTTGTCCCCGGGCCAAGCTTGCCGGAGTCATCGGACAAGGATGCCGCCTGCTTGCCATAGCTGCGATGCAGGTCGCGCTGGCGCCGGCTGGTATCCATGAGATGGCCAAGCTCACTACGGCGCACCATCAGTTGTTCACGAATCGCCAGGTCGTCGGCAAGAATGGCTTCCAGCAGTTCGGCCTTGCGCTGCACGCCATCGTGATCGAGCACCGCCTCCTTATCTAGCTGCCTGACCCGGTCGACAAGCTGCAGATAGCCGGACTGGCGCTCGATGAGCGCATCCCACTCGCCGGCCCGCGCCAGTTCGAGCATGATAGCGACCTGTTGCCTAAGTTGGGCATAGCCGTCAAGGACGGCGCGAGTGGTCGACATGGCCATTCAACCCTGCGCTCCCGCACCACCGATTTCCCGCCACGCCGAGGCGATATCGTCCAGCAGTTTTTCCGCCTGATCCAGGCTTTCCTCATCGCTGTGCAGGTTGGCTGACAGCAGCAGCCGACTGATGTAGTCGTACAACGACCCCAGCCGCTCGGCAATCTCGCCGCCCTTTTCGACATCCAGCGCCGCCATCAGCCCGTTGTTGACGATATCGAGCGCCTTGGAGATGGCCTTGCCCTTCTCCGCGGTATTGCCCGTCTGTATATGGATGCGTGCCGCCCGGATAGCGCTCTGTGCGCCATCGAACAGCATCACGATCAGTTGATGTGGAGTGGCCGACATCGCGGCACTTTCGACGCCAACCCTGGCGTAGGCTCCAGCACCTCTTCCGTATGCGGCAGCTCCTCGCATGGTACTCATGGATCATTCTCCGAAATATCGTGGCGGCAAAACGGTCACGATTTCAACATTGGCAATGCAGATATCGAGACTCTCGCGGAACTCAATCCTACGGAGCTGTCCCGCCATAGACCTGCACGGCAACTTACGGATAGTTTGGCGTACCTCAGGCCAAACTCTTCGAGTGAAAAGCCCCCGACCAAGGGGTTATTTCCTACTATCGGCCCAGAACGCGGCAACTTTAGACGCGCCAGGCCCTTTGTCCGCAATCTTCGACCTTCCCTCAGGCCCGAACTCGCCCGCTCATGTCGAGACGGGCACCTCCTCGACCATCTCGCCCAGGCGCGACGTGACGTCGCCGCGCAGCACCTCGCCCAGTGCCTCGCCAGGCGGACCGGCCACATCGGCGAGCTGCACCTGGAAGGGCTTGCCCTGCTGATCGAGCCGCTGTATCCAGGCCAGCGCACCACCGGAAAAACGCACCAGCGACCCGACCGGGCGCAGCCCGAAACGCTGCACGTAGCGCCTCACCCAGCGCGGGTCGAACAGGTTGGGTGACTGGAGCAAATGGCGGTACACCGCATCGATGCGCCAGGCGGGGCGATCGGCACGGTCACGGCGCATGGCATCCACCACATCCACCACCGCACTCATGCGTGCCAGCTCGGCCAGGCCATCGCTCACCGCCCCCGCCGGGTAACCGCTACCGTCGAGCCGCTCATTGGTACCTGCCACCACTGCACTCATGACGCTTGGAGACAACCACTGGCAGCGACCCAGCCGCTGCTGCAGCAATTCGACATGCTCCGTGAGACGAGCGCGCTCTTCGGGCGCCAATGACTTGCTCGCCAACAACGTCGGTGGCAATAGACCCTTGCCCAGATCATGCACCATGGCACTGGCAGCCAGTGCCTTGCGCACGTCCCGCGGCACCGAACCGCTATTGGCCAGCGCCAGCACGTGCACGGCGACACTCAATCCGTGGCGCACCAGCAACGGCTCCTGCCCCAGGCAGCGGGTGGCGAAAAGCAGCGCCTCGATATCTTCCTCGGCCAATTGAAGCAGCATATCGGCATGACGCGAGAGCTGGACGGAATCGATGTCGTCTCCCTGCTGCAGCTCGAGCAGTTGCGCATCGAGATAGCCCGCCACCCGTGCCAGACGACGTGCCATGGGGGTGGGATAAGTCAGCAGGTTGCGCCGGCCGACCGGCGCTGACGCCCCTGCCGACTGGCTCTGGAACAGCATCGAAGGCAAGCGGCCGACCTCGGCATCGTCAGCATAGCGCGACGATTCACGCTCTATCTCACGGACGAAGAACCACAGCTTACGCTCCTGCTCGGCGGTGCATTTCTCGAAGTGGAACCCCACCCGCAGGGCCTGGCGGTCAGTATCCGCCACCTTGTGTCGCGGCGCCGCCTGTACCGAAAAACGCGTACCGTTGGGAAAACAGAACTCGACCTCCACCAGCACGGCCTCGGCAAGCAGCGTCGCGGCCGAAGAAGGCAGTTCCAGTTGGCAGCCCTGCTGCGAAAGATCCTTGAGGTCGCCTTGTATCGCAGTCTCACCATCACCCTCGGCACCGCGAATGATGGCACCGACCTCCATGCCCAGGCGCAAGCGGGCACGAAAAGCCTCACGCCGCTGCAGCTCCTCTAGGTAGTGAGGATACTCGCACTGACAGTGCACCCGCCCGCCGATCGTATCGACCTGCAGCGACTTGAGCACTGGCGTACGGATCATCTTGCCCTGCGCCTGGCCCAGCAGGCGAAAGCCAACGCCGCGCTTGAGCTCGCCGATGATCTCCCGCACGGCGGTGATATCGAGCAGCAGCGATTGTGGCGGAGTCTGCTCCATCATTACCACTGGCATGGGCGTACTGCCGGGCTTGTCGAGCAGTAGTGAAGCACCGCCAGGCTGGATCAACCACTCCAGCAGTGCCTCGATTTCGCCCGGGCTCCCCACTCGAAGAAACTCATCCTGAACTTGCGCCATCCTCGCTACTCTGCCCCCTCAACCATTCATTATTAGTGGTTATCGTCTGGCCACGATGGCACGCTGATCAGCGCCTTGTTCTTGGCCGTCGGTAACGTGCCTTTCATCGCGCCGGGCACGACGGGCTGCTGCTTCAAGAAGTCCCGCAACTTCTCGAGAGGCATCGGCCGAGCAAAGAAAAACCCCTGGAACACATCGCAGTCATGCGCCGCCAGGAAGTCGCGCTGCTCGGCTTGCTCGATACCTTCCGCCACCACCATCAACCCCAAGTGGTGGGCCATGGAGATAATGCCCTGGACGATGGCGCTGTCATGGCGGTTGGTGGTGACATCGCGCACGAAGCTACGATCGATCTTGATCTTGCCGATCGGCAGCTGTTTCAAATAGCTCAGGCTGGAGAAGCCGGTACCGAAGTCATCGATGGAGACCTCCACGCCCATGTCGCGCAGGCGATGCAGGGTCTCGATGGCCGCCACGGTATCGGTCATCAGAATGCCCTCGGTGAGTTCCAGCTCGAGATAGTCCGGCGAGAGGCCAGTTTCCAGCAGCACCTGCTGCAGGTTACTCAGGAAATTGGCGCGGCGGAACTGCAGCGGAGAAAGGTTGACCGACACGCGGTAACGGCCATACCCCTCCCCGGCCAAGCGGCACATGTCGCGACACGCCTGGCGCAGCACCCATTCGCTGATCGGCCCGATCAGCCCGGTATCCTCCGCCAGAGGAATGAACAGGCCAGGGGAGAGATACCCCTTGACCGGATGCTTCCAGCGTACCAGCGCCTCGAAGCCGACCACCTGGGTACTCCGGGCGTCCAGCAAGGGCTGGTAGTGCAGCTCGAAGTTCTGCGCCTCGATCGCTTCCTGCAGGTCGTTGCGCAGCGCCATGCGCGTGCTCACCTCGTCATTGATGTCGCTGGTGAAGCACTCCCAGGCATTGCGTCCCTTCTGCTTGGCCCGGTACATCGCCATGTCGGCCTGCTGGATCAGTTCGACCGGGTTCTCAAGCCCTGCTTTCAGGAAAGCGATGCCAACGCTGGCGCCAATGTAGAGTTCATGGTCATCGACCCGGTAGGGGCGGCTGATACAGGACAGCAGCCGCTCGGTCAGTCGAATGGCGTCGCCCTCGCGATCGAGCGCCGGCAGCAGGATGACGAACTCATCGCTGCCGAACCGCGCCAGCGTATCCCCCGGGTCCAGCTCACCCACCAGCCGCTGGGCCACCTGGATCAACACTTGGTCGCCAACCTCATGGCCAAGGCTATCGTTGATCGGCTTGAAGTCATCCAGGTCGAGGAACAGTACCGCCAAGTGGCGCCTGTGGCGCTGCGCCAACTGCACGTCATGCAGCAGGTGATCCTCGAACAGCGAACGGTTGGCGAGCCCGGTCAACGCATCGTGGCTGGCATGGAACGACAGCTTGGCCTCGTAGGACTTGCGCTCGGAAATATCGTGCTGGATACCGACGAAATGGGTGACGACACCCTTTCCATCCCTGACCGGAGCCAGGTAGAGGTTGTTCCAGAACGGAGTGCCATCCTTGCGGTAATTGCACAGCGTGACGTTGATTTCGCGCAGCCCGGCAATCGCCTGCCTCAGCTGCGCCAAGGCTTCCGCATCGGTCTCGTTGCCCTGCAGGAAGCGACAGTTTTGCCCCAATACCTCGTCCCGCTGGTAGCCGGTAATACGCTCGAACGCCTCGTTGACGTAGATAATGGGAGTATCGGGCTGCCGGGCATCGGCAATCACGATGCCATTGATGCTTGCCTCGACACTTCGCTGCAGGATGCGCAGCTCCGTCTCACGCCGGTGCCGCTCGGTCATGTCCTTGGCGATGCCGTAGAAGCCGATGACACGGTCATTGATGACGATGGGCAGGTTGGTCACGTCGAGATAGACGCTGCGCTCCTCCCGGTGGCGGATGGTAACCGAATAGCGGAACGCTTCGGCCTTGTCGAGGTTGCGATAGAGCGCCTCGATGCGCTCCCGGTCGTGCGGCTGCACCAGTACCGAGAAGTGTGAGTCGATCAACTGCTCCAGCGGATAGCCGGTGACGTTACTGCATGCCGCATTGGCCGAGGTGAAGTGCCCCTCCAGGTCGAGTGAGAAAACCGCATCCGGATGGTAGGTGAAAAGGGAACGATAGCGCTGCTCGTTCTCCTTCAGCGCCTGACGGTTACGTTCGCGCTCTACCGCCAGCGACACCAGCTCGGCCGCCTCAATCACGCGTCGGCGGTCGCTCCGCGTGGGCACGCCCGGCTGACGGTAATAAATGGCAAAAGTGCCCAGCAAAAGGTCGTTGCTGCCAATCACAGGATAGGCCCAGCAAGCGCTCAGGCCATGTTGAGCGACCAGCTCATGAAAGCCACGCCAGAGCCTATCGTTGGCCAGGTCGGCACATATCACGAAATCACGCAGGTAGGCGGCTCTGCCGCAGGCGCCGTTCCCCGGACCGATCGCCACTCCTTCGATCGCATCGCAATAGGATTGCGGCAGGTTGACGCTGTAGAGGCGCTCCAGGCGCTGTTGTGTTTCGTCGCAAAGCATGATGGAGGCGATACCGCCAGGCACCTGGGCTTCGATGACCCGGCAGATCGCCTTGAGGGTATCTTCCAGAGTGTGGTCACGCGCGATCAAGGTGTGCACGCGCTGCTGTGCACGCAAATGGCGCTGGGTGCGTGCCAATGCCAACGAGCGGCGCCGGCTCAGGTCAGCCATTCCCAGGCTGAAGGCCAGCAGATAACTCATGATGATGCCGCCCACGGCCACGCCCAGCGGCAACACCCCCGCCAGGCTGGCCGAAAGCGGGCCATCGCCATGAATTCGCATCTCCACGGTGGCCCCGCCTGGCAAGACCACCCAGCCTCGCCGAAGCTCCAGCCTCCTTGTGTCATCCTGCTGAAGGTTGGCCACCATCAGGTTGGCGTTACGCTGTACGGAGAGCCGTAGCGGCGTGATCAGCGAATTCACCTGCTCGCGAAGCAAGCGCGTCAAATCGAGCACGGCGACCAGCTGGCCATGCGCGGGAAGCGACAAAGGCACGGCCACCACGGCAAGTTCGGGGCGCTGTTCGTCTGGCAGCACCCAGCGCGGGTAAGGGCCTCCCACCGCCAACCAATCGTACAACCAGTTGCGCTCGTCGACCCACTCGATCAAGCGAAAGTCACCCGCTCTATCACGCCCCCAGCGAAACTGCTCGTTCCCACCAGACTGCCAGTGAAGCGAGATCAGGCTCGACATGTCGCGAAAAAGATCATCCACTTCCGCCTCGCGGTACCTCAGCGGCGGTAGGCCGCCGAACTGCTCCCAACGTGCAGCCATGCGCCGAATTTCGCGCTGCTGGTCGTCCACTACGCGTTCGGCACCCAACTTGAAGGTATGCAGCAATTCGGTGGCATGCCGCTGCCTGGCATCGTGCTGCTGCCAGGTGAGGGCATACCAGGCAAAGCCGCTTGCGAGCACCCCACCCACCAAGGCCAGGATGACCGACCGGCTCAAGACGGGGGTAACGGTCGCGTGGCGGGCCATCATTACCATGGCCGCGCCGCAGAGTAATGCAGGCAAGGCAGTGAATGGCGTGGCGAAGGCGCTACCCCATGGGCTGGTGGCAAATAGTTCCGGCCACAGCCCCGCCGCGACGCTCACCCCCCCCACCATGAAGAGCGCGACACCACCGAACCACCAGCATAGACGCGCACGCGCCGAACCATTACCCGCCATCAGGCATGCCGAAGCGATCAGCACCGCGATGCTGGTGGCTGGCGCCAGTGACTCCTGCTCCAGGCTGAACGGTTCTACGAGCCCGGACGGCAGCCATGCCAGCACCGGCGCATACAGCCCGATCGGTAACAGTAGCGCCCCGCACAGCTGCGCCACGTACCCCCTGCTCAGCAGCATCGCCAGCAGACCGCCACCCACCAGCAGCATGATGGGCAGGCTGACCCAGGGTGGCTGCCAGTCGACCGGCAGCTGCCAGGCTGCCAACCCGTTGATAACCCCCATGACCAACAGCAGCACCGGCACCAGCACCAGCCAGGTATGCAGTGCTACCTGCTGTAAATTATTGGGCATTCGGCCCCCGCTCGCTAAATTGCCTGAACATGATATCGGCCGCGAGTTGCAGGACTTGAGGGTCCCGACTGGAATCACGCAGGGGAAAATCGACACGAAGCACTGGCTGGACCCAACGACAACGGGTAGCCACCTGGAATGGCCATGGCGGATTCGCTCGCGTGGCTTTCGCGGGGCTCAAGCTTCCATATGGTCCTGTGCCGCCACCACCTGATTGCGCCCCTCCCGCTTGGCCCGATACAGCGCCTCGTCGGCGCGTTTGAGCGCTTCCTGGGGCAGCTCGTCCTGCTGCAGCCGGGTCACGCCAATGCTGGCCGTGAGGGGAATGAGCTGGTCGTCATGACCGGTGAACTCGGTCTTTTCGACGGCGTATCGAATACGCTCGGCCACTTCCATCGCCCTGGCCTGGCCGCTGCCGACCAGAATGATCACGAACTCCTCTCCGCCATATCGCGCGATACAGTCATGCCGACGCGTCTGACGCACCAGCAGCTCGGCAAACTGACACAACACACTGTCACCGACCGAGTGCCCGTAGCTATCGTTGATACGCTTGAAATGGTCGAGATCGACCATCAGCAGAGAACAGGGAACGCTGCCAAGACTGTCCTGACCCTCGGTGTCACGCTGCCAGGCCTGGACCTTTTCCAGATGCAGCTCCAGTGCGCCGCGGTTGAAGAGCCCGGTCAAGGCATCATGCGTGGCCTGACGATAGAGCCGCAGCAACAGGCTGAGCTGGAAGTGGTTGGCCGCCATGGAAACGATCAGCAGGCTCGAAAGCAGCCAGAAGCTCTCCACCCCGCGCCCGGTCAGCCAACTCCCATCGACCACCTGCGAATACACCAGCAGCCCAAGCATGGCCAGGCCGGCACCGAGCGACTCCAGCAAGGTGAAGGGAAAGACGCTCAACGCCGCTACCAGCAGGAATGGTATGAAGCCATAGCCCACCAGGTTCTGGACCTGCTCGGCTGGCAGCATGACCAGCACGAACAGATAGAAGCCCGCCGGCAGCGCCAGCAGCATGCCGGCACTGAAGCGAATGCGGCGTATCCGCTCGCAGCTGAAGTAAGCCAGCAGCAGTACGACCACCAGCCCCAGCAGCAACCCCACCCGCCCTGCCAGGCTGTACCACAGCAGCTCGCTCGGCAGCACCAGGGCATCCACCACGATCCACAACGGTGAAAGCAGCGCGAAGAGGAGCCCCAAGGCCAGCACGCGGCTGCGCAGATAACGCGCATGCGCGAAGGCGAAGTCTCGCGAATGGTGGCGGCTGCTCACGGTATCGCGCAGGGCGCTCAAGCCAACGAACAGCTCGTGCCCCACTTCGGGCGGCTCGGCCAGCGCATCCAGCCGGCGGCTCTCGTATTCACGGGGTTCACTCGACTTGCTAAAGAGCATGACTTGGCCTTGTAGAGCGGCCGCACTTCCCGATGGCCGATAAGGAAACGCTGCACACCCGCCTGAAAGCAGGGTAACTGTGCAGATTCGTCGTTATATCAGAGCACGCTCAACGTAACGAGCCCCAAAGGGTTGACATGCGACAAACACTGAGCGATTCCACCGCTATTTCACGTATCTCGTTTCGAACGACTCATTTCAAACGACTCATTTCAGACGCGTTATCGACAGGAAGCGCCCCTCCGGCGTGAAAGAGAGGCGAAACGTGCCGTGCACGCCATCCCGGCCGACTACACGACGCAGCGCCTCGGCAGGAAACACCACGCGGCGGCCATCCAGGCTATGGGCCATCACCTGCCCTACCCTGCCCTCGTAATGGGCAAGGCAGGTCTCGGCGGAAAGCTCCAGCACGACATCGATACTCGGCATGCGTTTCGATTGATCCTGTGGTTCCAATCCTGTGGTTCCGGCCCTGACGTTACAGTTCTGCAGTGTTGAATCAGCAGCTTCTCATCGATGGCTCTCGGCCTTATTCTACGTTCGACCCTACACCAACGATAAGAGCCCAGTGCTCAACGACGCAGGAACACCACAGTGACAACGATCCCTTCCTACCGCCCCCACCTGTCGAGCGGTGCACTACTCGTGCTTGGCCTTGCCATGACATTCGGCACGGCTCAGGCCCAGGCGCCCGACTGGACCGCCGACCCCAGCTACGGCAGCCATCACCTTGCCGCCGGTTTCACGCCCGACCCTTGGGTACAGCGCCTGCAGGCGGGCGGCTCCACGGAAGTGAATGGCAAGCTGGGGCCGAACTGTACCGGCTTCATCATGGCCAGCGCCCCGGACATCGACCTGCACTACAGCGCCGGCAGCATGCCGCTCTACATCACCGTCGAATCCAACGCCGATACCACCCTGGTCATCAACGCCCCGGATGGCCGCTGGTATTGCAACGACGACTTCATCGGCCTGAACCCGCTGGTGATGTTCCAGAACCCCGCCAGCGGCATGTACAACATCTGGGTAGGCGTGCACGGCAACGACGAGATGCAGCCGGCCACCCTGAAGATCACCGAGATGAATCCGACCCACTGAACTTGCCGGAACGCTTCTCGCCTCGGCCGGCTCGGCGGTGCGGCCCTGCCGGCCTGGGCGAGTTGGATCGGCAGCACGGTTGGTGCGTGGTGTAGGTGAGCTCAAGCATGCTCATCACGACCCTTGGTGAGACGGCTGGCACTGCACCACACGCGATGAAGCAACAGGCCCGCCAGCACGCCCACCATGCCGACCATGTCAAACCACAGGCCGGGGGTGACCATGACGATAGCCCCTGCGCCTACCATGAGCCGAGGCAGCAATCTCATGCTCTCCCCCAGTTGGCCAATGGCTGCCACCGACAGGAAACCGATGCCCATCATCGCGCTGAGCACGGCAAGCACAATGGTCAATGGATCACCGGCCAGGGTCAGTTCAGGGTTGAGAATGAACAGGAACGGCAGCAGGAAAAGGCTGCAGGCCAACGTCAGCGCATAGCGGGCGGTGCCGAGGAAGGTTCCTCCGCTGATCGCGATAGCGGCGAAGATCCCTGCCGCTACCGGCGGAGTGATCGCCGAAACGCTGGCGAAGAAGTACAGGAAAAGGTGAGACGGAAGGCGATCGAAGCCTAGATTCAGCAAGGGCGGAGCTAGCACCGCGGCTCCCACCGCGTAAGCCGCCGGGGTCGGCATTCCCATGCCGAGCACGATGGCCAAGGCCATGGTCAGCAGCAGCGAGACGATCAGGTAATCGCCACCGATGGAGAGGATCACCTGCGACAGCGTGACCCCAAGCCCCGTCAGGTTGATCACCGAGACCATCACCTGAGCGGCAGCGATGATCATGGCAATGTACACCACGCTGAGCGAGGCGCTGTAGAGCCCATCATAGGTGGCACGTAGTAACTCGGCCACGCGTCCTTGCACCGATGCTTTCTTTGGCCGTGGCGCCGGCGCCTCGAGCCCCACCAGATCACGCGATCGATCGCTGGCTTCGGTAACACTCTTACGTTGCGGCAGCAGCGAGCTGATCGTCATCATGAAGAGAATCGACATCAGCGACCAGAACACCGCCGTCTGGATGGTGTAATGCTGCAGAATGAAAAACAGCAACACCCCGATCGGTATCAACAGGTTGGCCATGGCCCATGGCTCGAAGGCCTCCCGGCGCGAGGGGATCAGTTGCGGCGGCAGCGCCTCGAGCCCGTAGCGACGGGCCATCAGATAGACCCCCAATAGCAGCGCAGTAAAGAACAGCACCGACGGCACCAGGGCGGCCTTCACCACCTCCAGATAGGGGATGCCCAGCAACTCCGCCATCAAGAAGGCGCCGGGGCCCATGATGGGCGGCATGATCTGTCCGCCAGTGGAAGCGACAGCCTCGATGGAGCCAGCCAGGTTGCGATTGAAACCCAGCCGTCGCATCAGTGGGATGGTCAATACGCCGGTACTGGTCACGTTCGCCACCGTACTGCCGTTGATCATGCCCATGAAGGCGCTACCGATAACCGCCACCATGCCCGCCCCGCCACGTAAACGCCCACCCAGGCGCATGGCAATGCGAATGAAGGTGTCGCCTGCCCCGCTGACGTTGAGCAGCGCCCCCAGAATCAGGAACAGTGCCACCACCGTGGCAGAAATCCCCATGAGCGTGCCCAGCACCCCGTTGTTGCCCAGATAGAAGACGTAAATCATCCTCTCGAGCGACAGGCCTCTGTGCCCGAACGGGTCCGGAAGATAGGGGCCAAAGTAGGCATAACAGCAAAACAGCGTGATCAGCCCGACAAACATCCAGCCCAGGGTACGCCGCACCGCCTCAAGCAGCAGCAGGAACAGCGACACACCAAAGACCTTTTCCATCGCCTCGTTCACGTACCAGTTGCTCATGACGATAGCGTCATAATTGACGAACACGTAACCCAACAGAACCACGCAGGCACAGGCACAAGGCAGGTCGATGAGGTACAGTTGCAGGCGCGGAAAACGGGGGCGCCCCTGGTAGAGCAGAAACACGAAGAACAGCGCCCCGCCCAGATGGACGGCACGCTGCTGATAATTGGGAAGCGTGCCCACACCGGCCGTCACGACGTGAAACAGAATCCATGCCAATGCCAGGCTTCCGACCAGCCAGCCTGCTACTCCGCTGAAGCGGCGTAAATGCGTGACGCGTTCATCTGAACTCATAGAAGAAGCCCCGACATCCCGAACTCACCATCGACAAGCGGAGCAGAGCCCTAGGCCCTACTCCGCCTACCATGCGACGTAGAAAAAGCTGCCAAGCCGGTAGTTACTCGGCATATTCGGACGGAATCAGGCGCTCGGGAACGTCGTGGCCCTGTTCCTCGAGATAGCGCACCACGCCTGCATGTAGCGGCGCCACGCTCGCATTGAGTGTCAGCTGCACCGGGTCGATAGCAGCAGCCGGCGCATAACCATCGGCCGCCGCCTGGATGCCAGCCTCGGAGAAAGCGCGCGCAACGATGCCGTAGGCGGTCTCCTCGTCTAGCTCGCTGGTGGTGTTGATACCGATGCCGGTCTGAATGGTCACCAGGGGGCTTTGCTGCTCGCCGTAATGATCCTGGGCATCGATTTCACCGACGCTAAAGTAGGGGCGTGCGTCTGCGACTTGCTCCGCCTGCTCCTGAGACATCGAAAGCAACCGCACAGGGCGTGATGAATGCGCCTGTTGAATGTAACCGTCAGGATGCAAGCCGGCCTTGACGAAGGCATCCAGACGCCGGTTCTGGTAGGCATCCAGTGCATCGCTGGCCCCGGCGCGATAGTAATCGGGTTCGATACCCAGAATCTCGAGCACCGTCTCGGTCTGCCCTTCGGTCGCGGTGCCCCGGCCACCGGAGTTGAAATCCCGGCCTTCCAGGTCCTCAAGCGAATGAATGTCAGTATCTGCCGAAACGACCCAGTTCAGCGGCAGCGGGGCGAAAAAATACAGGGTGCGCAGGTTCTCTGCCGGCGAGCCATACTCGCCCTCGCCCTGCATGGCCTGGTGATCGGAAGACGTCACCGCGATGCCCATGTCGACTTCGCCACGTAGCAGCCCCTGGGTCGAGGCCGAGGCACCTCCGAGTTCCTGGATGCTCATGTTGACGCCGTCGACGTTGTCGTTCCAATCGGATACCACGGCTACCTGGTAGGAGTAGAATGCTGAGCCACTATGAGTACCGCCCATGGCCAGACGCGCCTGGGCTTCCGAGTCCAGTGGCACCAGACCGAGCGCAAGAAAGCCCGCAGCGCTGAGAGTGAAGGCGTTCAGGGGAAAGGAAGTTCGATGCTTGATGATAGGCATTGTTGTTGTCCTCTTGGCTTGTCCGTGGTGCGTTGGCTTTGCTCGCTGGGAAATGTCGTCCTTCCCTGGGGGTCAGGTTTGCCGGAGCGCAAGCTCTCTCAACCTGCTGCCGGCTCGTTTTCCTGCTTAGTACAAACCTAGCAGATCTTCACGCATGTGTAATACTATTCAGCAAACCGAATAAAATGAAAGGACCGCCTGACCGAATTTCGCAAACGCTTGCGCATCAAGTACCCTTGCGGGGTCGGCGGGGCCTCAAGAGCAATGGACGAGTCACTATGAAGCAATCCTCTAGCGTCAGCACCGGCATTGGCCAGAAAGCCCCTTCCCGGCCCGAAAGCGTCAAGACGGCAGCCCGCACCCTGAGCCTCTTCGAAGCCTTCGCCGAAGCCCAGACCCCTCTCTCGCTGACGGATCTTGCCAAGCGCATCGATGCCCCGGTCAGCAGCTGCCACGCCCTGGTCAAGACCCTGCAGACCCTGGGTTACGTCTACGTATTGGAGCAAAAGAAGCGCGTCTACCCGACCAAGCGGCTGCTGCAGATCGCCCAGTCGATCGCCTCGCATGACCCGTTGCTCGAGAGTGTCTCGCCCGTGCTGCAGGACCTTCGGGACGAACTCGGTGAAACCGTGATTCTCGGGAAGCGCCAGGACTACAGCGTGGTGTACCTCGACATCATCGAAGGCACCCATACCGTGCGCTATGCCGCGAGCCCGGGTGACGCCAAACCGTTACATTCCAGCGCCATCGGCAAGGCCATGCTCGGCGAGGAAAGCGGCATGCGGTTGCAGAGTCTGCTGGAGCGTCTTCCCTTGCCCAGCGTGACATCGAGTACCATTACCGACCGCGACCAACTGCTGGATGACATACTCAATGGCCAGCGTCGCGGCTACTTCGTCACTCGCGGCGAGAATGTCGATGACGTGATGGCGCTCGCCATCGCCCGACCGGTGTTCGGTGAAACATTGGGGCTGGCCATTGCCGGGCCGATGGAGCGTATGTCCCGTCACTACGAGCGGTACCGCGAGACCCTGATACGACATGGCGACCGGCTGGCCTCGCTTTGACTTGGCCCGTGGCATTCACGAGTCGTCGATGCTGTCTTCTCCACGGGCGAAGATCACATCGCGATAGCTGCGGCCGGCAGGAATCATGGGAAAAACATCGCTTTCCCGCTCCACCATCACGTCCAGTAAATAAGGCGCTGCGGGATCAGCCAGCATTCGCTCAATGGCGGCAGGCAAGGATGCCGTGTCCATTATCCGTTCGGCAGCAACCCCATATCCTCCCGCTATTGCGAGAAAATCCGGGTAAGGGGCACTTTTCTTGCCGATCTCGGTCTCGAACAGCATGTCCGCCGTAGCCGACACGACCCGATTGCTCGCATAGATCATGTCCTGCCACTGGCGCACCATACCCAGCCATTGATTGTTGATCACGACCACCTTCACAGCGATGCCATTGCGCCGGCAAGTAGAAAGCTCATTGATCACCATATTGAGGCTACCATCGCCATCGATATCGATGACGGTGGAGCCCGGCGACGCCACCTTCGCGCCAATAGCAGCTGGCAACCCGAATCCCATGGTGCCGAACCCGGAACTGGACAAAAAACCACGCGGCGTTGATACCTGGCAGTGTTGCATCGCCCACATCTGATGCTGGCCGACACCCGTCGTGACGATAGCGTCGGCTGGCAGGTGGCCGGCCAGACAGGCAATGACCGACGCCCCCGTCATGCCACCCTCTTGCGTTTTCGGCTCCAGCGGATACTGAAGGCCAACCCGCTTCAGGTAGCCTTGCCACTCGCTGGTTTCAAGCGGCACAGCAATCTCCAGCAGTTGCCAGAGTGCATGCCGAAGATCGGCGGTAATGCCCATGTACACGGGCTTATTCTTACCGATCTCGTTGGCGTCCACATCGATATGCACGATACGGGCAGCATGGGCGAAGGCCTCGGGGTCGCCGATGACCCGGTCATCGAAGCGAACGCCCAGCGCCAGTACGAGATCGGCTTCGTTCACCGCCACATTGGCCATCTGAGCCCCATGCATGCCCAGCGGACCCAGCATGAGGGAATGGTTCGCCGGCATGGCACCCAAGCCCATGATCGTCAGTGCCACAGGACATGCCAGTCGCTCCGCCAGCTTGACCAGCAAGGCACCGGTATCCGAGCTGATAACGCCACCGCCAGCATAAATCACGGGACGCTTGCTGGATCGTAACAGGTCACGGACCGTCTCGACCTGTTCGGCAGACAAGGCCGTGGTCATGTTGAAAGTCGCTGTATGGTGCGACATATCGAGACCGTCCAGCACCGGCATGGCCGGTAGTACCGCCTGCTGGACATCCTTCGGAATATCCAGCAGTACCGGGCCAGGGCGCCCCTCAAGCGCCGTTCGGCACACTTGGGACAAGGCAGCGGCCACCTCCTCTACGGCTACAACCTGGATTGCCTGCTTGGTAATGGGCGTGACGACCGAGACGATATTCACTTCCTGGAAGGCATTACGCCCCAGCCAGGTCGTCGCAACATTTCCCGTGATGGCCAGAATCGGGATGGAATCGCTATTCGCATCGGCAATCCCCGTCACAAGGTTGGTCGCGCCCGGGCCAGACGTGGCCAGGCATACGCCAAGACGACCACTGGATCGCGCGTAACCCTGGGCAGCGAAAACGGCACCTTGTTCATGCTCTGTGCGAATGAGTCGAATATCCACACGGGACAGGGCGTCCAGAACCTCCAGGTTGGCACCGCCCGGGTAGCAGAACACCGTACTCACACCCAGTGCCACCAGGCCATGAGCCAATACATCGGCGCCTTTAATAGGCTCCCCTGCCACCGGCTGCATCGTTTTCATGGCTGATGCTCCTGTCTTCAATGGCTCACCTCGGAGGCCCATCATCAAAGGCCTGATCGAGTTCGTTGATGGTCATCCCCGCGTAGCTCGCCGCCGCCCCACTCAACTCCCAAACGGAGGTGCCGTTGGCAATCGCCTCGATGGCTTCGTCCTCCTTGCGCATGCGGGCGATGGCAAGGTCCACTACCTCGTCGGCGCATTGCTTCGGCACACGCAAGACACCATCTCCGTCGGCGACGATGAGATCCCCCGGGTTCACGGTCACGCCATCGCACACGATGGGCGCGTTGACCGAACCGTGCCCACACTTGTCCGGATGAATCGAACTGACATGCGTGGACCACACGGGAAAGCCCAGGGACCGTACCGTATCCGTGTCCCGTACGCTGCCGTGGACCACAACACCGGCCAGCCCTTTCTTCAGCGCGTACCGTGTCGCCACATCGCCCCACTGTGCGCCTGAGGTCGGTGCAGCGCAGACAACCACCAGCACATCGCCCGGTTTCGCCAGGTACAGGGCACGATGCATCATCAAGTTGTCGCCCGGCGCGCAGTAGGCCGTGACCGCAGAGCCAACGATTCTCGCTCCCTCCAGCCGCGGACGCATGGCGCTGGACATGAGTCCCGAATCGCCGGTCGAATACAGGGCCTCGTGAAGGTCGGAGACCGTAACAGCCCGGGCCTTGTCGCAGACGGCATCATTAACGCGGTTTACGCGCATATATACTTTGGATCGCAGCACACCGCTCTCCTCTCGTTTAGCTTGCACCGCCAGAGGCGCAGACGACTGCCGTGACCTGGCGTAGCGGGACACGACAGCCTTGATGGCACTAGTGCGGTGAGCAGTAAGCCTCGTTCGACAGGCGGAACGTCGTGCGCTTCATGAGCCTCGGTTGATCGAGGCGCATCTCGTCACGACGGTGCATGGTGCAGCCGTTGTCCCACATGATCACATCTCCGTTGTAGCACTTGTGTCGGTAGACAAAGTCCTCCCGGCCGCCGGTCTCGAAGAGTATGGGCAGGATGCGCGCATTCTCTGCCTCGCTCAGGCCTTCGATAGCCACCAGCGTCGTAGGGTCGGCATATAACGCTTTCCTGCCGGTAACGGGATGCGTTAGCACCACCGGGTGATGGGCATCCGGCAAGCTGGTCATGGCCTTGACCTGCTCGCTATTCTTGTCCTGAAGCTCCAGCGGATTGAGGATGGCAAGACGCTTCTCGTACTTGTACACGCCCATTCGGCCGTCGATCTTTTCCTTGATCTCATCCGGCAGAGCCTCCCAGGCGGCATACTGGTTCGCCCAGTAGATATCGCCACCATCCTTGGGCACTTCCACGCCGTAGAGCAAGGCGCCCGTAGCCGGCCTCTCCTTGAAGGTCTGGTCCGAGTGCCAGTCGACATCCTCGCCGCCGGCAAAACCACCGATGAAGCTGCCATCGGCATAGCGTAGGGTGCTGAAGTAAATAATCTCCTCGAAGTAGGGTGACTGGATATCCTTGCGGTTAGCGCTTTCGCAGTTCCCGAAGAACCCCGAGAACTCTACCTGCTCACTTTCGTGCATGGACTGCCGCCGGAACACCATCACCGGAGCTTGTTGCCACAGTTGCTGGAGTTCCTGCATGGCATCGTTGTCCTGCAACATCAGGTCTATCCGCTCATCGATTTCCACCACGAAACCGTCCATCAGAAACTGATGTTTCACTTTTCCCGGTTGAATTGACATGGCAATCTGACTCCTGGAATGTTTTGACTTAACGGCCGTCGAGGCCAGCGGCACGGATTACCTCGCCATAGCGGTCCCGTTCGCCCTGCTCCCACGCTTCCAGTTCCTCGCGCTCCATCCATGGCGACAATTCGAAGCCGAGGTCGCGCATGCCGTCAGCGGTGGCCGGATCGTTCAGGATCGTGCGCATTTCGTCGCGCAGACGCTCCCGAATCTCATCCGGCGTGTCAGAGAGAACGTAGAGTACGTTCCAGGCGGTCACACTGAATCCATCGATCCCCTGCTCCGCCACTGAGGCCAACTCAGGCAGGGAGGAAGCAGCACTGGGAGACGTAACGGCAATGGGTGTGAGCCGCTCGAAGTGGCGACGGGAGGCACCCAGGGTGTCGATCAGCACCGGCACCTGGTTGCCCAGTACGGCGGCAGTGGCTTCGGCGGAACCGCCGTAGTTGATGCCATTCAGAGGTGCGCCTTCGTCTTTCAGCAGTTCCAGTACCAGTTGGGCCGTGACACTTGGAAGTGCAACATCCACCGCACCCGGATTGGCCTGGGCATACTCCATCAATTCCGGTATGGAGCTGACGCCGATGGATGGATGCGCCGAGATCGCCATGGGAATGACGATGGTGGCGGCAACAGGATCGAAATCGTCGGCCGCATCATAGCCAGGATCCTTGAACATGGAGGGATTCATGGCATGCGTACCGGAGGCTCCCATCAGGATCGTGTAGCCGTCCGCCTCTTCGCGGGACGCCGAGGCCGTGCCAACGTTGCCACCGGCACCCGGCCGGTTATCGACCACCACACTCTGTCCCAGTGCGTCAGACAGCTTCTCGGCATAGTAACGTGCCGCGAGATCCGTCCCCTGGCCTGCGGGATAAGCCACGATCATGGTGATGGTCCGGCTTGGATATTCATCGGCGATGGCACCACCGGCCAACGCCAACGTGGCTATTGCACCAACCGCCGCCCCGAACAGTCTGGATTTGACAGTCATCTCTGGTACTCCTTGCATCAAGTCCCGATCGGGACGCGTTTTATTTCTCCTCACCCGAAATCGAGCGGAGAGTCTTGATGCATGGCCGCAAAATCCGTCTATCGCAGATATTCCGGACCAAGCGCATCAAAGCGGGTGCAGCCGATCTGCCCCAAGACCAGGTCGATCTCGTTGTGGATGATCTCCAGGGCTCTGTCGGCTCCGGGCTTTCCGCCGGCCACTACGGCATACAGAGTAGGGCGACCGAAAAAACAGAAGCGTGCTCCCAGACAACGGGCAATCGCGATATCCGAACCACGGCGAACGCCGCTATCCAGCATGATGTCCAGTCGATCCCCGACGGCCGCATGAATCTCGGGTAGCAACGCGATGGGCGACGGTGCGCAGTCCAGCTGCCGGCCGCCGTGATTGGAGATAATGACGCCCTGAACACCCAGATCGGCCGCCATGCGCACATCCTCTGGATGCATCAGCCCCTTAATGGCCAGCGGCCCCTTCCAGGTGTCCCGGATCCATTTCAGCGTGTCCCAATTGGTCATGGACGCCGGCGTCAGGCTGCCGTACATGTCCGCGATCTCCGCAGCGCTTGCGCCCTGGCGACCGTAAGGTTGCCAATTGTTCATCATGGGCATGCCGCCGGAGCGCAGATAGCGCAGCACCCAGGCCGGATGCCCCAAGGCATCGAGTACGATAGCGGGCGTCATCCGAAACGGACGAGTGAAACCGTTTCGCCGGTTTCGCTCGCGGTTCGAGTTCACCGGCACATCCACCGAGATCACCAGCACTTCGATATTGGCATCGGCGGCTCGGCGAATCAGATCCCGATTGATTCCATCATCGGAGGTGCAGTACATCTGGAACCACAGATTCTTCGGGGCGATCTTCACCGCGTCTTCCAAAGCAATATTGCTGGCGCTTGATAGCAGGAACGGCACGTTTGCGTCCCTTGCTGCCGACGCCAGCATGCCATCAGCACCTTCACGAAACAGGCCCGCCAACCCGGTGGGTGATATGCCGATCGGGCTTGAATAGGTCTTTCCCAGCACGGTGGTGGACTGCTCCCGCTCACAAACACCAGCCAGATACCGGGGAACCAACGTATGCTGCTCAAAGGCTCTCCGGTTACGCTCGAGACAGACTTCATCGTCGACCCCACCGTCAATGAAGTCAAAGGCGATCTTAGGCAATTTGCGTCGGGCCATGGCCCGGAAGTCGTGCAAGTTAATGGCCTGGTTGATGTTCATGCGCTGAAACAACTCTTGTTATCGTTCTAGGCGGGTAAGGCCCATCATGGTCAGGCTTTTGCATTCTGAAGCTTCTTCGTACGCCTGGGACGCAGCGCCTTGAAAATGGTCCAGAGGAGTAAAGCCATGCAAATTCCCAAGATCGTTGCGCTGATCGGTCGTTGCAGGAACGTCATCGGATCACCGCGAGAGATGAGCAGCGCCCTGCGGAGGTTCGCCTCTATCAATGGCCCGAGAACAAAGCCCAGCAGTAACGGTGTGGCATCGAATCGAAGGACCCATATGGCATAGCCGATGGCGCCGATGAAGGCCACCATGAGAATGTCGAACGTGCTGTTATTCACGCTGTACACACCCAGCGCAATGAAGATCAGTATGGCGGGGTACAGCACATGGTAGGGAATACGAAGAATCGACACCCACAGCCCGATCAGCGGAATATTCAGCACAAGCAACATGATGTTACCCATGAAAAATCCTGCGATCAGCAGCCAGAACAGGTCGGGCTGCATCACCAGCAGCATCGGCCCGGGCTGGATGCCATGAATGATCAGTGCCGTCAGCATGAGCGCCATCACCGCATCTCCAGGAATTCCCAGTGAGAGCGTGGGAATGAAGGAGGTTTGACTGGCTGCGTTATTTGCCGCTTCAGGCCCCGTCAATCCTTCGATCGCCCCCGTGCCAAACTGTGAGGGGTCTTTGGACACTTTCTTTTCCAGGGCATAGGCCATGAAGGAGGCAATCGAAGGCCCGGTACCCGGCAGCGCACCAAACAATCCGCCCACCCCGGTGCCACGAAGAATGGAGCCAACGGAGCGTTTTGTCTCCGACCATGTCGGGAGCATGCTTCCGAACGTGATCTTCTCCTTCGGCCTGCTGTCCGGGCGACCATTGCAACTACTGATCACTTCAGAAACGCCGAAAACCCCCATGGCCAGCGCGATGAAGTTGATGCCGTCCATGAGCTGGGGAATGCCGAAATGGAAGCGATGCACGCCCGTATTGACGTCCGTACCGACGGTGCCGAGAAACAAGCCCAACACCACCATGCTCAGCCCCTTTACCGCGGAACCGGAAGTCATGGTGGAGGCAGCCACCAAGCCCAACAGCATCAGGGAAAAGTATTCCGGTGCACCGAAATTCAGCCCAATCTCGGCCACAGCGGGCGAGAATAGTGCCAAGAAGAACAACCCCACCATAGAGCCAACGAACGAGGCGATCGTGGTCATGAAGAGCGCCACCGCCGCCCTGCCCTGCTTGGCCATTGGGTGGCCATCCAGACAGGTCACCGCGTGGGAAGGCGTACCGGGAAGGTTCAACAGAATCGACGAGGTGGAGCCACCGTACTGGGCACCGTAGTATACCCCGGCCAACATGATGATCGCCGCGGCGGGCGGGATATGGTAGGAGACCGGCAGGAGTAACGATATGGTAGCCAGGGCACCAATACCGGGCAAAACGCCGATCAACGTCCCGATGAATACCCCGAAGAAGCAATACATCACGACATCTAATGACATTGCCGCACCGAGCCCAGTGAGAAGAGCGTCAAGATTACCCATCAGACCTTCCCAGAACCGGCGTCCAGCGGTCTCATCATCTTATCGATCAAAAGATACTCGGCCATAGAGGCAACCTCATATTGAGCCCAAGCATGAAGACCAAATAGGTGACCCCCACCACGCATAGCACAAGAACAAGACGGCCTTTCAGCGCCAGTACTGGAGAGGCCATCGAAGACAACAGCACCGTCATTCCAGTGCTGAGCAACAGCCCGAGGGTACGCAGCGTCAGGGCATAGAACAGCAGGCTGCCGATGACGAGCAGATAGCTGCGCCAATTCACCGTGATCGGAGTTCCTGTTCTGAAAAACGCGGGAATGGCAATCAAGCAGCCGAAGATCGTCAGCAATACGCCCAGCACCAGGGGGAAATATCCCGGCCCCATATTGGCCAGGGTGCCGATGTCATAGCGTTGCGTGTAAACGATGATGAACACGCCGAGGGTCAACATCAGCATGCCACCAACGAGGTCGCGGTGATCGGTGGAGGTCACTCACACACCCTCCATGCCAGCCAGGACACCCTATTGGTCGACGAACGCGCATCGGCCACGGCTCTACGCCAAAACGGGCTGACAGTGGCCTTCTCAAGGCTGTATGCCGTCAATTTCGCCAGGTAGGGCGTTGTCTTTTTGTCGTTCAGGAGCGTCATTATTATTGTCCTCTTGTACTTGCGGTACCTCGGGCGTCATTGCCGTGCCTTCCCTCGGTGCCGCTGTACATAGTAATAACCCAGTCCCTCCAATTTTTCCACCATATGTATAATTTTTCGGTATGCTGAATTTTCTCCAAACGCAAACCGTTGTTGTACCGACGTTCTGTTACGTGAAGGCGTTACCTATCGATGCCGTGAGCGCTCGGCACCTCCTGGGTGCGACTGGACTCCCTGAGACAGAACAGCGCCAGCAGCGATGCCAACCCCGGAAGCAGGAAGCCGGCGGAATAGCTGCCCCCGAGCGAGACGATGACGCTGAACAACGCGGGGCCGGTCAGCACTCCCATGTAGGTCAGCACCAGAACCGCGGCGGTGGCCTCACTCACCTCGGCCTGTGGGCTGCGCCGCGCCACCTCCGAAAGGTAAACGCCGTTCCAGCCTATCGCGGTGCCCCCGGCCGCACTCAGCAGCCCTATCACCAGCCAGACCGGGGTGCCTGGCCCCAGCAGTGAGACCGCGACAAACAACACCAACATGGCAATGGCCAGGCCGCACAATACGGGCACGCTCCTTCCCAGGCGGTCGGCCAGCATCCCCCAGCCAACGCGGCCAAAGACCCCGGAAGCGTGAACGACCGACATGATCACCCCGGCCGTGACCAGGGTAATCAGCAGCTCTTCCACCATGAACGCCACGGTAAAGCTCAGCAGCGACAACTGAGCCGCAGCCAGACAGAACCCGGCCATCCCCAGCCACAGAATCGGCGGACGCCGATAGAGTACGGCGAGGCTGCCGGAGCCCCGCAGCAGCGTGGCGGGCGCGCGATCGCTGTCCCACTCGCGGCGCCGCAGCTGCAATGCCAAGGCGGTGACCAGCGCGGCCAGGCTCAGGACAAGAAACGCGGCGTGCCAGCTCCAGGCCTGGGCAAGTGACGGCGCCAGGGAGCCCGACAGCACACCGCCCAGCGGCACACCGGACTGCTTGATCGAATAGAGCAGGTTGCGATGGCGCAGCGGCGTATAACGCGCCAGAAGCTGTGCCGCCGCGGGGTTGGTCAAACCGTAGGCAACGCCGAGAAGCAGCGTGGTAAGCAGCAGCGCGGCCGGCGTACCGCCCCCTGCCACCGCGCAACCCACCATTACCAACGCCATGGCCACCTGACTGGAGCGGCAGGCACCGAGGCGTCGAGCCAGCGACCCCGCCTGCAACGACACCAGCATGGCAACCCCATACAGCAGGCTCACTTGCATTCCCACCAGGCCGGTGGGAATGCCGAAATCGGCCGCAATCTGCGGTGCCAACACGGGTATCAGCAGCATGGCGGCACTGGTCAATGCCTGCACCCAAGTGGTGGTCGCCACCACGATCCAAGCCTCCCGCCTAGAGGCCAGGGGGTGGTCAAGTGGCGCGGTGGGGGGTGGGGACTTCGGCATGCCATGCCTCCTTTCGCCTCGGTGCCCTGCCCCGATGGGCTGATCGCTGGGGCATCTCAACTTGACAGATAATTTCACATATAAGTATGTTTATTCATTATGCGGAAATAAACAACGCCAACATCCTCCGTCGGAGCGCCTCCATGGCCGAACATCTTCTTGTCGACGCGCAAGGCCCTCTGCTGAGGGTAACCATCCATCGCCCCGAGAAGCGAAACGCCCTCTCCCGGGCGGTGCTCAATGAACTCGCCGAAGTCTTTACCGAGCAGGCGGCAGCCCCACAGTGGAAGGTGGTCGTGCTGACCGGTGCCGGTGACAAGAGCTTCGCCGCCGGTGGCGATCTGCGCGATCTCGCTCAGGTACGCAGCGAAGAGCAAGCCACCGCCATGAGCCACGAGGCAAGGCGCGCGCTCGAGGCGGTGAGCCGGTTTCCGGTTCCCGTCATCGCCGCCCTCAATGGCGATGCCATTGGCGGTGGCGCAGAACTCGCCGTGGCTTGCGATTTCATCCTCGCCCCGCCCACCAGCCGCATTGGCTTCATACAGGGCAAGCTCAACATCACGACCGCCTGGGGCGGCGGCGCTCGCCTGCTGAACCGCCTCCCGGCACCGCTGGCATTGCGCCTGCTGACCCGCTCCGAGCTACTCGACGCCCATGCCGCACAGCGCATCGGCCTGATTGACCAAGTGGCCGCAGACGGCCAGACGCTCGAACAGTGTGTCGAGCAGTTCACCAAGCCCATGCTTGCCCAGGCACCTCAGGTTCTGCGGGGCTTCAAGGCCCTTGCGCTGAGCCATGCCGACGGTCTGTCGAAAGCGGAACTGGCCGAGATCGAGACCCGTCATCTCGTCGCCACCTGGACACATGACGATCACTGGGAAGCCGCCGACAAGATTCTGAATACGAGGAAATCTCCATGAGCGATTCCGGAAACCGCACGCCACCCATTCCTGCGCCGCATACCGCCTCCGGTATCGAGATTCCCGAGCGAATCACCCCGGACATGCTCCGCCACCCCGACCCAGGCACCCCCGGCGAGCCACCCTACACACGCGGCATCTTTCCTAACGGCTACCGCGGGCGGCTGTGGACGTTTCGCCAGTACTCCGGCTTCGGTACCGCAGAGGACACCAACGCACGCTATCGCTTCTTGCTGGAAAGCGGCCAGACCGGCCTGTCGGTGGCCCTCGACCTGCCCACCCAGTGCGGCTTCGATCCCAACGACCCCATGGCGCGCTCCGAAGTGGGCAAGGTGGGTGTTTCGTTATCCAACCTCGCCGAAGCGGAGATCCTCTTCGATGGTATCGACCTGAGCGGTATTTCCACCTCCTTCACCATCAACGGTACCGCGGCCATCGTCTATGCCATGTACTGTGCGGTGGCTGACAAGCAGGGCGTGCCTCGCGAAAAGCTCACCGGCACCATTCAGAACGACATTCTCAAGGAGTACGTAGCCCGCGGCACCTGGATCTTCCCGGTGCGCCCCTCCATGCGCCTGATCTCGGATACGATCCTGTTCTCCAACCGCGAGACCCCGCGTTTCAACCCGATCAGTATCGCCGGCGCCCACGTGCGCGACGCTGGCGCCACCGCTGTCGAGGAACTGGGCTATACCCTGGCCAATGGCCTGGCCTACGTCGAAGAGCTGATTCGCCGTGGTGGCGATGCCGCCAAGTTCGCCAACCGGCTGAGCTTCTTCTTCTATGTCCACATGGATTTCTTCGAGGAGGTCTGCAAGTTCCGCGCGGCACGTCGCCTTTGGGCAGCGCTGCTGGAGGAGCGCTTCGGTATCACCGACCCCAAGGCGCAGCGCTTCCGCTTCGGGGTGGTCTGCGGCGGCTCCTCGCTGACCGCCGCCCAGCCTTACAACAACATCGTGCGTGTGGGCATCGAGACGCTGGCAGCCACCCTGGGCGGCGCGCAGTCGGTATTCACCTGCGCCTACGACGAGGCCTTCCAGATCCCTACCGAGTTCAGCGCCGAGATTGCCCTGCGTACCCAGCAGATCATCGCCTACGAGAGCGGCATCTCGAAGATCGTGGACCCCTTGGGGGGCAGCCACTATGTGGAATGGCTGACCGACAAGATGGAAGAAGAGACGCGCCGGGTCATTGAGGAGATCGACGAATACGGCGGCGTGGAGAAGGCGATCGAGGATGGCTACCTGCAGGCGCGCATCGCCGAGCGTGCCCATGAGCGCAAGCAGAAGGTCGACAAGGGAGAGACCGTCATCGTCGGGCAAAACTACTTCCGCCGCGACGATCAGAGCGACGACTTCGGGGAGGTGTTCAAGGTCGACCCGCAGGCCGCGCAGCGAGTGCAGGAGAAGTATCAGCGCGTGCTGGACGAGCGCGACCCGGCCAAGGTGGAGCAGACGCTGAAGGCGCTGGAACGGGCCGCAGCGACAGATGACGAAAATCTCATGCCCTACCTGATCGACTGCTGTCACGCCTATGCCACGGTGGGCGAGATGGTCGCCACGCTCAAATCGCAGTGGGGCGAGTTTCAGGAACCCATTCGACTGTGAGCCGGCCCTCACCCATTCCTAGTGGAGACACCCCATGAGCTTGAAAGGCAAGAGAATCCTGATCGCCAAGCCCGGCCTGGACGGCCATGACGTGGGCGCCAAGGTAATCGCCCTGGCGCTTCGCGATGCCGGTGCCGACGTCATCTACACCGGGCTGCGAAAAAGCTCGGAATATATCGCCAAGGTGGCGGTGGATGAGGACGTGGACGTGGTGGGCTTGAGCATGCTGTCCGGCAGCCACATGGCACTGGTCAGCGACACCATGCGCTGTCTGGAAGAGTACGACGCCAGCGACATCAAGGTCTTCGTGGGCGGCACCATCCCCGAGAAGGACCGCGCGGCCCTGATCGAAGCTGGGGTATGCGGCGTGTTCACCGCCGACATGCCATTGGAAGACGTCATACGCGCCATCGAGAGGGAGCTATCATGAGCCATACCGCCGCCCCCTCAGGCCCGCTCAGCGGAATCCGCATCCTCGAGGTGAGCCACATGCTGGCGGGCCCCTACTGCGGCATGTTGCTAGCCGACCTGGGTGCCGAGGTGATCAAGATCGAGGCCCCCGGCCAGGGCGACATCGGCCGCCGGATCAGCCCCCACTTCATCGGCCCCCACAATGCCTACTTCGCCAGCCTCAACCGCAACAAGCGCAGCATCAGCCTGGATCTGACCAGCGAGGCAGGACAGCAGCGCCTGGGCGAGCTGGCGGCCAATTCTCACGCCCTGCTCACCAATGTGCGGCCCGCGGCAGTCCGCAAGCTGGGGCTGACCTATGAGGCACTGCGCAAGCACAATGAGAAGATCGTCTGCCTGGCACTGACAGGCTTCGGCCTTGAAGGCCCTTTCGCCGAGAAACCCGCCTACGACTACGTCATTCAAGCCTTGGCCGGCGTCATGGCCATGACCGGCGATCCGAATGGCCCGCCGGTGAAGACTGGCTACTCCGTGGTCGACAACTCCGCCGGGATCATGGGCGCCTTGGGGCTCACCGCCAAGCTGGTCGAGGGCAAGGGCGGCCAGGTGGACGTTTCCCTCTACGACACCATGCTCTCACAGCTCAACTACCTGGCAGGGGGCTACCTCAACGCCGGGCAAAAGGCACAGCGCTACCCCGGCGGCGGACACCCCTACATCGTCCCGGCGCAGATCTTTCCTACCCTGGATGGCCACTTGGCACTGTTCATCACGCATGACGGTTTCTGGGCGGACTTCTGCCGTGAAATCGGTTGCGAAGCCTGGATCACCGATACGCGCTACGCCACGATGGCCGCACGCACCGCGAATCGCGAGGCGGTGATCGCCGATGTCCAGGCGGTGCTGGCCGCGGGCTCCACCGACAGCTGGGTCGAGCGACTCGCCCCCCTCGGCGTGGTCGTGGCCGGGGTCCAGAGCCTCGAGGATGCCCTGGAATCCGAGTTGACGCGCTCACGCCAGATGGTCGTCTCGGTGCCCACGCCGCATGGTGAGATCCGCATGGTGGGAAATCCCATCAAGCTCCAAGGCCAGCCGACCCACTACGGCCCGCCGCCGCTGCTCGACGAAGATGCTGGGGAGCTAGAAGCACTGGATGGGCAGAGTCACGTTTCGCACAACACTAGCGGAGGCTGACATGAGTGGTCTTGCCCCTCGTTCGCGCCGCGCGCTCGGCCGCGAGCTGACCCGCCTGGCCCAGGCTTCGGTGGCGGAGAGCCTGGCCCACAGTGCCCAGCGCCCCGAGCCTTCCATGGAGACGGCACGTATCGGTTTTACCGGCGCACCAGGCGCCGGCAAGAGTACCCTGATAAGTCGGCTCGCCAAGCTTCGGCTGGCCGCCTGCCGCGACCAAGGCGGCGTCGCCATCCTCGGCATCGACCCCACTAGCCCACTGAGCGGTGGTTCGATTCTCGGCGACCGCATCCGCATGGATGCCATCGCCAACGAACCCGAACTCTACATACGCTCGCTGGCCAGCCGCAGTTCCAACGACGGCCTGGCAGATAACGTCCTGGATCTGCTGGAAGCCGTCGAGAGTCATGGGTTTCACGAAGTGCTGATGGAAACGGTAGGCGTGGGCCAGGCCGAGCATGCCATTCGCCACTCGGTGGACACCTTGGTGATGGTCCTGCAGCCCAACGCCGGTGATGCCATCCAGGCGATGAAATCGGGGGTTCTCGAACTGGCCGATATCTACGTGATCAACAAGGCCGACCTTCCCGGCGCCAAGAAGAGCGCCTCGGAAATCCGGGGCATCGTTCAGCGCTCTCAGGCAGCGTGGCGCCCCCCGGTGATCGAGGTCAGCCAGCAACACGAAGAGGGGCTGGCCAAGCTGGATTCTGCCATCAGCGAACATCTCGCCTGGCAGGCAGAGCACTGCAACGCCAGCGAAACGTTACGGCGGCGGCGCCACTATCACGTCCAATCGCTGATCGTGCGTCGTGTCTCCGAATTGCTCGAGCATCAGCCTCAGTTGCTCGATGCAACGAGCCTGGCAGGGGCCTATGCCGACATCCTTCAAGCACTCGGTCTAGATGCGGGTCGCGAAGCATGATCTGCGAGTGGCAGAGCGACCTCGCCCTGGCCAGTGGATGCCGGCACTTTTCCCCAACCTAAACCCGAACGAGCTGTGACCCTACCGTTTCATCGATTCTGAAGCGCTGCACCAGCTTCGCCAGCTCACTGGCCTGTTCGCTGAGCGAATGGCTGGCGGCCGAGGCCTGCTCGACCAGCGACGCATTATGCTGGGTGACCTCGTCGAGTTGGTTGATGGCCAGGTTGATCTGCTCGATGCCAGAAGACTGCTCGTTGGCGGCAGTGGCGATCTCGTTGATGAAGCTCGACACCTGCCCGACCCCCTCGGCAATGGCGACCAGCTGCTGGCTCGCCTGGTCGACCAGCTTTTCGCCCTCTCCCACGCTGGCCACGCTGGAATCGACCAGCTCACGAATCTTGTTGGCCTCTTCGGCACAGCGGCTGGCCAACTGGCGTACTTCGGAAGCCACCACGGCAAAGCCGCGGCCATGCTCACCGGCCCGCGCCGCCTCCACCGAGGCGTTCAAGGCCAAAAGGTTGGTCTGGAAGGCGATACTGTCGATGGCAGCGACGATACTCTCCACCCGCTGGTTGGCCTGCTTGATCGCCCCCATGGACTGAGCCGCCTGCTGCCCCACGCCACTGGCATCGCGTGCCTGGGCATCCAGGTCATTCGTCAGCTTGCGGGCGTGGGAGGCGGACTCCGCGGTCTGCTTCACCGTAGCGGTCATCTGCTCGAGGCTGGAGGCAGTTTCCACCAGCGATGAGGATTGCTCCTCGGTGCGGCTGGAGAGATCCTCGTTGCCCTGGGCGATTTCGCTGCTGGCAGTGCTCACCGATTCGGCCGTGCCTCTGATACCGCCCATCATGGACCGCAGGTTCTGCTGCATTTCGTACATGTGGGCCAGCAGGCTGGTGGTATCCCCAGGCTTCACCGGTACTCGCACGGTCAGGTCGCCCTGTACCATTCGGCGCACCACATCCGCGGCTCGTTGAGGGTCGCCGCCCAGTGCCTTCACCACCGCGCGCACCACGCCGAAGCTGACCAGCACGGCGACCGCCACGATCATGGTGGTGATGCCCACCAATACCCAGAACAGCCGCGATACCTCGGCCAGCGCCTCGTGCTCGGGCACTTCGACCACCAGCCCCCAGTTGAGCAGCGGCAGGTAAGTGTAGCTGCCGATCACCGCGGTACCGGCGACATCCGCATACCGTCCCACGCCGCTCTCGCCTGCGCTTATCGCGGCCGCCGCCTGCGTGGCCACTTCACGGCTCTCCCCCGCCAGGGCCGCAATCGGTGTGACCGGCGTGCCGTCGCCCGCCAACAGGTAGGTATCGGAGCTGCCGCCCAGCGACATCTCGGCCATACGTTCGAACAATACGTCGAGGCGTACCGCCGCACGTACCACCCCCACCACCTCGCCACTGTCAGCGAAGACCGGCGCCACCACGTTGCTCACCTGGTTGCCAGTGGCGCGGGAGACCAGCGGCTGGGAAAAGACCGGCTGCCCCTGGATTGCCTCTCGGAACCAGGCGCGGTCGGCAACCTGGAACTCGGCGGCTTGCTCGGCAGGCATGACCGTTGCGCTGCCATCGAAGCTCACTCCAACAACACCGACACCATCGGTGCCGACGAAGAAGATCGTGTCGTAGTAGCCGCTCTGCTCGGCAAGACGCGCCAGCAAGTGCTGTATGGGCTCGATTTCGACCTGCCTCACCGGGTCGAGCCCAGCCACGTAGCGGACCTCATCCTGGCGCGCTCCCAACCATTGAGTAAACGACTCCGACATCATCTCGCCCGTGCCTTGCAGCTGATGGATCGTCGCCTGGGTGAAAGAGTTGCGGTATTGCACGTATACCATCCCCGCCACCAGTATCACCGCTACCAGCACCAGCGAGACGATCTGCAGCGTAAGACGACTACTGAAACCCAGCCGCCGCAGCGGTGGCTCGAAAGCATTTTCTGCCTGCGTCTCAGCCCCGGCATCAGCGGGAAAACGGCCCAGCGTAATGGAATTCATCCCTTGTCCTCCTACCGAACAGCCCTAAGCAAACCAAAGCGGTACAGCGAGGCTGTCGTTATCGTTGTTGACAACGGCTGGTCAAGCCCCAGACAAATATTTTTGACTCTCTTTCGGTATGCCTGCAGTGATATATTCCAGGAATGCAGCAGCAGGCAACGGATGGGAATACAAATAGCCTTGTACATATTCGCAGTTGACAGCGGCAAGTATGTTGCGCTGCTCCACCGTTTCCACTCCCTCTGCGATGGTTTTCATACCCAGCCTTTTCGCCATGATGACAATCGTTTCGGCAATTGCGCGATCACTCTCATCGCGTGCCAGATCGCGCACGAAAGAACGATCAATCTTCAAATAATCAATATTGAATTTCTTGAGATAAGCCATCGCCGAATATCCGGTACCAAAATCGTCCAGCGCCACACGAATACCAGCTTCGCGCAAATTGAATAGTTTCTCCCTGACATGATCCTGATCATCGAGCAGCAGACCTTCGGTAATTTCGATTGCGATGCACTCTCCCGGCACGTTCATCGTTACCAGATGCCCCAGCAAGGCACCAACCATTTTCTCATGCATGAATTGTCGCGGAGAAATATTGACACTCACCTGGATACGGCCTGCGGGGCACCGCTCACGCCAACAGGACGCCATTTTTACCGCTTCGCGGAACACCCAGTCGCCAATGTCATGAATGATGCCGGTATCTTCTGCTACCGGGATAAAAAGATCTGGCGGCACCATGCCATGTTCGGGATGTTGCCAACGTAGCAAGGCTTCCGTCTTGACCACCTGGCCGGTAACCGTATCGAGGATGGGTTGGAAATGCACCTGAAACTGCTTTTGTGATAGTGCACTCCGCAAGTCATTGGCCAGACGAATGCGACTTTCGGTTTGCGCTTGCATTGAGGGGGTAAAAAAGCGAAAACCATTGCGGCCCTGCTCTTTCGCCTTATACATGGCCTGATCGGCACAAGCCAGCAATACGTCGGCGTTACCGGCATCACAAGGATAGGTAGCAATACCGATACTGGCAGAAATATACGCTTGGCGCTCAGCCAATGTATAAGGACGCATCAGTGCAGTGATGATCTTCTGTGCCGTATCGTCAAGACCGGCGACATTCATTGCCCCCGGCAGAATAACGACAAACTCGTCGCCGCCTAGTCTGGCGACGACATCGCACCGCCTGACGCATGACTGGATGCGCTGCGCGGCTTCGACCAACAGCTGATCGCCGAATTCGTGACCCAGGGTGTCATTCACTTCCTTGAAGCGGTCCAGATCGATAAACAGCAAGGCCACGCTGCCGCCAGCATGCTCCGCCTTGGTGAGTTCCTCACGCAACCGCTCCCCCGCCAACCAGCGGTTAGGCAAACCGGTCAACGCATCATAGGTGGCCTGGTGCCGCAATTTCTTCTCCAGACGAAGTCGTTCGCTGATATCGCGGCCGACGACCAACACACCCGCTATTTTCCCATGTGAGTCAAATTCCGGCGTCCCCCGAACCAGAAAACAAACGGGATTGCCATCAGTATCGTTCCAGGCCAGTTCCCACTCGCCCGGCATGCCACTGTCAAGCACCTTACGCAGATGCGCTTGGTAGGCTTCCGCCACATCCATTCCGGTGGGCAAACCCCATTCTTCCATGGGCGTTGCCCCCACCGAAGCCGGCTTTGTCAGTGTCTTGCGGTGGGCAGCGTTGCTGTATGTCCTACGACAATCGTTATCGTAAAGAATGATCACGTCGGGAGAATCATCCAACAGGCGGCGATATTCCCGTTCCCGGGCTCTCAGCGCCAGTTCCGAGCGTTCGCGCTCCAGTTCCGCCGCGGCCCGGGTAGCAACCAGCTGCAACAATCCGGTCACCGCAGCTTCATCGTTGATCGGCCGGCCATCCATCACAGTAATCAGGCCAATCACTTTTCCGGTGGAATCCCATAACGGCAGCCCGATATAACTCTCAACGCCCATCTCGGCCAACATCTCATCGTCGGGAAAGCGCTGACGAACATCATTCGGGTAGCAACACATGACGCCACCCATCACGTTCTCGCAGGGGGTACCTTTGAGCGTATAATGTACATTCGGCCGCAACTCTCCCTTGGCAAAGATTGCCACTGTCTCCGCCTCATTCGGGTTGTCAGCTAGTCTGTCGATTAGTATGTAGTCGACATCCAATTTTTCACCAAGATACCGCGCTAGAGCGCTCAGGAATGGCTCGCCGTCCAATGACCAGTTGCGCTGAGCAATGAATCGGAGCGCATCATCGATTTTGACCTGCTCGGTGACATCACGTGCAATCCCCAACACGCTTACGACGTTACCGTCACCGTCCTGCTCCGGAATATGACGAATCTCGTAACAAACCTTACGTTCGGCCAGTACCATCCAATCCTGATAAACATTGGCTTCTCGGCTTTCCACCGCGTGCAAAGCCTTCTGGTACAGGCGGCTGTCACTATCTGGACTTCCCATCACTCCCGCTTCAATTGCCGTTCGGCCCAGGAATGCGTCCTCTGCCCGGCCGATGCCATTCAACATCGAGGGATTGACATAGACATAGCGTGCCTGCGTGTCCAGCCGCACGATGAAATCGGGTAACGTCTCGACCAGGCTGCGATAATGCTCTTCCACTTCCTTCCGGGCCACAACCGCTTCGTAATTCAGTCGCTGTGCCTCCATTTTCCGTCGTTCGCGGATGTCGTGGATGTAACTGACACCCAACAGTCTTCCATCCTGCTCAAACGGATGCACGACTACCTCAACAGAAACCAGTTCACCGCTCGCCCTTCGGTGCTCCGACTCAAATGTCACCGATTCTCCTGCTTGCATCTTGTCGGTCAATTGCTTCATGGCGGCCACATCACAAGTCGGATCGAAATCGAACGGTGTCCAGCTCAATAGCGTTGCCTTGTCGGTACCGAAATGCTTACAGGCTGCATCATTGGCAAACATGATTCTGCCTTGCTCAGTTGCATCATGTACCAGTATGACAAAATCCGTAGCCCGCTCCGCCATATTACGAAGCAGCTCGTTTTCTCGCTCCAGCGTCATCAGCCTGGTAAGCGTCGTTTCCTCATCCCCGGCCTGTATTTTTTCTTTCATGAACGCTTGTTCCTGTCGCTGGTACGCGGCCTTCAGACGCCGCCGGCCATGCAAAACACTGTCTTCCGATCACTGAAACAATTCAGGTTTGGCAACACCATAACCCTGAGCATAATCCACGCCGATCTCCCGCAAGATATCGATGATGCCTTCGTTCTCGGCGAACTCGGCGATCGTGCGCAACCCCATGACATGGCCAACTTGACTGATGGAGGCGACCATGACGCGATCTATCGGATTGTTGTCGATGGCCTTGACGAACATGCCATCGATTTTGAGAAAGTCCACGTCCAGATTTCTCAGGTAAGCAAACGACGACAAACCGCTGCCGAAGTCGTCCAGTGAAAAGCTGCAGCCGAGTTCGCGCAGCATACGCATGAACTGGCGCGCCTTGTCCAGGTTGGCAATCACGGAGGTTTCGGTGATCTCGAAACAGAAGCGCCGGGGGTCCAGGCCATAGTGCTCGATGAGTTCGATCACATAATCGAGAAATCCTTCTTCCGACAAGGTCTGGCCGGAGAGATTGATGGCACACACGTAGGGAAAGTCCGCCCCTTTACGCGCCATGATGGAGAATGCTTCGCGTACCACCCATCGATCCAGTTGCGGCATCAAGTGATAGCGCTCCGCCACCGGCAGGAAATAACCTGGCGGGTACAGCGTACCGTCTTCGCCACGCATGCGAATCAACACCTCGCAATGCGGTTCGACACCTTCTGTCAAACCTTGCATGCGCTGGAAATACAGGACGAACTGCTCCTTTTCCAATCCCTCATGTATCCGCGACACCCATTCGAGCTGACTGTAGCGTTGTTGCAAGTCCTGGTCGTTCGGGCGATACACATGAATGCGATTGCCGCCTTCATCCTTGGCCGCGTAGCAGGCGGAATCTACCGTGCTCAGCAATTCGCTCAGGGTGTAGGTATGTGCCGGGGAGAGTTCGGTAAGACCGACGCTCGCGCCTACCCTGAACACCTTGTCCTCGAAAACGAACCGAAACTCGCGCACGATTTGCAACAGGTTCTCGATGACTTCCCTCGCTCTTTCCAGACTACAGCCCATCAGCAACAGGGCAAACTCGTCGCCGCCCAGGCGCGCCAGAGTGTCGGAGCTGCGCACCCTGGCTTTCAACTGACCGGCTAGCTGACACAGCATCGTATCCCCCGCCATGTGGCCGCAGGTATCGTTGACGATCTTGAACTGGTCCAGATCGATATAAGCAATGCAATGCGTGCGTTCACCCTGGACTGCATCCTCCAGCGCAGCCTGCGCCAGGCGGTCGAATTCATAGCGATTGATAAGTCCGGTCAACGCATCGTGACGGGCCTGGAAACTGAGTTGCCGCGACAGGGCACGAAGCATGGTGACATCGTGCAACACGGTGACGAAACCGAAGCAGTCGCCATTGTAATCATGCAATGGCGCGGCTGATTTACGTATGAAAAGCTCCTCGCCGTCGCTGCGCTGTAGGATCACTTCTTCCAGCTTGGTTGCCGGCTCAGTCAGCCAAATACTGTTCACGGGTACGGTCTTGTTTTCCACCGACAGCAGGCGGAACAGCGACTGAAGCGACTGCCCACTGGCTTCCTCGGCGGAGATGCCGGTCAGCCGTTCCGCCGCCGCATTCAGGTATATGATATCGCCGGCCGCATCGCTGGTGATGACGGCATCGGCAATCCCTGCCAGCGTGATCTGAGCACGCTCTTTCTCATAGTGCAGGGCAAGCTGCGACTCGTCGAGGCGCTCCAACATGCCGTTGATCCCGTGAGACAGTCCAGCCAGTTCGTCATTTCCGCGCAGTGTCGGGATGCGCACCGCCGTATCGGCAGATTCACCAATACGATTCACGTGCTTGCTCAGATGTGCCAGCCGCACCAGCACGAGCCGGTCGAATAACCAATGGAACACACCCAATACCAATACGATCAGCGCCGTGGATCCGATCAGGAAATTCAGGCTGGATTGCCCTTGCTCGAAAATACGGCGGTCGTCGGTCGCCCGCAGCAGCAGTGGGGTCGTATCGCCTACGTCATCCATCAAGGCGTAACCGATCATATCGGTATCGTTCAGCGGTTTTACCGCCATACCGCCCTCTACTTGCATGTGAGTCAGCGCATCGAGCCGATCGGCAGCAAGCCCCTGGACATCGGCACGCTCGACGATGATGTCGATACCGAGCAGTTGGCTGACATGATCCAGCAAGGTCTGGTCGAGCTGGCGCACCATGATCAGCCTGCCGCGGCGCTCACCCTCGGCGTTGCCGCTGGGGCGTACATCAAAGGCGGCAACGATGAAGATGCCTTCAGGGGTCCAGAAAAAACCTGATACATGATTCCTGCCCCCGGTAGTATCAATCAGCGCTCCGCCCTTCAATGCCGCCTGCTCCAGCTTTAGCGGTATGGGCCAAGGTTGCCCGGCAACCACCCCTTTCTTGAACAGGATATTGCCGTTGGCATCGACCAGCAGGATCGCGCTGATGTTGAGATTGTCGAAGGTGTCGTCAGTATAGTTGGAGTCGATATATTCCTGATTAGGCGCCGCCATGTACTGATAGCTGTCGTCCCAATGTGCCCAGTCGACGGTTATACTGCCGAGCTGCCGGGATTGTTCTTCGAGCAGGCTCACCGCACTGCCGACCTTGGTCAGCATTTTGTCCTGCTCCAGCTGACTGTACCCCTCCAGCAGCACCAACCGTCCAACGACGAACTGTACGGCGAAAAGCAGCAGCAGCCCTACCGCCACAACTATCAGTACCTTGTATCGCAGTCCACTCAGACGCATCTTCGTTCCTGGCTGAAATATTGCTTCAATGCACGATGGCCATGGCAGCGATGATGAGGCATGTCATGCGCGTACTCCCCGTCTAGATATTCTTCCTATCGGCCACGATGGAAAAGGCAGTAGCCCACCTCGCCATTTATCTGCGCAATCCGGACACCACCCACGCAATGTGGATACACGATGAGGTATTCCGACAGATCTCCGATGCCCGCACGCGCATGGCAAGGGCCTTCGTCATTACCGAGGGGTTACAAGTGGAGCCAGCGCATGCGCCCAGTGAACGCATCTTCCGCTGAGGGGCGGAGCACGTGACAGTAGGCGGACGAATACAGCGCCGTGACTTTATTTTCCGACCAATTTGGTATGAAATGGGTGGACCTGGCTGACCATAGCTAACCCGCAAAGGGACCTAAAGGGGACCGAATGAAGCAGGTAAGCGCCAAGGCGGCCGCCGGCCTGGCCCTGGCGGGTGGTTTGCTGATGCTGGCTGCTCTTCCGAATGAGGTCGCCGGGCAGAGCGAACTCGAGCGCCAAGGGAAGCTGGTCTTTGCCGGCTCAGCGACCTATCCCCCGTTCCAATGGCTCGATCAGCATCACCAAGCGAAAGGCTTTGTCATCGATTTGCAGGAGAGCATGGCAAGCCGCGCCGGAATCGAAGCCGAACACAGGCTGATGGAATGGGAGACCGCCCTGGAGCAGGTCTATACCGGTGAGGCAGATGCCATTGCACTCTTTGCCTCGGAAGAACGCACGCCCCTCCTCGACTTCACGGAACCCTTCTACTACCTGTTTCACGGTATTTTTTCTCATGACGACGGTGAGCACTTCAGCAGCCTGGCGGCTCTGGAAGGACATCGAGCCGCTGTAGTCGCGGGTAGTCATGCCGAAGTGCGGCTTGCTGAAGAATATCCCGACATTTCACTGGTTCCGGTAGATACCGAATACGACTGCCTGCTGGCAGTGCATCAGCACCAGGCACAGGTCTGTATCGAGGCCTCACTTACCTCGTTGCGCCATGCCGCCGAGCTGGACGTTCAGCAGACGAGCCCACCCTTCTGGCCTCAACCCTATGTGTTCGCTGTTCGCAAAGGGAATACAGAGGTATTAGCCTGGCTGGAGCATCAACTGGCCGTTGTCATGGCGGATGGCACCTTCAACGACATCTATCAGCAGTGGCGCCCCGAGCTGGAGTGGAGGAAACCGAGCATTATCGATAGCTTGCGCACCTTCGCCTGGGCTTTTGCCATTCTGCTCCTCATGGCCCTCATGGGCTTTTCGTTTTCCTGGTACCTGAAGCGCCAGGTTTCCTTGCGCACGCGCTTGCTCTCGCAGGAACTGAAGGCACGCAGCCGGCTGGAAGAGGAACTGCGCTATCAAGCAGAGCATGACACCCTTACCGGGCTTCCCAGTCGCACCACGTTCATCGAGAGCCTGGATCGGCGCCTCCAGGAAGAACTGGCCTGGGAACCAACGGTGATACTCTTGCGTTTACTGAACCTTGACCAACTTACCAGCATGTTCGGTTATCGCTTTGGGCATGAATCACTGCTAGTGAGTTTTGCCAAGCATCTCGAATCGTTGGACTTCGCTCAGGTCGGTCATTTCGGTTCGGGCGTCTTTGCCATTCTGCTCAAGCAGGATATGTCCCATGAAGAGGTCGCGCGACTCGTGAATGAATCTCTTGTCATCGATACGATCAGTATCGACGTACATGTCGCCATGGGTATCTGCGAGGGTCGAGCAAAGAGAGAAGGACAAAACTGCTCCGAGGCAGAAGAACTGGTACGCCGCGCCATGACGGCCTACTCCTCCGCTACCGAAACCGGCCGTCCGTGGCGCACCTACAGTCCCGATTTGGAACCCAATCCCAACGACCTGATGTTACTGCAGGATTTCCGTCGTCATGGCACACGAGACATGCACCTGCTTTACCAGCCCAAGCTCGACCTGGCAGGCGGTCATATCAAAGGAGCCGAGGCACTCATTCGCTGGGAGCATCCGCAACTAGGCAATGTTTCACCAGCGCACTTTATTCCTCTACTCGAGGAAACGGGATTAATTACACGGCTGACCTATTGGGTCATCGAAGAAGCGATGCATGCAGCAGAACGATGCCGAGAATACGACAAGAATTTTTGTCTTAGCGTCAATATCTCTTCTAGAGACTTAATGGAAGGTTCCACGCTGGTGGACTTTATCAAGCAAAGAGAATTCTCCGACCAAGCACTATGCCTGGAAATTACCGAAACGGGAGTCATCCAGGACCGGGGGCATGCCCAGAAGGTCATTGAGGAGCTTCATGAAGCCAATATCAGCTGTGCAGTGGATGACTTCGGTACAGGCTACGCCTCCTTGTCTTACCTGAGTGCCTTCTCGGTCGATGAGGTCAAGATGGATCGCAGCTTTATCAGCAACATGCTGGAAAACAGGAGGCACCGCACCATTATTTCCTCAACCATTTCTCTGGCCCATGAGCTTGGACTCCAGGTAACGGCGGAAGGAGTGGAAGATATCGCCACGCTTCGTAAGCTGGCCGAGATGGGTTGTGATACGGCTCAGGGTTACGTTATTTCTAGGCCTATCGCCGAACGGGAATTATACCAACTCATTGGGCACCGGCATTTCAGCGAGGTGCTATCTCAGGAAAAGCCTTGAGTTACCGGCGCAGAGTAAGGCTTGCCAATGGAAAGTACCTAAAAGAACTAAAACTTATCCATCAAGCATTCACGCCCCCTCCTTGGCTGTCACGTCGTTTGGAGTTCATGCGAACGTTGATAAAGCCGACGAATGCTCTCGATGGCAACCGCCTCATGCTCATCCAATGTCAGCATGATGCCTCCCTTTCCTTCTGGGTCGTCAACTGCATCGGCAAGCTGTTCCGAATACCGTTTGAGAAGATGCTCCATGCCGCCCCCCCATGATCAAGAGTCGAAAGAACCCAGAAGAGACAGTACGTTCTGCGGGATCTGGTTGGCCTGGGTGTAATGACCCCCTGGTTTCTGCACACCCAGCATTAGCTGCGTAGGGTGTGCAGAAACCAGGGGGTCATTACAGGCGCTCCAGGGCGGTTGCCAGCGACGACTGTGAGCGTCCAAGGTTGGCCTGGCCATTTAGGGAAAACAGGTTGGTGTTGATGACTGCCATGGGGGAAGCTCACCTTTCTTTGGATCGTTTCCCTTTATATCGTCCTAAGCGCAATGAGCTTTAGCAGTTTCTTAAGGAAAAGTCGATGCGGCACAGTTCGATTGAAAAGTGAGCACAATAGATAGATGGCAAGTGTGGACGGCGCTGAATCACAACGCCCAAATTTTCGAAGCACAGCATGAGCTTCGTGGCCGATGCCTGGCCGATGCCTG
>NZ_JBRBAI010000002.1:110407-534211 GCF_052806135.1 Billgrantia sp. Q4P2
CCTGGCCGATGCCTGGCCGATGCCTGGCCGATGCCTGGCCGATGCCTGGCCGATGCCTGGCCGATGCCTGGCCGATGCCTGGCCGATGCCTGGCCGATGCCTGGCCGATGCCTGGCCGATGCCTGGCCGATGCACGATACGAAATCAGTCAATGGAGAACCCACTACAACCATGTCAGACCTTACAGCTCGCTGGGCGATTTACCACTCGTGGCCTATGCTCAACAGTGTGCATGCAGAGGTGGATTCTCACATTGGAGTCGGACCTAAACCAGGGTGTAGGCCACTTTAATTATAACCCAATTTACTCATTATAGTGCATGTCTCGCTGTTAATAACTGAAATTTCTTCATTAGACAAACCTCCTTTCCAAATACCTCTTCTATCATGTATCGGTTGTGTCATTTGCCAAGCACGACGCTCCAGGTGACTTTTCTCTCCTTTACCATCCGTTTCACTTGGATCAGCCAACCCAAACCAAGCAGTATTATTCTTATAAAATTCAAGCATACCTGACTCAAATGAGACTCCGAGAAAATCACAAATATTCTTTACCATTTCTTTAGGATTCACAACCAGATCTTCATAACGCACAAGCAGGACATTTTTATTTTTCAGCTCCTCCAAAACAACCTTATTATCGCCCACCCACCTATTTAAAGCTGATCGAAAATCCCCCGTGCGATTCTTTATCGAAAAAACCACATCCTTGACATCTCTAGTCATAATTATAAATTTTGCTGAAGGAAATTTTTCTCTTATGGAAGACATTTTATGCAAATGCCTTGGGGTTTTCTCGCACAAAATCGTCTTATCTTCAGAAACAGCTTTTAAAACTTCTTTCCGATACTCCTCATGGAATTTCCCATCATCTGACAAAAACCAATTTGTTTCTCTAGGAATAGAAAAGATATTAGAATGAGCACCAAGAATACTAGCCATAAGAGTTGTTCCCGTATGGCCACAACCAGCAACGAAAACAAGCTGGTTAATTGAACTTAGCTTATTATTTAACGAAACGTCATTATTTAAAATTACAGAAAAATCATTTTTTATTTTTTTTATATATTCATTTTCATCAACACTCTCGCATGACGATAAAATACGAAGAGCAAGATCATAGCTTCCGTACGCCGAGTGCAAAATCAGCGCCATTTTCTTCTTCTGCTCTTCTGTCAACTCGTCAAGAAAATTCACATCTCTTACATATATAGCGTCAGCGGTAGTTAGCTGGTTAATGCCTTGGTGTATTTGTTTTCGGAGTACCATAGGAGCATAGAGGCGCTTCCGTTGTTCCAATAGAGCATGAAGCATAAAACCACGCTCTCGCATCCATTCATCAATATCGCTGAAAAGAGGCTGATTTTCATAAAGTGAGATAAAATTTACTTCAGTCTGAATCACCAACGCATCTTTTAACTTTTCTTCCGCATTTTGAAAAACAGTCAACTCTCCGCCTTGAATATCAATCTTCAGCCAGTCAATTTTGACGACTTCATCGATATCATCCAGGCGTACCGTAGGTACGCTTACTGTTTTTTCAACTTTCCCCCAAATAGGGTAGCCTTGAAAAAGATCAAGCACTTTTTTATTTGGCTTCAAGGTAGACGTCATGCCAGGCGCCTTGCATAAATAAAGCGTTGCCTCTCCACCATCCCCCACCGCATGCGGAAAGTAAGTCTCAGCTTCTCCCTTCAGTTGATTAAGTTTCGCAAGTGCCTCTCTTTGTGGCTCGAATCCAAAAAGCTGCAAAGCCCCTTTTCTCAATAGCTGTGAATAGGGAGGAGTACCATCAATGGGGTTAGCGCCAATATCAGCCACAAATATCTTGTCATTTATATGCCATTGATAACATTTTTTCTCCATTCCCCTTTGATCAACACTCTTATAGTTTTCGTCGCACCCTGTTCCCACGGGTGCTAACGCATCTATTTTTTGATTGACCTCGTTCCGCTCAAAAAATTCCGGTTTTCCAATTTCTTGGTTTTCGCCAGCAGCAAGAGATTCATCATGTATGTTTACCCCCCCCCCTGAGTGACAGGAGTCAATATATTTTTTGTTTAGCAAATCGTGGGGGAAATCATCCATAGCATATACTGTGCGCAGTATAAAGGTCAGCTTAACCCGTTGTTCTCTGCTTAGCTTAGTCATACGCTCTTGACTAGGCATGAACAACGCACCACAACTCTCTCTCTCAGCTGCTTGATATGGTGGCGAGGCATCACAAGCCGAAAAATCTCTACAATTCGACAAATCCACATATCCACTGAAACGAAAACCGTGCAGCGACATCCAACTGCCAATTTCATCAACATTGCACTGCCGTTCATGTGTTGGCTGAAATAGAACCTTCACCTGGATCAGTAATGTTTTTTTAAGCGTTTCCAGGCCATTTTCTAATACTTTCATAGCATCGTGAAGGTCATCAAGCACCAACATGTCCACGCTGGGCAAGCCTTCGATCTGGTCAAGCGCGACAGTATTGATAGGTAATTCCGCCAATACCTTGAGCTTGTCACGCATGTATTCAGGCTGCTGCTCTTCCGGTAACGGCTTGAGCGTGGAGCCTTTCTCTGCATCTAGCGTTGCATAGAGCGTCGCTGGCTGGCCGTCGCCCAGTAGCGCGTGCGGGTAATGATGCAGCTCACCATATCCCTTGAGTTCCTCCACACGCTTATTGAGCAGGCTGGCGGGGTCGAAGCTGATCACAGCCAAGTGGCCGCTGGCCATCCACTTGGGGTAGTCCGGGTGACGTGGTAGTACGGCAGCGTTGTCGATGATGGTGATGGGCTCGTCGAGCTGCCATTCAAAGGCTTTGCTCTCAGCTTCCTCCTCGCTGCATGCTTCAGGAAGTTCGAGCGGCTGCTTGTCGTCCTCAAACCAGAGCTCGCCTTCCTTATTGAAGGTCAGCGCTTCCGGCGATTTACCCTCACAGTAGCGTACCCAGATGGCGCGCAGGGCCTTATTGAAGTGGTTGGCAAATCGCGGGGCGTCGCACACCGGTGAGTAATGCAGAATGGTGCGCAGGCCTGCGCGGATTACCGCCAGGTTGGGCATGTCTTTGGCGAGTTCGAGCACACGCTGGCGGTACTCATCCCAGTTGTTCACTACCAGTTCTTGCAGCCCAGCATTGGTAAGGTGTGTTGCACTATGCCGCCCTGCAAAGGTAGGCCCTGGAAGAGTCACTACCGGCACTCCCATAAGGAGGGCTTCACAGGTCGTCAACCCACCGGAATAGGGCCAAGTATCCAACGCAATGTCGATACGTTGGTAAGTCTTTAAAAATTCTTCATGCTTGGTAGGACCTTCCAGTATGACGCGAGTCGCGTCAATACCAAAGCCTGTAAAAATTCCGTGAATCTTTTGACAAAAGCTTTCGCTTTCGTACTGAGCGCCACGCAGCAGAATACGGCTTTGAGGCAACTCATGCATCAGCTTAGCCCATTCAGCCAGCAGTTCTGCGCTAATCTTGGCCGGATTGTTCAAGCAGCCCAAGGTAATATAGCCATTCTTGAGAGCAGGCGGTGACGTGGTTGGCGGAGCATAGGGGCACGGCGTATAGCAGATATAGTCGTCTGGCAACCGAATCAGCTTTTCCGTATACTGGTCGTCCACCCCCTCTGGGGTTTCAATACTGTCCGAAAGCAGGTAATCAATACTTTCCACAGCCATGGTATTGACCAACCCGCCTACCCATTTGACATTTATCGGCGCTGGACGCATGGAAATGGCTTGCAGGCAACTACCATCCCCATGGCCGGAAAGATCGATCAAGATATCTATTTGGTCGTCACGTATCAGTTGCGCGAGCTTCGTTTGAGATAGATGACGGATTGGCCGCCATTCCGAGCAGGCCGCACGCAGCCGTTCGGTAACCTGATCGACTTGATCGTTAGTGGTATAGCCATAGAACTGGATATCGGTCTGGCTGTTTTCAAGCGCAGTGGTTATCATTTGCCCAACGGGGTGGGTCCGAAACCCAGAAGAAATCAGCCCTACTCGCAACACCTTGCCTCTCGCAAGCTCTCTTGCAACGGGAGGCATGGGGGGCAACGCAAACCTATCGTCCCAGCGCTTGGCAAATGTTATGATTTCCTCTTGCGTAGCCTTCGGATTATAATGCTTGGCATAGAAAATATTGGAATATGCCATGACATAATCAGGATTGACTTCAAGCGCACGGCTATAGTAGCTCTCTGCCTTCTGATAGTCGCCAATATCTTTATATAAATTCCCCAAGTTATTCAGTACAGCGTCACTCGGCGGAAAGCTTTCTTCCAGACAATGGTAGATTTCAAGCGCTTCACTGAAATACTTTGTCTGGTATTTCAGCGCCCCGATCAACACCCAGCACTTGAAAGCATCGAAGCCCAGCTCTTTCGCTTTCTCAGCATGTTTCAAGGCCTTCATCATATTGCCGGCTGACTGAAGCATTTCGGCGAGGTTGTACTGCGCCATTGCATAGTCTGGCTTTAAATCAACCGCCCTTTCTTGGTAAGTGACAGCTTTCTGAAACTCTCCCAGGCGGTAATAAGCGGCAGCCAGGCTTGTCAGCGCCAAGCCATCGTTACCATCCAGCTCACAGGCCCTCTCCAGGCAAGGCAATGCCTCCATCGGCTTTCTATCTTCAAGCAGGCTGGTACCCAAAGCCTTCCAGGCAAAAGCGCTTTCTGGGTAACGCGCCACAAGGCCTTGAGCGATATTCTGAGCTTCGGAAAGTTGCCTGCTTTCATAAAGCGACATGAAATGCCTGACGTCAGCTTGAGGCACCCCAAGATTCCCGTAGCCTTGGGACTGATACTTGGCTTTTGGGCCTTTCTTTTGTTTCAGGCTTTTCCTTGGATGTTTCTTGGACATGTCGAACCTTGAGTGGCAGCATTTGGCATGGTACCTACTCTACAGCGAAGCCGCTCGCCCCATAACGCAAAAAACCCGGGCAAATGCCCGGGTTTCTTGCTTTTGCTGTGGTCCAGCTTAGCCAAGCAGCGACAGAACGCTCTGCGGGCTCTGGTTCGCCTGGGCCAGGATGGAGGTACCGGCCTGCTCCAGGATTTGAGCCCGGGTCAGGTTGGAAACCTCGACGGCGTAATCGGCATCCTGAATCCGCGAACGGGCGGCTTGCAGGTTGGTCGAGGTGGTTTCGATGTTGTCCAGTGCCGTCTCGAAGCGGTTCTGCATGGCACCGAGGTTGCTGCGCTCCTTGTCGACCGCGGCAATCTTGTCGTCCAGGATAGCCAGCGCGGTACGTCCATCCAGAGCGGACGGATCGCTGTCATCATAACCTTCCATCACATCGAAGCCGAAGGTGCTGATGGTACGTGCCACACCCCCAACGCTCTCGGCTGCCGCAGTACCTGTAGATGTATACATATTCCAGCCACCGCTATCGGTTGCGGTGCCATCCGCCTCGGCGCCGCCGACCTCGATAGAGATGAACTCATCATCCTTGGAGCCGACCTGAATGGCGAATGCAGTGCCGGTCGTACCAGTAGCAAACAGCGAACGGCCGTTGAATTCCGTCTGCTGGGTAACGCGGTCGATCTCTTTCAGGCGCTCGTTGACTTCTTCCTGGATGGAATCGATGTCCTGAGCGGAGTTGGTGCCGTTCTGGGCCTGAACGGTCAGTTCGCGGATGCGCTGCAGGTTGTCGTTGATCTGGTCCAGAGCGCCTTCGGCAGTCTGCGCCAGGGAGATACCGTCGTTGGCGTTACGCGCGGCCTGGTTCAGACCGGTGATGGTGCTGGTCATGCGGTTGGCGATGGCCTGGCCGGCAGCATCGTCCTTCGCGCCGTTGATGCGCAGCCCTGAAGACAGGCGCTCTTGAGCCTGCTGCAGTGAAGCCTGCGAATTCTTCAGGTTGTTCTGACCGATCAGGGCAGTGATGTTGGTATTGATCACAGACATGGTGATTACCTTCCTATCAATTGAGGGCTCCATTGGCTGCCCGACCGCTAGGTGGGGCCTCCACAACGGCGCCGTTGGCCGTTACCCTATATAACGGCCGCCTCGGGCAGGACTTTAGGGCCAGAAGAAAAAAATTTTTGCGGCGGGAGCGTATCTAAACAGCAGCCATGAATTCATGGCTATTGCATGGCTACTACTGTTAGTTAGTAGCCAAAAAAAGCGAGCACTAACCACAAAGCAAGAAGCCCCGGCAAATTGCCGAGGCTCCAGAACCAAGCAGGCGTGGAAAGCCGATCACTTTCGGCGAATCATTTGAGCATTGAGCATGTCGAGCTGTTGCGTCAGGTAAGAACCTACCGAGTTCATCCTTGCCATCATGTTATCCAGCTGTCCGAATTGCTTGCGATAGCGCTCCATCGTACGCTCTATGCTTTGCTCCATACGTTCGAAGCGCTCCTCCAGCCCTTTCACTCGCTCCTCGGAGCCGCTGAGGGCTCGCTGGACCATTCCATCCTTGCTATCAAGAGCCAGTTCAAGCGTACCCGCCAATCGCCCCGCCATGCCGGATTTTTCATCGGCACCGGCAAAGAAATCGGCGAGGGCCTGAGGGTTGTCAGCGATGACATTGGCGAGCTTGGTTGAATCCAGTTCCAACCGGCCGTCTGCCTTGAGCGATATCCCGACCTGAGACATCCGGGTCAGGTCTCCACCACTGACGATGTCCGTCAGATTACGACTAAGGCGGGTTTCGATGGTTCGTATCGTCCGGTCACCTACCAATTCGCCAGCCGTAGCAGCATCACCAGTGACCTGTGTCATACGCCCCAGGGTAGATTTCAGTTTGTTGAAGGTATCTACAAAACTCTGTATGGCCTCACGGATCGCTTCATTGTCTTTCGCAACGACCAAGCTGAGTGTTTCGTTCTCCAGGCCAGGATCCAGCTCCAGTGTGACGCCCTGAATCGCGTCTTTCACCGTATTGGTAGAGCTGGTGATATCGATGCCGTTGATCGTCAGGCTGGCGTCCAGTCCGTCCTGCAGGGTGCCTTGATCCTCACCCAGCGTGACACCAGTTGCCAGCCCTGAGAATGCCATATTGGTAATGCCGGCATCGGCGCCGGTTTCGCGCGAGGAGAGCACCAGGCGATGGTTCGTGCCATCGAAGACGATCGAGGCGTTCACGCCCGCTTCGGCATCGGCGTTGACGGCATCGCGGATCTCTTCCAGGCTCGCGCCTTGCGTCAGGTCAATCTCCTTGGTGCTGCTGTCGCCGAAGGTCACCGTGAGCTTCGGATCGGTGGCATCGGCTGCGATCACGGGCATGTCGCGATCGGTGATTCCGGTGCTGGCCAGGCTGCCGGCCTGTGCCGTATTGTTGATGACTACCTTGTAGCTCCCCGGGCTGGCTTCCGCGCTGGTGGTGGCGGTCATGCCCTCTCCACCCTTCACGCTGGCCTTCAAGCCTTCGTACAGCGAGCTGCTATTCAGCTTGCCAATCGCATCTTGCAGCTCGCTCAACCCTGACTTGAGACGCCCATAGGCAGAGATTTTCGCCTGCTCCTGGTTCTTTTGCTGCGTAATGGGCTGCAGCTTCTGACGTTCTGCAGCACGCAATTGATTCAGCAGACCCGTAAGGTCCAAACCAGAGCCTACGCCGAGCGAGGTGATGCTTGCCATGGGTGTCGCCCTCCATGAGCGTCAATGGTCGATATTCATACTGTATCGGCTGGTTTTCCAGCAACTTTAGCCCCACACGATTTATTTTTGCACCGCTATCGTTACCCTGTCCTGCCTACTGCCCCACTCACCTCTTGCCTGCTGAGGACCGTGAATCAGAGTCCACTTCCCGATTGAGCGTTCAGGATGCTTAGCTGCTGGGTCAGGTAGGCGCCTACCTGATTCATTTGGGACAGCATATTGTCGAGCTGGCCGAACTGGGTCCGGTAGCGGGCGATGGTGGCGTCAATGCTCTGTTCCATGCGTGCATGGCGGTCGTTGAGGCTCTCGATACGGCTCTCGGCACCATTGACGGCTCCGCCCAGGGCGCCGTTGTTGCTACTCAGCTGGGTTACGGTCTCGCTGATCTGCCCAGCGAAGCCGCCCTGAACATCGTTGCCGGCAAAGAAGGCGCTCAGGGCATCCTGATCGCTGGCAATCACTTCATCCAGGCGCTGCGTGTCGATCTCCAGCGTGCCGTCGAGCTGGAGCGAGATGCCGATATCGCTGAGCATGGCGAAGCCGCCCTCTTCCGCCGCCACACCGCCTGCCAGCACGCCACGCATACGCCCTTCGATGCTGCGCACCGCGCTGTCGCCCATCAGGTCGCCTGCGGTTTCGCTATCACCATCGAAAGCGGTCAACTCGCCGATGGTACCCTTCAACGCATTGAAGGCCTCGACGAAACCGGTGATCGCCTCGCGTACGGCATGGGTATCCTGTTCCACCGTCACCGTACTGCTGCCCTCACCGGTCAGGTTCAACGTTACGCCCTGAATGGCTTCCTCCACCTGATTGGTGGAGCTGGTGATGGTAATGCCATTTACCTTGAGGCTGGCATCTGCGCCATCCTCAACGATCTCCTCGGCCCCGGTTGCGGTGCTGAACGCTACGTCGCCGGTGAAAAAGCTGTTGGGGTCGGCGTATTCATTGCCGTCTGCGTCGCCGAAAGCAAGGCCGGTAACGGTGGCCTCCGTTCCCGTTTCAGCGGACATCAGCGCCAGCCGGTAGCCCGCGCCATCGTTGACGATCGAGGCCGTGACTCCGGCGTCTTCGTGGGCATTAATGGCATCGCGGATATCTTCCAGTGAACTGCCTGCGGCGATGGCAACCGGCACCTCGGCCCCCGTGCCTTCGTCCACATTGGCGAAGCTCAGCGTTAGGGTCTGCTCGCTGTCGGTGAGCGCCTGGTCCAGGCTTTCGACCTCCTCCAGGCGCCCCGACGCCATGGTGCCAGCGGTTGCAAGGTTCTCTACCGTGATGGCGTATTGTCCCAGCGCGGCTTCGCTACCCGCCGCAGCCGTTACGGCTTCGCCACTGACGGAGGAAGAAAGGCTCTGGTAAAGCGATGCATCGTTGAGCACCTCGGCGGCGGCTTGAAAGGACGAGAGCCCCCCTTTCAGTTCGCCGTAGGCGGATATCTTGACCTGTTGCGTCTCGATCTGCTGCTCGATGGGCTGAAGCTTGCCGCGCTCGGCGGCGTTGAGCTGATCGAGCAAACCGTTGAGATCGAGCCCTGAGCCGATACCGAGGGATGAGATGCTGGCCATGGGGAACTGCCTTGTGTCGGTGCATTTACTTCCTAATACACATTACCTCGGCAGCCAAGCGAATAACTTTAGGCTTCAAGCCAAAAAAGCCAGCTTGAGGGCGAAAGGCGCTACCATCCATGCGGCTGTCCAAAGTGGCGTTGATCAGGCAGCGGACTCACTCATGAGACTCTCATAGGGTATGTTCAAGCCATCATGAAGCCTTTTGATCATGCGGAGGCTGAGCTTGCGCTTGCGATTGAGCACCTCGGATACCCGACCGCTCGAGCCGATGTAGGCCTCAAGGTCACGCTGCGTGAGCCCCTGCTGCTCCATTCGAAATTTAATCGCCTCGATGGGATCTGATGGGCCAATGGAATAATGTTCATCCTCGTATTTCTCGATCAGGATCGAGAGCACTTCCAGCTCGTCCGCCTCTGGCGTGCCATCTGCTGCACTCCATAGCGCTTCCAGGCGAGCGAAAGCACGTTCGAGATCCGCATCGGAGTGAATTGGCTGTATGTTCATATCGTCTCCGCATCCACCAGGTCATACTGGGCATGGGTACCAACGAAGCGTATCCAGGCAATCTGCTGCCTGTATCGTATCGCCACGATGATCCGGTACTTGTTGCCGCCGATGTTGAAGACGACTCGGCCTCCCTTGAGGATACTGGCCGTACGAATGTCGGTCTTCAGTGCCTGAGGTGTCGCCCAAGAAGCCTTCAACATCATGTTGTACCACTCGGTGAGAGGCGTCTCGGCATCGCCATGCCCTTCTTCCCAGAACTCTCGCAGTGTTCGCTTGGCGATGACTCTCATCCAACCTCCCATTTTGGGAGAAGCATAACTTCCCCCCTTTTGGGAGTCAAACACTGCCTCCCTTCAGCGCGCGTGGATGATCACCTCGACGCGGCGATTCTGCGCCCGCCCCTCCCCCGTGTCGTTGCTCGCCAAGGGGCGGGAGTCGGCCAGGCCCACCGCACGCAGGCGCTGCGAGTCGACGCCTGCCCGCTCCAGTGCGTGAACGATGGCGATCGCCCTGGCGCTCGAGAGCACCCAGTTGGAGGGAAATTCACTGGTCTGGATCGGACGGCTGTCGGTATGCCCTTCCACGGCGACTTCCCCCGCGTGGCGCTGGATCACCTCCACCAAACGCTGTACGAGCGCTTCACCATCCTCGGTCAGTTCGGCAGCGGCGGTCGGGAATAGCCACTGATCTTCCACTCGCAGCTTGATGCCTTCGGCCACCCGCGAGACTTCCACGCCCTCGAGGTCGGCCAGGTAGGGGGCGTCATCCAGCCGCTCGCCCAGCGCCTGTTGCAGCGCCAGCGAACCCTCCACGGCATCCAGATCGAGTTGACGAACCCCGGCCGGCGGTCGGTCCGTCAGCACCAGCATGAAATCTGCGGCGGGTAGCGGCATTTCACCGTTCGCCTGCACTAGCGGCTGCGGCAGTGCCAAGGGCGGCGGTATGCGCCGCTCGAGCAGGGCCAGTGGCGTGGGTGGCGCCACAAAGGCGACTATTTCACTCGATATCGGCGAGGGAGCGACGCGCCGCGGTAACCCAGCCACCCCCAGGGCTGCCGAAACGGCCGCCTGGCTCAACCGGCCAGGTACCGAACGGGACTCGGCCGGCACGGGCAAAGCATTGGCCATTTCACTGGGCAGCGGTATCGCGAAAGGTACGAGCGCGGTGAGCGGTGCCGCCTCGTCATCGGAGCGCCCGAAGCTGGAAAGCGTGATGATGAGCACCATCAGCGCTACCAGCAGGGTCATGATGTCCAGATAGCCGATCATCCAGGCGTTATCCTGATCGTGATCGTGATGGGTCGGCATCAGCGACTCATGGCGCATGGGGCCACGATGATCGCCGCTACTGGCGTGCAGGGAGCTCATCGAAACGGTAGTTGATCCGGGGCATGAGATGGCAAATGAAGAGAGGGGTGTAGACTAACGGGTCACGGCCACCAGTGAAACCGCGAAAAGCGCCCGCCGAAGCCGGTTCCTCTTCACCAAGTGCCAGGTGCCAGGTGCCAGCTGCCAGCTGCCAGGCGACAGCGTTCAGGCGTCTTGCGGCGTCACATCACTTCGGGAGAGCAGATAGCGGCTGGCGAAGAGGTCGGCCGGTACCGGCTGGCCGACGAGGTGGCCTTGGATCAGCTCGACACCATGCCGGGCCAGGATTTCACGCTGAGCTTCGGTCTCGACCCCGACGGCGGCAAGGCACAATTCCATTTCGCGGGCCAGCCCGGCCACCGCGGCTACGATTGCCGCACTGCCCCGCTGGCCGTTGTCCAGGCGCTGCACGAAACGCCGGTCGATCTTGAGCATGCTGATTGGCAGTTCCTGCAGGTAGCCGAACGAGGCATAGCCCGTGCCGAAGTCGTTGATGGCGACCTCGCCGCCAAGGCGCCGCAGGCGCTTGAGTACGACGGCTGCCTGGTGGGGCTTGTCCAGCAGGGTACGCTCAGCGATCTCGAAGCCCAGCAGGCCCGGTTGCAGCCTGTGTTCCTTGATCTTGGTCGCTACCCGTACGGGCAGGTCGTGCTGCCAGAACTGGCGCGCCGACAGGTTGATGCTGATGGGAATCGGGCCTGCCCCTATGGCACTCCAGGCGGCCAGTTGCGTGCAGATCTGCTCGAGAACGTACTCATCCAGCTGCGGCAGCAGCCCCGCGCGCTCGGCCACGGTGACGATGCTGTCCGGCGGCACGTTGCCCAGCAGTGGGTGGTGCCAGCGCAGCAGCGCTTCGGCGCCATGTAGCGTGCCTCCATCACGCTCGAAAACCGGCTGGTAGTGCAGCTGCAGGCCTTCGCCGGTAGCGAGGGCTTCGCACAGCGCGGTTTCCAGCGCACGTTGCCGGTCGTCCTGCAGGTTCATTTCGTTGCGGTAGAGGCGGTAGCCGTTGCGCCCTTCCTGCTTGGCCCGGTACATCGCAACATCGGCATTATGCACCAGCGATTCGGCCGTCGATGCATCGTCGGGGTAGAGGCTGATGCCGAGGCTACAGCCAAGACGAAACTCCTGGCCTTCGATTATGCATGGCTCGTTGACGGCTTCCACCAGGCGCCGGGCGACCCGGGCCACTTCGTCCACCTCTTCCAGATCGGGAAGCAGCACGAGGAATTCATCGCCCCCGAGACGGGCGAGGGTGTCGTCTTCACGCAAGCGCAGCTGCAACCTCTCGGCCATCATCACCAGCAGCTCGTCGCCAAAGGCATGGCCCAGGGCATCGTTGACCTCCTTGAAGTGGTCCAGGTCGACGAAGATCACCGCCAGCCGGCTCTGGTTGCGATGGGCATGACGTATCGCCAGATCCAGGCGGTCTTCCAGCAGGCGGCGATTGGGCAGCCCGGTGAGGGCATCGTAGTAGGCCAGCTTGCGAATGCGCTCTTCGTTGTCGCGCAGGTGCGTGATGTCGCTGAACAATGCGGCGTAATGGGTGGCCGCACCGCTGTCGTCGGTAATCGCCGTGATCGTCAGCAGCTCCAGGTAGAGCTCGCCGCTCTTGCGCCGGTTCCAGATCTCGCCGCGCCAGTAGCCGCTGCGCTGCAGGGCGTCCCACATCTGACGGTAGAAAGCGGCATCGTGGCGCCCCGAAGCAATGATCGCCGGGGTCTTGCCGATGACCTCCTCAGCGGTGTAGCCGGTCATGTGAGTAAAGGCGCGGTTGACGAATTCGATACGATTGCTGGGGTCGGTGATGATGATGCCTTCCAGCGAGGAATCGATCACGCGTTCGGCCAGTTGCAAATTCTCCCGCGACTGGGCGAGCGCGCGGTCGCGCTGCTCCAACGCATTGCGCAAATCCTGCATGTAGAGGTGTTCCGCACCCGCCAACATGTCGCGGAAGCCCAGCAGCCCCACTACCTCGTCGGCCTCGTCCAGCACCGCCAGGTGGCGTACGCGATGATTCACCAGTAGATCCCGCGCGGCAATCAAGGTGTCATCCTGGTGCACCGTCAGCAAGGGATGACTGGCGAGCCCCTCGATGGGCGTGTTGCCGGGGTGGCGCGCTACGAACCGCACCAGGTCGCGCTCGGTGAGAATGCCCAGCTCGCCATCTACACATTTGACCACCACGGCATCGCATTCCGAAAGCCGCATGGAGCGCGCGGCCTGAGCCAGGCGCTGCCCGCCTTCCAGCACCAGCACCCGCTGCCGCATGGCTGCCTGAACCTCGCGCAGCCGCAGATAGGGCTCGAGCCCCTGATTCAGGGCGACGTCGGTCTGCGACAGGATGCCCACCGAAGCCCCGCCGTCATCCACCACGAGGAAGTGCCGGCGCCGCTCGGCATTGAAACGCAGCGCCGCTTCACTGATCGGCGTTTCACAATGCAGGCTCGCAACCGGCTGGCTCATGACCTGGGAAATAGGTATGCGAACGGCATCGGGATCGGCGAAATTGACCGCCAGCGCATCGTGCTCGGTCCAGATCCCCAAGGGCTGCCCCGCCTTGACCACGATGATCGAGCTGCACTGGCGTGCCGCCATGCGCTCGGCGGCCATCCACAGCGGCGTCTCGGGTTCGCAGGTCAGAAGCCCGGTCTGCATGATGCGTTCGATAGGTAGCTCTTGGCTCATGGCGCCTCGCTGGCTTGACCCGCGTGCTTCCCTGCCCCTGTTCAGAATCCCTGCCTGGTCAAGATCGGAACATTCGGAATGTAGCCAATCCGTAACTGCATTTTATCTAGTTGGCTTCAGTTTGCATCAACGAATGAAAAAAATGGCCAACGGTGCGACCTTTTGCCCGCCGCAAAAATCTGCACAGAACACTAAAGTTGTCGCCGAGCTTGCCGATAGTGTCTGTGGGAGGGGCTGTCCGTCAGGCGGCCTTTGGGGAGGATGCTGATATCGCTTCAGCAAAGGGCATAAACAAGGAAAACACGATATGTCTTCGCCACTGACCGATGCCACCAACGCCTTGAGCGCCTCGGCACTGCATGACCTGACCCCGCGTCAGCGCAAGGAAACCGTACTCGCCACGCTGCCTTCCGCCGGCACCATGCTGGCGCAGGCCACGAGCCACGGCCAGTCGCCCAGCCAAGCCGACCTGGTGGAGCCGATTCAACGCATCAACGAAGTACTTCGACAGTACGGCATAGAGTTCGAGCTCAACGACACGTCACGGGTCATTACCCGAATCGTGGACCGTGAATCGGGCGACGTACTGCGCCAGATCCCCGCCGAGGAAGTGCTGGCCATTGCCGAGCGGCTGGAGGAACTACAGGGGAACTTGATCAGCCTGAAGGTGTGATGCTCACACTTGCATGTTCATGACGTCCTTATAGGCGCTTACCAGGCGGTTGCGGACCTGCAGGCCCATCTGGAAGGCCACGCTGGACTTCTGCATGTCGACCATGACGTCGTTGAGTTCGACGTTAGGGTCGCCGGCCTGGAACGCCATGGATTTGGCGGCAGATGCCTGCTGCAGGCGATTGATGCGCTGGATCGAGGCCTGCAATTCGCCGGCAAAGCCGCCTTGCCCCACCTGGGTGGAAACCAACTGCCCCTTGCCAGCCTGCCCGCCGGCCTGAGTCGCCAGGGTCTGCATCTGTGCCAGCGCCGATTGGATGGCAGGTGAACTCATGATCCGCGCCCCTCATTCGTCAAGAAACATTCATCAAGAAACGTTCGTTTTCTACCGTCAAAGGCTGCCAAAACCGGCCCCTGGCGAATGTAGAGCAAGGCTAACAGCTTACGAAGATTAACCAAACTGCCAAATGGCAGGTAAAAAAGGGGCTTTTCCCGCCTTTGGACTGGATAGCGGCTCGCATAATAGCGTTCATCACAGTTGCGCCCCATGGGGCAACCAGAACGCGGTGAACGGATGCAGTCGATGCCATCTTCCAGCAACACTTTCCTAGCAGCCGGCAGCGCTCTCCTTCGGGGGGACGCATGAGCAACGGCGCCACGACGCAAGAGCGTCAGGACTCCCCGGGCAGCGCGTCTTCCGCTGCGCTGCTGGAGCGTCTTCAGCAGCAACTACGCGGGAATCCGCTGATCGCCGTCCTGATCGGCGGTGCGGCGATGATCGCGATCGTGGTTGCCCTGCTGATGTGGGCCCGTGAGCCCGAGTACCGCGTCCTCTACAGCAACCTCACCGAAGCCGACGGCGGACGCATCATCAGCGAGCTGGAGAGCCGTGGCGTGCCCTATCGCTTCAGCGAGGGCGGCACCGCACTGCTGGTGCCGGGCGATGCCGTGCATGGGCTGCGCCTGCAACTGGCCGAGCAAGGCCTGCCGCGCGGTGGCAATGTCGGCTTCGAGCTGATGGACAACCAAGCCTTCGGTGTCAGCCAGTTCGCCGAGCAGGTCAACTTCCAGCGCGGCCTCGAAGGCGAGCTGTCGCGCTCCATCGAATCGCTCGGGCCGGTCTCGCGCGCGCGTGTCCATCTGGCCATGGCCCGCTCTTCCGTGTTCGTGCGCGACCGCGAGCCTGCCAAAGCTTCGGTCATCGTGACCCTGGAGCCAGGCCGGGTCATCGGCGATGGCCAGGTCAGCGCCATCATTCACATGGTATCGAGCAGCGTGCCGGAACTCACCGCCGAGAACGTCACCGTGGTCGATCAGAACGGCCGCATGCTGTCGATGCCCAACAGCCAGGCCCGCGGACTCGACGCGACCCAGCTCGACTACATCGCCGAGGTCGAGCGCTCCTTCCAGCAGCGAATCGAGAACATTCTGGCGCCAATACTCGGTCGCGAGAGCATCAGCGCCCAGGTCGCGGCGCAAATCGATTTCTCGCGCCGCGAGGAAACCAACGAACGCTTTGGCCCCAACCAGCCACCCAACGAAGCCGCGGTACGCAGCCGCCAGTCAAGCCTCTCCTATAACGGCGGCGATGACGTGGCGCTGGGCATTCCCGGTGCACTGAGCAACACGCCGCCGGGCGTGGCCCCCTCCCCTATCGAACTGCCCACCGATGAGGACGGCGAGCTGACCGAGGAGGCCCAGCAAGGCCTGCAGGCACTGAACAATCTGCGCCAGGACGACGTCGTCAACTTCGAAGTCGATCGCAGCGTTTCTCACATCCAGCATCGCCAGGGCCAGGTGACACGCCTTACCGCCGCCGTGGTGGTGGACTATCGCGAAGAGCGCGACGAAGAAGGCGAATGGCGCCGCGTTGCGCTCAGCGAAGCCGAGATCGCCCAGATCGAACGTCTGGTGCGCCAGGCCATCGGCTTCTCCCAGGCTCGCGGCGATGCGATCGAGGTGGTCAATAGCCCGTTCACCCGCGACGTGGAAGAGTTCGAGGAACACGAATGGTGGCAATCGCCTGAGGTTCATGCGCTGGCGCTGACCCTCGGCCGCTACCTGCTGGTGGCGCTGGGCATCCTGCTTGGTTACCTGCTGATCCTGCGCCCGCTGATCAAACGCCACACCGCGCAGCCCGTGCTGGCCACGGCACCCGGTACCGGCTTGCAGGTCCGCGTGGGTGACGAGTCGGAAGCCAACGAAGGCGAGCTGCAAGCGGCTGGTGACGAAGACGACGAACTGCGCCCGTACCAGAAGCCGAAGCGCAAGCGCCGCTCCTCGGCCTATGAGGACCATCTTGCCGAACTGCGCGAACTCGCCCAGGAGGATCCACGCATGATCGCCATGATCGTACGCAGTTGGATGAATAAAGAATGAGCAGTGCCAAGCCCATGAACGGTGTGCGCCGCAGTGCCATCCTGATGCTGGCCCTCGACGAGGACAGTGCCGCGGAGGTGTTCAAGTACCTCGGGCCCAAGGAGATCCAGCAGCTCAGCATGGAGATGGCGGAGATGGATCAGGTCTCTCATGAGGACATGCAGCAGGTCATGCTGGAGTTCCACCGCGAGACCGAAGAGTTCATCGCGCTGAACCTCAACTCCAGCGATCATATTCGCTCGGTATTGACCAAGGCCCTGGGCAGCGAACGCGCCACCAGCCTGATCGAGGACATCCTGGAGTCCACCGGCTCGAGCAGCGGTATCGATTCGCTGAACCTGATGGAAGCCTCCATGGTGGCCGAGCTGATCCGCGACGAGCATCCGCAGATCATCGCCACCATCCTGGTCCACCTGGAGCGTCATCAGGCCGCCGATGTGCTGGAGCTGTTCGACGACAAGCTGCGCAACGACGTGGTACTGCGTATCGCCACTTTCAGCGGCGTTCAGCCGGCCGCCCTGCAAGAGCTCACCGAGGTGCTCTCCGGCATGCTCGACGGCCAGAACCTCAAGCGCAGCAAGATGGGCGGCGTGAGAACCGCAGCCGAAATTCTCAACCTGATGAATTCTTCCCTGGAAGAGACCGCCATCGAAACGGTGCGCGCCCACAGCGAAGACCTGGCCCAGAAGATCATCGACGAGATGTTCCTATTCGAGAATCTCATGGACCTGGACGACCGCAGCATCCAGATGGTGCTCAAGGAGATCGACACCAACTCGCTGGTGGTGGCACTCAAGGGCGCGCCCGAGGGGCTCATGGAGAAGTTCCTGCGCAACATGTCGCGGCGTGCCGCCGACCTGTTGCGCGAGGACATGGAAGCCCGCGGGCCGATCCGCGTCTCCCAGGTGGAAGCCGAGCAGAAATCCATCCTCCAGGTGGTACGCCGCCTGGCGGATTCCGGCGAGATCGTGCTGAGCGGCGGGGACGACACCTATGTCTGAGCGGGCGTCCTCTTCTTCCGAGCGGCATGCGCCCTGGCAGCGCTGGCAAATGGACGAGCTGCATGCCGAGCGTGCGGAAGAGAGACCTCCAGCTCAGGAACTGGACCCCGCCGAGCAGGCAAGGCGCCGTGCCGCCTTCCAGCGCCAGGCAGAGCTGAAGGCGCTGCGTGAAAAGGTGATGCAAGAGGCGCGCGAAGAGGGCTACCAGGCCGGCTTCGAGGCGGGACGCAGCGAGGGCCATGCCATAGGCTTGAAGGAGGGCCGCGAGGAAGCCCTGCACGAGCTGAAGCAGCAGGTACGTGACACCGTTGCCCCCCTCAGGCCGCTGGCCGAGCAGTTTGCCAGTGCGCTGGAACAGCTCGACGAAGAAATCGCCACGGAAATGGTGGAGCTGGCCCTTGCGACGGGACGCCAGTTGGCTGGTGAAGCGCTCAAGGCCAGGCCGCGCCAGGTGCTGGAGCTGGTCAAGGCGTTGCTGCACACCGAGCCACCGTTGGTCGGCCAGCAGCGCCTGTGGCTGAACCCTCAGGATCACAAGCTGGTCGAGGAGCACCTGGGCAGCGAGCTGGCGGCCGCTGGCTGGAAGCTGCAACCCGATGCCCAGTTGACCCGCGGCGGTTGTCGCGTGACGAGCGCCAACGGCGAACTGGATGCCACCTGGGAGACACGCTGGCAGGCAGTGAAGTCACAGGTCAGAAGGCGGCACTCGGCGACTCCCGCCGATGATGGCAGCGACGATTAACAGCGAGACGCAGACATGACCGAAGCGGCGGTATCGACATCCAATGTGCACCGGACACGCTGGCAGCAAGCGCTGCGGCATGTGCGTGAGCGCGTGGAGACGGTACCCGGCTATCGCACCAGCGGCCGTGTGCTGCGCGCCACCGGCATGGTGATCGAGGCCATCGGCCTGCGCGTGGCACTGGGCAATGCCTGCCGCATCGAACTGCTCTCCCCCGGCAGCAACGAACCGCCGCACTTTGCCGAAGCCGAAGTGGTCGGTTTCAATGGCGAACGTCTGCTGCTGATGCCGCTCACGGAAATTTCCGGCCTGATGCCTGGCGCCAGGGTATACCCGCTGGGCGATGGCCCGGATCATGCCGCCCGCCGATTCCCCCTCGGCGAAACGCTGCTGGGGCGAGTGGTCGACGGCAACGGCGAACCTCTCGATGGCCTGGGTCCGCTGGACAACGCCCCGCGCGCGCAGCTCTCCACCCCGCCGCTCAACCCGCTGAGCCGCGCCCCGATCAATGAGCAGATCGACGTTGGCATTCGCGCCATCAATGCCCTGCTCAGCGTCGGTCGCGGGCAGCGCATGGGGCTGTTTGCCGGCTCAGGTGTGGGCAAGTCGGTTCTGCTCGGCATGATGGCCCGCTACACCGGAGCCGATGTCATCGTGGTGGGCCTGATCGGCGAGCGCGGCCGTGAGGTGCAGGACTTCATCGACAACATCCTGGGGCCGGAGGGCCGCCGCCGCGCCGTCGTCGTGGCGGCACCGGCCGACACCTCGCCGCTACAGCGGCTGCAGGGCGCCGCCTATGCCACGCGACTGGCGGAAGGCTATCGCGACCAGGGCAAGAACGTGCTGCTGATCATGGACTCTCTGACCCGCTACGCCATGGCCCAGCGCGAGATCGCCCTGGCCATCGGCGAGCCTCCGGCGACCAAGGGCTATCCGCCTTCGGTATTCGCCAAGATACCCAGCCTGGTGGAGCGTGCCGGCAATGCCGAACGCGGCCGTGGTTCGATCACCGCCTTCTATACGGTACTCACCGAAGGCGACGACCAGCAGGACCCCATTGCCGATTCGGCACGCGCCATTCTCGATGGCCACATCGTGCTGTCACGGGCACTGGCCGAAGCCGGCCACTACCCGGCCATCGACATCGAGGCCTCGATCAGCCGCGTGATGACCCACATCATCGACGACCAGCAGTTGGCCATGACCCAGGCATTCAAGCGGCTCTTCTCACGCTACCAGCGCAACCGCGACCTGATCAGCGTGGGCGCCTACAGCCCCGGGCACGATCCTCAACTGGACGAAGCCGTGCAGCGCTACCCCCAGCTGGAGCACTTCCTCCAGCAGGGCATGAATGAAAATGCCTCGATCGAGGCTTCCCGACACGTTCTGGCCGAGACACTAGGAGTCAGACAATGAGTGCATCGTCACAACTCGCCATGCTGAGTGATCTGGCACGCGATGCGCGCGATCAGGCCGGCCAACTGCTGGCAGGCGAGCGTCAAAGCGAACGTCAGGTGGCTTCCCAGCTGGAATCGCTCAACCGTTATCGGCTCGAGTATGCCGAGCGCCTGCAACAGGCCATGCGCGAAGGCATCGACCCAGCCAGCATGCACAACTACCAGCATTTTCTGGCCTCGCTGGACGCCGCCCTGCAGCGGGCCAGGCAGGCGCTCGATGCACAGCAACAGCGGGTCCAACAGAGCCAGCAGCAGTGGCAACAGGAACAGAAGAAGCTCTCGGCCTTCGATACCTTGATATCGCGCCGGGACATCGAGCGGCAGCGTCAGGAGACACGCCGCGAACAACGCATCAGTGACGAGATGTCTGCCGGGCGGCTATTGCGCCAACGCGCCGGGCACACGTCGTGATTCGGTAGAGGAGTAACCATGAATATCCAGATGATATTGTCCGCCCTGCCGACACAGCTCTCCGGCAAGCCGGAATCCGGCGCCGGCCAGGGCCACTTTGCCTTGGCCCTGAGCCAGGCGGCCCACCCCCTCCAGGCCGGTGACAGCACACTGCCCATCCCGCTCGATGCCATGCCGGGACAGGGCCTCCCGCAGACCCTGGCAGCCCCGCAAGCGCTGCTTCAGGCGTTGAATGCCCGCCCGGCGCAGCCGCTTGGCGACGAGGCGGCGCTTGCCCAACTCGATACGCAGCTGCCTCAACCCGATGCACAGCTGAGTGAGATCATGGCACGGCTCGCCCTGATCGAAGGCAGCCACCAGGAGCCCATCGACACCGACGTGCCGCCACTCCCCATTCACGAACTTTCAATAGCGGCTGACGATAAAGCGCCCGAGCTTGCCGAGCAGCCCCAGGCCGCCGCCCTGGTGACGGCCGTTGCGGCAGAGGCCCAGCGCCCGAACGTTGCCAATCCCGGGATGAACGTCCTGGGAGAAGAGCGCGCCACTCGCTCGGACCTGCCAGCCACGCCGGCTTCGCTGGTCTCTGGCACCCCGCTGACGGCGCAGCTGGCAACGGCCGGCACCGCTGCCGCCCCGGAAGCCGATAGCAGCTCCGGTACTTCGTCACGGCCAGCCGACTTCACGAGCGCCTTCGCCAAGGTTGCGGCTGCCCAGCCCGGCGGTTTAGAGCTGCGTTCGGTAGCAGCCGATGCATCGCGTGGCGGCTTCGTGCCGGAATCCGCACCGCTGGCACCGCCTTCCGCCAGCACGGCAGCACTGGCCAACGCACCGGCTCAGACCACTCCGTTCGCCCAGACCAGCCTTGCCGCCCCGGTGCAGAGCCCGGCCTGGCCCAGTCAGTTGGGCCAGCAACTGGTGCAGTTCGCCCGCCAGGGCGGTGAACGGCAGGTCGAGATGCGCTTGAACCCGGCCGAGCTTGGCCCGCTTTCCGTGACCCTGAAGATGACCGAACAGGGCGCTCAGGCACAGTTCCTGTCAGCCCATGCCCAGGTACGCCAGGTACTCGAGCAGGCCATCCCCCAGCTTCGCGAGGCACTTGCCGAGCAGGGCATCAGCCTGGGCGAAACTTCCGTGGGCGAACAGCACCGGCAGGATACCCAGGCATTCGCGGGCCATGACGGTCAGCGTGGCCAGGGAGCACAGCCGGGAGCCGAAGACGACCTGGCCCTGTCTGGAGCCGATGAAACGGGCACGGAGCCCTCCACCGCCGCGCTCTCTCTGGATGGCCGCGTGAATCTCTACGCCTGAGACAAAAAGCCAAGATAGACCCTTTCGCGCGGCTTGTTCCTGTCATCGGGGGCTGCGCGACTTGGACATAATGCTCTCCAACAGCTGACTCAATAGGCAAGGCAATGGCGAAATCGACGGGTGGCTCCTCCAAGCTCCTGTGGCTGATGATACTGCTGGTACTGCTCTCCACTGCAGCGGCCGGAGCGGCCATCTACATGGTCATGACTGACCGCGGCAGTGATGGTGAGAGCAGGCTCCAGACTCAGCAGATCCAGAGACAAGCGCCAATCTTCGTCAAGATCGATCCGTTCACGGTCAATCTCGCCGACGACAATTTTGGCTCGCGCCTGCTCTACACCGGCATTTCGCTGAAAGTCGGCAACGACGAGACTCGCGAGATTCTCAACGAGCACATGCCACAGGTCCGGAGCCGGTTGCTGATGCTGTTCTCCGGCAAGCAGGCAACCGAGTTGACCACGCCGGACGGCAAGCGCCGCCTGAGCGACGAAGTCGTCGCCGTGCTCTCGGAGCCGCTGACCGCGCCACAGCCGTCCCTCGAGATCCAGGACGTGCTGTTCACTGAGTTCATCGTGCAATAAACGGGTGCCCTGGCCACCATGTCCCAAGACGATCTGCTGTCACAGGATGAGATCGACGCCCTACTCAAGGGCGTCAGCGGCGACGACGAGCCCGATGCGCGAAGCGACGGCATCTCTCGTGTACGCCCCTATGACCCGGCGACCCAGCACCGCGTCATCCGCGAGCGCCTGCAGGCGCTGGATATCATCAACGAACGCTTCGCGCGGCACTTCCGCATGGGGCTGTTCAACCTGCTGCGCCGCAGCGCCGACATCACCGTGGACTCGGTACGCTACTTGAGCTACAGCGAGTTCTCACGCAACGTGCCGGTACCGACCAACATCAATATCATCGGCATGAAGCCGCTGCGTGGGTCGGCACTGATCGTGTTCCCACCCAACCTGGTCTTCATGGTGGTGGACAACCTGTTCGGCGGCGACGGACGCTTCCTGACCAAATCGGAAGGACGTGAGTTCACCAACACCGAGCAGCGTATCATTCAGCGCCTGTTGAACCTGGCCATCGACGCCTACGAGGAGTCGTGGAAGTCGGTCTATCCGCTACAGATCAACTACTTGCGCTCGGAAATGCAGTCGAAGTTCGCCAACATCACCAACTCGCCCAACGAGATCGTGGTGAACACGAACTTCAACATCGAGGTCGGCAATCTCTCCAGCAGCTTCCAGATCTGCATTCCCTATTCGATGGTCGAGCCCCTGCGCGACCTGCTGGCCAACCCGCTCAGCGATGGCCACCACGACCAGGATGGCTCCTGGAGCAAGCGCATGGCCGGAGAACTGCGTCGCTCCGAGGTGGAACTGATCGCCAATTTTGCCACTGTTCCCACCCGTATTGCCCATGTCATGGCACTCAAGGTGGGGGACGTCCTCCCTCTCGAGCTACCCGAGACGGTCACCGCCAGCGTCGACGGCGTACCGGTGATGGAGTGCGACTACGGTAGCCAGCACGAGCAGCGCGCGCTGCGTGTCATACGCATCATCGACCATGGTGCACAGAACCCGGTGTCAAAGGACGCCTTCATCAAGGGCGCAGCGCCTCAAGCCAAGGAATCCAAGCATGACTGATCCCAAGAAACCCGATCAGAACGTTTCCGACGACGATTGGGCCTCCGCCATGTCCGAGCAGTCCGAGAACGAGCCCGCGGCCGACGACGACCCCTGGGCGGAAGCCATGGCCGAGCAGGAAGCGGCCGAGGCCGCCACCAGCGCCGGGGGTGATGACGACCCCTGGGCGGAAGCCTTGGCCGAGCAGGAAGCGGTCGAAGCCGCAGCCGACGAGACGCCGGCGGCAGCCAGTGCACCTGCCTCTGCCCCCCAGTCTGCCGGCGACCGCGTGTTCCGCCCACTCGACAAGGGCAAGGAAGGCGGTACTGCCCGCGACCTCGAAATGATCATGGACATCCCGGTCAAGCTGACCGTGGAACTGGGCCGTACCAAGTTGACCATCAAGCAGCTGCTGGAATTGGCCCAGGGCTCCGTCGTCGAACTCGACGGCCTGGCCGGCGAGCCGATGGACATCCTGATCAATGGCTACCTGATCGCCCAGGGTGAAGTCGTCGTGGTCGACGACAAGTACGGTATCCGTATCACCGAGATCATCACCCCTTCCGAGCGGGTGCAGAAACTCAACCGATGAGCAACACCCTCTCTCCCGCAGCTTCCGCAGGGCTCGAGTCCCTTGCCGTAGGTGGCGATGCCCTGGTGGGCATGGCCACCCTCGGCAAGACAGCTGCCGCCTTGGCGCTGGTCATCGCCATCATTCTGGTCTGCACCGCTCTGCTACGTCGCTGGGGCCTTCAGAAACGCGCGGCCGGTGGCCATCTGCAGGTGATTGGCAGTGCCGCTCTCGGCAGCCGCGAGCGGGTGGTGATCGTCGAGGTCGAGGGTACCTGGCTGGTGCTCGGCGTTGGCGGCGGCCAGGTCAACAAGCTGCACGAACTGGCGGCCCCTGTTCGGCCAGTCGAGGAGGCATCGCATTCGCCACACGAAGGTGAGCGCTTCGCCGCTCGCTTCGCGCGGGCGTTAAAGCAGAACGCCGGCCTGGGCGGTCCCGGGCGGGGAGATTCATGATTCGCCCTTCTCTCCCGATTCGCCCTTCTTTCCCGTTGCGTCAGCTCGCCCTGCTTGCCGCAGTGGTACTAGCCCTGTTGCCGCTGGGTGTCCATGCCCAGCAAATTCCCGGCATCGTCAGCCAGCCGCTGGACAACGGCGGCCAGCAGTGGTCGATCCAGTTACAAACGCTGCTGCTGCTGAGTTCACTGGCCTTCCTGCCGGCAGCGCTGCTGATGATGACCAGCTTCACTCGCATCATCATCGTGCTCAGCCTGCTGCGCACCGCCATCGGCACTCAGGCTACGCCGCCCAATCAGGTGCTGCTGGGCCTGGCGCTGTTCCTGACCTTCTTCGTGATGTCTCCGGTCATCGGCATGGTCTACGAAACCGCCTGGGTACCGCTGACCGCCGAAGAGATCAATTTCGACGAGTTCCTGCTGCTGGCCCAGGAACCGTTCCGCGAGTTCATGCTGGCCCAGACCCGTGAGCCCGACCTGGCGCTCTTTGCGCGCCTGGCCGAGGTTGGCCCCATGCAAGGCCCTGAGGACGTGCCGCTGCGGATCCTGGTGCCGGCCTTCGTCACCAGTGAACTGAAGACGGCGTTCCAGATCGGCTTCACCATCTTCATTCCGTTCCTGATCATCGACCTGGTGGTCGCCAGTACGCTGATGTCGCTGGGCATGATGATGGTACCGCCGGCGACGATCTCGCTGCCGTTCAAGCTGATGCTGTTCGTGCTGGTGGATGGCTGGCAACTGATCATCGGCTCACTGTCGGAAAGCTTCTTCATCTAGGCCGACGTTCATAGGCCGAGCCATGCTCGGCGAGGAGTCAAAATGACACCGGAAATGGTCATGAGCATTGCCTACCAGGGCATGCGCGTCACGCTGTTCCTGGCCGGCCCGCTGCTGATCACCGCCCTGCTGACAGGCCTGATCGTGAGCCTGTTCCAGGCCGCCACGCAGATCAACGAGATGACGCTCTCGTTCATTCCCAAGATTCTCGGCGTGTTCACCGTGCTGGTACTCGCCGGCCCTTGGCTGCTCGGATTGATCGTCGATTTCACCCGCACCCTCTTTACCAGCATACCCAGCATGTTGATGTGAGGCACGCATGGTCGAGGTGACCTTCGCTCAACTGCACGGTTGGCTGGTGATCCTGCTGTGGCCCTTCGTGCGGATCCTGGCGTTCTTCTCCGCCGCGCCGCTATGGGGCCACTCCAGCGTACCCAGCCAGGCAAAAATCGGCCTGGCTTTTCTGGTCACATTGGTCATCGCGCCTGTGCTGCCACCCATGCCCGACGTACCAATCATGTCCTGGGCGGGGTTTGGCATCATGGTGGAGCAGATGCTGATCGGCATCGCCATTGGCTTGGTCATGCATGTGGTCTTTGCCGTGGTCCAGGCCGCCGGCGAATTCATCGGCCTGCAGATGGGCCTTGCTTTCGCTACCTTCTTCGATGCCGGTAGCGGCACCAACACCATGGTTCTCTCTCGAGTGTTCTTCATGATCGCCCTGCTGCTGTTCCTGGCCTTGGGTGGACACCTGATGATCCTGGAAGCATTGGTCTCGAGCTTTCATGGTTTACCTGTCGGCATCGGCGCCTTCAACCCCGCGGCCTTCGAGATGCTGGTGCGCTACGGCGGCACCATCTTCGTGGCGGGAATGTCCCTAGCGTTGCCGCTAATGGGCTCATTACTTATCATTAAGCTCGCCATGGGCATCCTCAACCGCTCTGCCCCACAGCTGACGGTATTCAACATCGGTTTTCCCATGACCCTCACCGTCGGTCTGGTGCTGCTGATGGTATTGATGACCGACATGGCGCGCTTCCTGCAGCGCCTGTTCAGCAACGGCATCCAGTTCATCTACTCGCTCATCGAAGCACTGGCGCCACTCGCCTGAGCCCACCAGCCATCTAGCTAGCGCGGCCATCTCGCCAGCAACAGCAACAAAAAAACCGCCCCGGCAGGCCAGAGCGGCGAAAAGAGACCCCATGGGCTTGCACCTATAAGGTCTGCAGGGAAGCGTTAAGGCCAAATTCCTGCGCGAGCGAATCGCTGCGTTGCATGCCCCCTGGACCTTACAGGAAATTGAATAGCGACAGGCTCTTTACGTCGACGAAGGCCTTCTGGGCCGCCTGCAGGCCCACCTGGCGCAGGCTGTACTCGGCAATGGCCTTGCTGTAGTCGAGATCGATCAGATCGGAGAGCGTCTGCTCGTAGTTCACCATGCGGTTGTCGCTGACGGCATCGACTACGTCCAGCTCATTGAGCCTTGCGCCCATGGAGGCACGCACGGTCAGAACGTTATCGAGGCTGTTGTCGAGTTCACGCATGGCAGTTCGAAGCGTATTGCGCAGCTCGGCTTTCTCGGCCGGTGTGCCAGCCGGATTCTCGAGAACACTTAGCGCCTTTTCCAATGTCTCGAAGAGGTTATGATTCATGCTGTCGGCGGTGGCAAACCTGACCCCATCGCCATCTTCCGGCGTGCCTTGCAGTTCGAGCCGCACACCTCCAACGCTTATCGTCTGTCCAGCTGGATCATAGGCCTCACCGTTCAGAGGCGGTACCGTATCAACCCAGTCGCCATTCTCGTCCTGCATCTGTACGGTGTACGTATGTGTTACGCCATCGCTGGTAAAATCGACACGAAACGCACTGCCATGATTCGGATCTGAGTTATTTACAACTTGCGGCCCGGAGAATGTCACGCTGCCTTCGTTTCTCGCGTTGATATCGCCGGCCACATCAAGCTTTCCTGCTTCCGACAAGTAACCGGCACCGCTCGCCACACTATTGAATATGCTGGCTCCGTTGTCCGAAACCGGCATCTCACGCGAGGCGTCGACACGCTGAGCTCGCGTATTGTTATCCCCTACGTAGGTGATAGCGTCACCGTTACGCACAAAGGGAGCGCTCGAATCCTGATAACCGCCGAACAGGTAGCGGCCGTTACCATCGGTCGCATTGGCCTGGCCGATCAGGGTCTCGTAGACACCACGCAGCTCAGAGGCCACGGATTGACGATCAGAATCACTCAGGGTGTCACTCGAGGCTTGTACCAGCAGCGTCTTGGCGCTGATGACAGCATCACTAACGCTATTGAGCACGCTCTCGGCCTGAGCCAGGGAGTTGCGCGCCGACACTCGGGCATCGGCATACTGCTTGGTCACGGCCTGGGCCTGTGATACGCCCACCGCTCGGGAGGCTGCCTGGGGATCGTCGGACGGGTTCACTACCCGACGGCCGCTGGCGATCTGCTGGCTGACCTTGAGGAAGTCGCCCTGCTGGCGATTCATGGATGCCACGCTCTGATCGAACATGGTCACGGTGCTGATACGCATCGAACTGGACTCCCTGATGATCAGTTACGCAAGCCGAGGATGGTATCGAACAGCGTCGAGGCGGTGTCGATGACCCGGGCGTTGGCCATGTAGAACTGCTGGTAGCGAATCAGATTGGCCGCTTCCTCGTCCAGGTTGATACCGGATTCGGACTGCTGCACCGCCTTGAGCTGGTCGGTGAGGCCCTGACGCGCATCGAGGTTGACCTTGACGATATTGGTACGGTTGCCCACGTCGCTGACCATGCCGGCGTAAGCCTGGCTGAGCGAAGCGCGACCGCCCACCAACGCCTGACTCTGCAGATTCTGCATCGCCAGCGCATTGCGGTTGTCGCCGGTGCCGGACATGATCCAATCCGCCGGATCGTCTTCCGGGTTGATCGGCTGGGCCGCGGCAACCTTGTCCAGATCGGAGATCTGCGACTCGAAATCGGCTGCAGCTCGACGCACCGGTTGCACCTCATAGCGATCGCCATTGGCCGGTGTGCCGCTGAACTGCAGTGTGATGCCCCCGAAGCCAAGGGTGGATGCTCCATCATCCCACGTGATTTCATCGGCCGGCATCGCCTGACCATTGTCCTTGCGAATCACCTGGGGAGGATCACCCGGGTTGCCAAAGCGCACCGTATAATCGGTGGCGCGCAGCTTGTCGATATTTGCCGTATCGAAGCTCGCCCCCACGACTTCTTCGCCACTGGTGTTGCGCGGGTAGGAGTAGGCCTGGGGCTGGCCGATAGCGAAGAAATCCTCGCCCGGGTCACCGTTGAGGTCCATGCCCAGGCGGTGCTGCTCGTTGAAACCCACCGTCAACGATACGGCCAGTTGACCGATCTGGTTCTGGGTCTTGTCCAGCGTTTCGGCACGGAAGGTCATCAGGCCACCCAGGGTACCGCCCTTGATGGTGTTTTCCGCCAGCGCCACCAGGTTGCCGCCTGAGTCGCGATAGCCCAACACGGTACGCTGCGGGTCGTTGGGCGCATCCATCGCCTCAATGCGATAGGAATTGGTACCGGATACCAACGGCTGCCCATTGGGCAGGCTGATGTTGTAGCTCTTGCCGTCCTGGATATCCAGGCGGATGTCCATGCGTTCGCTGAGTTCGGCCACCAGGTGGTCACGCTGGTTGAGCAAACTGTTGGGCGCCTCGCCGCTGCGCGCTCGCGCCAGGGCAATCTCGCGGTTGAGAGTGGCGAGCTGCTCAGTCATGTTGTTGATCTGGGTGACCTCGTCCTTGATCTGGCCGTTGATACCCTCCTGCATGTCCTGCAGGTAGCCGTCGAAGGCACGGAACTGGGCGGTCAGCGTATCGGCAGTGCCGAGCAGACCCTGCCGGGCCGCCGGGTCGGAAGGCGCCCCGGCAAGGTCTTCCAATGACGAGAAGAAGTTCTGCATCAGCGGTGCCAGGCCCGCTTCCCGGTCGGCCAGCAAATTGTCGATCTGGCTGATCTGGTTTTCGTAGGTCTTCAGCGCGCTGGAAGAGCTAGTGGCGGCGTTGAGCTGCGAGGCCACGTACTGGTTGAACTGGCGCTGGATGGCGTTGACCTGCACGCCGGCATCGGCGCGGCTCTGGCCGAGGATCGTCAGTTCCCGGTTGTAGCCGGGTGTATAGACGTTGCTGATGTTGTTGCTGGTCGTGTTCAGCGCGTTCTGGGCGGCATTCAGGCCGCTCAGGCCGACGGAAAAAATGATGCTCATGGTGTCGTTTCCTTTCGCCAATGCCCGTTATATCGGCCTGAAGACGCGAAACTTTAGAAGATTAATAACTGAAAAAGACCAACGAATCGCCGCGCTGCTGCATCGGCCCCATGCTGTTCATCACCGCGATCAGCTTGTCGGCGTAGGCCGGGTCGGTGGCATAGCCACCCGCCTGCAGCGCTCTCGCCGCCTGCTGGGCGTTCCCCGCCGTGGTCACTGCCGCATAGCGCGGGTTGTTGCCGATCAGCCGTGCATAGTCGGTGAAGGCTTCCTCGAAGGAGCCGTAGACGCGGAAAGTGTCGACGACTCGAGTACGCCGGCCGTTGACGTACTCATGAGTGGCGATATCGGTGGTGCGCCCCTGCCAGCTGCTGCCAGCCTTGATGCCGAACAGGTTATAGCTGTTGCCGCCAGTGGCAGTGGCGATCTCGTGGCGCCCCCAGCCGGTTTCCAGCGCTGCCTGGGCCAGTATCAACTCCGCCGGCACGCCGGTCTTGCGGCTGGCGGCCTGGGCGGGCGCCGAGAGACGCTCCACGAAGCGCTGCACGTGCTCGCCTGTGGGTGCATTCGCGCGAGACGCCTGGGGAGTCGCCGGGTTGCCCTGGGCCAACGTTGCTGCCTGAGCGGCTGGGGATGCGTCGTGCAGCTCGGCATCGAGAGCCGACATGAAGCCGCCACGTACCGCCTCGAGCTCCTCGAGGAAGTTGGCCGGCATCGTTGCCGCTTCCACCTCACGGGCTGACGTCTCACGCTCATCGAGGCGCGCTTCCTCTTCACTGACCGGCTGCAGGGCATCCTGGAGCACCCTGGGCGTTCCACGCGGAATGCCGGCGATCAATTCGCCCAGTTCACGGTCGGCCACGCCGGAGCGGGCCGAGGAGACACCCAACTGACTTTCCAGCTGTGCAACGAGATGGTCGGCCAGACCGATGCCACGTCCGGCCATGGTCTGGGCCCATTGCTGGTCGAGCATCGACTGGTAGAACTCGCCCTGCTGGCTGTCGAGCAGGCCACCCGAAGGAATGGTGTCGCGCATGCTCTTGAGCATCATCTGCAGGAACAGCGCCTCGAACTGCTGGGCGGCACCGCGCAGACCGGCAGCCTCATCGTTCCTCGCGGTGTGCTTGAGCCGTTCGAGCCCCTGGACGTCGAGGGCGAACTGACTGCTCATATCCTGGATGCTCATCAGATGATCTCCAGGTCGGCACGCAGCGAACCGGCCGCCTTGAGCGCTTCCAAAATCGACATGAGATCGCTGGGCGTGGCGCCGAGGGCGTTGAGCGCATTGACCACATCGACCAGGTCGGCGCCTTCGACCACGCGCAGATAGGCGTCCTGCTCCTGGATCTCGATTTCGGTGTCGGGTACCACCACCGTCTCACCTTCGCCGAAGGGAGCCGGCTGGCTGACCAGGAAACGCGTATCGATGACGATCGACAGATTGCCGTGCGCCACCGCGGCACGCCGCAGGGTCACGGCACTGTTCATGACCACCGAGCCGGTGCGGGCGTTGAATATCACCTTGGCCGGGGCTTCCATCGGCGTGATGCGGATGTTCTCCACCTGGGCCATGAAATTGACCCGGGAATTGGGGTTCATGGGCCCATCCAGGGCAATCACGCGACCGTCCCGCGCCGCCGCCACCGGGCGGCCGAATTCGCTGTTGATGGCGTTGACCACCCGCTGAGCGGTACCGAAGTCGGCCTGCTTGAGTTCGAGTTCGAGCAGGCCGGCATTGGCGCCGAGATCCAGCGGCACTTCCCTTTCCACCATGGCCCCACCGGAGATACGCCCGCCCGCCAGCTGGTTGACTTGCACCTGGGCGCCGCCCGCGGCCGCCCCGGCCCCGCCCACCAGCAGGTTGCCCTGCGCAATGGCATAGGTATCGCCGTCGGCGCCCTTGAGCGGGGTCATTAGCAGAGTGCCACCGCGCAGGCTACGGGCGTTACCGATGGAGGAGACGTTGACGTCCAGCCGCTGCCCCGGGCGCGAGAACGGCGGCAGGTCGGCAGTGACCATGACCGCCGCCACGTTGCGCAACTGCATGTTGGTGCCCGGCGGCACGGTAATGCCCAGCTGCGACAACATGTTGGTGAGACTCTGGCCGGTGAAAGGCGCCTGCATGGTCTGGTCGCCGGTACCGTCGAGCCCGACCACCAGGCCATAGCCGACCAGGACGTTGTCGCGCACGCCAGCAAAGTTGGCAATCTCGCGAATGCGTTCGGCCTGGGCTGGCAGCGCCAGCAGGCACAGCCACGCCAGCAGCATAAGTTTCGCCGCCATCGAAGGGGAACGGTTTGGCTTGGACATCGTGAGAGTCGTCATGGTCGCCTCGCTCGCGCTCGCTCAGAAAGGCGAAATGTTGAGGAAGAAGCGCTGCAGCCAGCCCATATGCTGCGCCTCGCTGATATAGCCGTTGCCGACGTACTCGATCCGCGCATCGGCCACTGCGGTCGAAGGCACCGTGTTCTGACCGGTAATGGTGCGCGGGTTGACCACACCGGAGAAACGGATGAACTCGACCCCTTGGTTGATGCCGATCTGCTTCTCGCCACGTACACGCAGATTGCCGTTATGCATTACCTCGAGCACCGACACGGTGATGGTGCCGGTAAAGCTGTTGTTGGCCTGGGAGCCACCGCCGCCATTGAAGCTGCTGTTGCCGGAAAGGTCGGCGGACAAGTCGACGCCGTACTCGGCCAGGCGCTCCAGCACATCGGGAAGCGCTGAAAGGTCGAGCCCCGCCGAGCCGTTGCGACTCATGTTGGACTGCGAGTTCTTGCTGGCGCTGACCTGCTCGTCCAATACGATGGTCAGGATATCGCCCACCATGCGCGGGCGGCGATCCTCGAACAGCGGCTGTACGCCACGGTGAGCCTGGTAGATGGAACCATTGGCCATTCGCGGCGGCGGCTCGGCGATGTTGATCTGCTCCTGCTCCCCCACCACCGAGGCGCGTGGCACTTGGGCGCAACCGCCCAAGGCCAGCATTGCGATGGCGGTGATCGCCAAGGCCACTCGTGCGGCCGACATAACCGTACCTTTCATTCTCACTCGCTTCCGGCCGAACCGTTCAGGCCAAGGTGTTTCATTGGAACGTCGATCAGAGCTGGCTCAGGCGCGCCAGCATCTCGTCACTGGTCTGCACGGCACGGCTGTTGATCTCATAGGCCCGCTGGGTCTGGATCATGCTGACCATCTCCTCCACCACGTTGACGTTGGAGGTTTCTACATAGCCCTGGAACAGACGACCGGCACCGTTCATCCCCGGCATGGTTTCATTGCGCGGGCCGGAAGAGGTAGTTTCCCGGTAGAGATTACCGCCGATGCTCTCGAGGCCGGTCGCGTTGACGAAAGTGGAGACGGTGATCTGACCCACTTCCAGCGCCTGGTTGACGCCGGGCTGGGTCACCGAAACGATGCCGTCCTCACCGATGGAGATCGACAGAGCGTTGTCGGGAATGATGATGGCCGGTTCCAGCGGGTAGCCATTGGCGGTGACCATCTGGCCGTTCTCGTTGAGCTGAAAGCTGCCGTCACGGGTATAGGCGGTGGTACCGTCCGGCATCAGCACCTGAAAGAAGCCGTTACCGTTGATCGCCAGGTCGCGCGAGTTCTCGGTCTGTTCGAGCCCACCCTGCGTGTGCAGGCGCTCGGTAGCAACCGGGCGTACACCGGTACCAACCTGCATACCCGAAGGCAGGCGGTTCTGTACGTCGTTCTGGGCGCCGGGCTGACGCAGGTTCTGGTAAAGCAGGTCCTCGAACACCGCCCGCGAGCGCTTGAAGCCGTTGGTGCTGACGTTGGCCAGGTTGTTGGAGATGACGTCCAGCTTGACCTGCTGGGATTCCAGTCCGGTCTTGGCCGTCCACAGTGACTTGATCATGTTTTTTCCTCGACCCTGCGGGCCTCAGTCCTGAATAGAGAGCCTTCAGCCCTGGATAGAAAGCAGATTATTGGCCCGCTGGGCGTTTTCGTCCGCGGTGCTGATGACTTTCATCTGCATTTCGTAGCGCCGGGCGACATCGATCATGGCCACCATGGCCTCCACCGCGCTGACGTTGCTGCCTTCCAGCGCGCCACTGGTGAGGAGGGCTTCATCGTCGGCTTCCAGCGCCGCGACCTCCCCCTCGGCATTGGGCGGCATACGGAACAGGCCGTCGTCGCCGCGCAGCAGGTTCCGCTCCGGCGTGACCAGCTTGAGCCGGCCCACGTCGACCAGGGCTTCCGGCCCTTCCCCTTCGCCGATGGCGCTGAGGGTACCGTCGGCACCGATGGTCACGCTCGAGCCCAGTGGCACGATGATGGGGCCGCCTTCGCCGATTACCGGGCGGCCCACTACGGTCACCAGGCCATTGCCATCCACCTCGAGGTCACCGCGCCGGGTGTAGGCCTCGGTACCGTCGTCGGCCTGCACGGCGAGCCAGGCGTTACCCTGCAGGGCAACGTCCAGCTCACGGCCGGTGCGCGTGATCGGCCCGGGGCTGAAATCGCTGCCCGGGGTGGTGGCCGCTACCGAGACACGGGTCGGCAGAGCTCCGTCACCCTGCACTGGCACGGCGCGCATGGCATGCAGCTGGGCGCGAAAGCCGCTGGTAGAGACGTTGGACAGGTTATGACTGACCACCGCCTGCTGGTCCATGCTCTGCTTGGCCCCGCTCATGGCGGTATAGAGGATGCGGTCCATGATTCAGGCTCCGTCCCGGCTTAACGCAGGTTGATCGCGGTTTGCAGGAGTTCGTCCTGGGTCTTGATCGTTTGCGAGTTGGCCTGGTAGGCGCGCTGCGCCACGATCATGTTGACCAGCTCACGGGCCATGTCGACGTTGGAGGTCTCGACGGCGCCGGAGACGATACCACCCAGCAGACCGGTACCCGGGGCACCGATCAGCTCCTGGCCCGATTCGTTGGAGGCGCGCCATACGTTATCGCCGGCAGGCGTCAGGCCCTCGGGATTGCGGAAACTGACCAAGGAAATTTGACCGGCGGGGCGCGACTCCTCGTTGGAGTAGTTGCGCATGATCACGCCATCTTCGTTGATGGTGATGCCCACCAGGGTGCCGGAGGTGTAACCGTTCTGGGTCAGGCTGCTGACGGTGGAGGTGTTACCGAACTGGGTGGAACCGGCGAGATTGAGGTCGAACTCAAGATCCAACGGCTCACCATTGAAGAATTCATTAGTAGGAAACTGTATACCAGCAATCGCGCCGTTAGCCCCTACGTTGCCTCCGCCATGTACAAGCTTACCGTTGGCATCGAACTCCAACGTGTACGTAGTAGCAGTATCAGGAGTCGCCCCACCCAAGGCTTGTCCATCCAGCGTCATCTTGGCGGTCCACTCATTGGAACCGACCTTCTCGTAGTAGACCGAGATATTGCGTGGATTGCCCAGCGAGTCGTAGACGGTGAAGTTGTTCGAATAGTGGTAATCGATCGATACCGGATCGCCATTCACGTCACGGGCCTCGACTGTGCTCATGTCGTCGGAGCCCGGCTGCATGCGCGCATCCAGATTTAGCGTAGTGCCGACACGTGTCGTGGCACTGGCGGCCAGCTCCTCGGCGGAAACGTTCAGCGGCACCGGCTGGCCACCCACCTGCACCTGGCCGGCGGCATTGAGGCCATAGCCCATGATCTGAAAGCCCTGGGCGTTGATCAGGTTGCCTTCCGAGGTCATCGAGAGCTGGCCATTGCGCGAATAGACCACCTCGCCGCTGGTGTCCATGTAGCGAAAGAAGCCATTGCCGGCCACCGCCAGGTCCAGGTTGCGGTTGGTGGACTCGATGTTGCCTTCGTTGAAATTCTGCAACACCGCAGAGACCCGCGTACCCAGGCCGACCCGGGAATTGGCGAAGACGTCGGAAAACTGGACGTTGGAGCCCTTGAACCCCACGGTCTGGGAGTTGGCGATGTTGTTGCCGATCGCCCCCAGTTTCTGCGACTGGGAGTTCAGGCCGCTCAATGCTTGTGAAAAGCTCATGTTTCGTTCCTCTGCCTACCGGCTGTATTTGCCGCTATGCGCGGTTCTTTTAGTAAGCACTGCACGAATGCCTGCACGAGTGTATCGCTGCGTTGCGCGGTGCTCGGCTATTCGTACAGCACTTCCTTGATGCTGTGTTAATGGATGAAGAATCAGAGAATCTGCTTGACCTGGTCGAGGCCGACCTGACCATAGACGGCACCCAGGTCCAGCCTCACGCCACCGTTCTTGTCGGGCGGCGTCACACCGCCGACCACGGCGTAGTTGAGGGTGCTGGCATCCAGCGCCTTGTCGCCGCTGGTGGCCTCGATGCGCACGCGATAGGAGCCCGAGGCGGCTGCCTCCCCCTCGCTGGTGCGGCCATCCCAGGTGAACGATTCCACCCCGGCCTTGACCGGCCCGATGTCGTAGCGGTTGATCACCTGGCCACTGGCGTTGGTGATCACCACGCGCACGTTGTCGGCCGACTGGGGCAGCTCGATGCCGAACGGGGTGGTATGCAGCTCGCCATCATCGCCATGTTCGAGTAGTAGGCGATCGCCCGGCACCAGCACGCCCTGCCCGATCAGGGCGGTCGCCTGCAAGGTCTGGCCGGCGTTCATCTGGTCAGTGATACCCTTCAGGGTCTTGTTGAGATCCTCGATGCCGCTGACCGTATTGATCTGGGCCAGCTGCGTGGTCATCTCATGGTTATCCATGGGATTGAGCGGATCCTGATGCTGCATCTGGGCGATCAGCAGCGTCATGAAGTTGTTGCGCAGCTCGGCGGACTGGCTGGCATCGCGGGCGGAAGGGCCACCCTGGTTCAGGCGTGTAACGACGTTGGCGTCGATGGTGTTGGACATGACGATCAGCCCTCGCCCAGCGTTAGTGTCTTGAGCATCATTTGCTTGCTCGTGTTCATGACTTCGACGTTGGCCTGATAGGAGCGCGATGCCGAGATCATGTTGACCATTTCATGCACCGGCTCGACGTTGGGCATGGTTACGTAACCCTCCTCGTTGGCCAGCGGGTGCTCGGGGCGATACTCCATGCGCAGGGGCGAGGGGTCCTCAACCACTTCGCGTACACCGACACCGCCAATGCCGTGGCCACCCTGCAGGCGCGATTCGAACAGCACCTGCTTGGCCCGGTAGGCTTCGCCGTCCGGCCCGGCCACGCTGTCGGCGTTGGCCAGGTTGCTGGCGGTGACGTTCATACGCTGCGACTGGGCGCTCATGGCCGAGCCGGCGATATCGAACACGGAAAACATCGACATGGTAAGATCTCTCTCCGTCTGATCCGGTCTGTTATTCCGGCTGCATGGCGTTCTTCAGCCCCTGGATGCGGCTGTTCATGATGGTCAGCGCCGCCTGATAGCGCACTGAGTTGTCGGCAAACTGAGTACGCTCGCGATCCATGTCCACGGTATTGCCGTCCAGGCTCGGCTGGTCGGGAACGCGGTAGAGCAGCTCTTGGGAGGGCGCCGCCATGGCCTGGCCCGACAGGTGCCGCTCGGAGGTACGTGCGAGCGATAGCCCGCCGCCGGTCGTGCGCCCCTGCTCGACCGCCTTCTTCAGTTCACTGGCGAAATCGATGTCACGCGCCTTGTAGTTCGGCGTATCGGCATTGGCAATGTTGCTCGCCAGGATCTGGTGACGCTGCTGGCGCAGGCCCAGCGCCTGCTGGTGATAATTAAAGGCGGCCTCGAGCTGGTCGATCATGCCGGCACTCCCCGTCCAAACCCAGTGGATGACATGCGGAACTTCTTGAGGTTGAAGAATAGCGATGCCCCTGTCATTTCAATGGCAGGAACAGGCCGGTTTTCCTTGTTCATTTCCACTGTTTCAGCCTGGCGCGGCCAGCTAGAATCCTGCCATTACCCTCATGCTGGACGGCCTTGCCCCATGCGTTTGACCCGCCTCGCCCTGTTGCCACTGCTGTCGCTGGCCGGTTTGCTGGCGATACCGGCAGCCTCGGCCGATGACACCGAGCTGCTGCAAGTCGTGCACGGCTTCCTGCACGAGGAGGCCAGCGCGCTGGGCGACGAGCTCGTCATCGAACTGCATCCCCCGTCCGCCAGGCTGCCGGCCTGCGAATCTCCCCAGCCCTTTCTCACGCGCCCGGGCGAAGCCCCCCTTGGCCGCGTCTCCGTCGGCGTACGCTGCGGCAGCGACGGCCGCCAGGTACGCTACCTGCAGGCAGAAGTCGGCGTGATGGGTGAATATCCGGTACTCGGCGCCCCGCTTTCCCCAGGCGAGACCGTGCGCCGCGATCAACTGATCATGCACTCAGGCAACCTCGCCGAGTTGCCAAACCGAACCCTGCTCGACGTCGACGAGATCGTCGGCCAGATGGCGACGCGCGCCCTCGCCCCCGGCCAGCCGCTGCAGGCCCATCAGTTCCGCAGCCTGCCGCTGGTGGAGAGAAACCAACGCGTCGTGGTCGAGGCCAGGGGTACGGCATTTCGCGTTTTGCGAGAGGGACAAGCGTTGGAACCGGGAGGACTCGGCGACCGGATCCGGGTTCGCTTCGATAGCCGCGAAGTCGTGACGGCAGAGGTGGCCGGAGAGGGCGTCCTTGTCGTAGACTTCTGACACTGACCGCTGCGCGTTGACGCAAGCACACCAGGAATGGCACGCGCATGTCCGCCTGAGACACTTGCGCCCGCAAACAGGCCTAAAGTTATCCAGCGCGCTGCCGATAGCAGGTGAAAGCATCCGGTCATGAGGCCATTATCGTGAAGATCAACAGCCAGAATCCCCTGACTCGCCCGACGCAGACGACACCGCGCGAGGAGACTCAGCCAGTCAAGGGCGCCACCCCCTCAGGGCAGCAGGAGCCCGGCCCCTCGGCGGCCACCCATCTCAGCCATCAGGCTGCCGATACCTCGCGCGACGTCGATATGGCGCGGGTCGAAGAAATTCGGGAAGCCATTCGCGAGGGGCGGCTGGAAATCCGTGCCGACCGTATTGCCGATGCCCTGATCGAATCCCTGACAGCGGAGCGCGGTGGGGAATGAGCCTGGCGAAGCTTCTTCAGGAACAGCAGCAACGTCTGGACGGCGTCATTGGACTGCTCCAGCAGGAGCGCACCTTGCTGGCCGATGCGAAAATCGATGGCAACGTGCTCGGCGACATCGCCGCACGCAAGCAGGCGCTACTGGCGAAGCTGGAAGCCAGCGAAACCCTGCGTCAAAGCGTGCAGCAACGGCTGGGCTATGCCAGTGGAGCGGAAGGTGCACGTCAGGCGGCAGCCGACGCCGGCTGCGAACACGCCTGGACACATACCCTGGAGCTGACTCGTGAAGCTCAGCGCCTCAATGCACTGAACGGCAAGCTGGTGGAACTGCGCATGGAGCAGAACACACGCCTTCTGACGTTCATCCATGAAGCCGCGGAAAAGACCGTCTATCGCGCCAGCGGGCGCGTTGCCGCCCAATCGGGGCACATCAACGCCTCGGTTTAAGCCGCTCCCGGCCGCCTCTCTCGCACCCCTTCTTCCGCCCCGCCTTCACGAGTTCAGCGATTCAGCGATTCAGCGATTCAGCGATTCAGCGATTCAGCGATTCAGCGATTCAGCGCATTATTGCCGGCCGGCCAGTGAGGCCGGCCGATAGTGATAGTACGTGCTCGCTGCGCGCCAGCAAGGCAACGTCCTCGCAACCGCGCACCCCCTACCCGTTGTCGGGTCCGTTACCACAGGCTGTCGATCAGATCATCATCGCAGGTAGTGATCACCACGGTATTGCGCCCATCAGCCTTGGCCTTGTAGCTTGCCTCGTCGGCACGAGCGAGCACGACTTCGACGGATTCGTCGCCCTCCTGCAGCGCCGTGACCCCCATGCTGAGCGTGATGCTGTAGATCTTGCCCTCGTTGGTCACAGTGACCTCGGATACCGCGCGACGCAAGGATTCGGCGATCTCACCCGCCTGCTTGAGCGTGCAGCTGGGCAACAGGACCGCGAATTCATCCCCTCCCTGGCGTGCGACGTGGTCGCTGCGCCGCACTTCCCAGGCCACCACCTGAGCGACTCGCCGCAGCATTTCGTCACCCAGGGCATGGCCACCTTCATCGTTGATCGGCTTGAAGTGGTCGAGGTCGAACAGAATCAGCACCGAGGGCGTGCCGGTCTTGGAGTATTCCGCCAGCGCCTCTTCCAGGCGCCGCTCGAAGCCACGCCGATTGAGCAGCCCGGTCAGCGGGTCGTGCTCGGCCTCCCAGCGCTGGAGCGCCTCCTGCTGCCGCCGCTCGGTGATGTCCTTGACCATGCCCACGAATCCCAGCGACTGTTCATTGCCTAGCACTTGGCTGGCATGCACTTCGACCCAGAGCGTAGCACCGCCAGGATGGAGGAAACGCAGTTGGCGCACGAAGTCGCTGCCGGTCGCCAGGGTATGACGCCACATGTCTTCGGTGCCCTGCTTGTCGGCGGGGTGAATACGCTCCCACCACTCCCTGGCGCTATGCATCGCATCGAGCCCGAGCAGTTCGAGCAACGCCGGGTTCAAGTAGTTGAGGCGACCTTTCAGATCCGCCACGAACATGCCGATGGGTGTCGAACCCAATACCGCATCGAGAAATGCCTGGCGATCGCGCAAGTGTTCGAGCGCTGCCAGCCGCTCATGCTCCAGCCGGTTGAAGCTACTGGCCACCTGACGCAGCTCGTGCATGCTGGTAGAGAGTTCGAGGTAGCGCCTCTCACCCGCCCCGACCTGGGCGATCTGCCGCTCGAGCCGATGCAGGGGGCTCAGCAACCGCCTGACCAGCAAACGCATGGTGACCAGCATCATGATGGCCAGTACCAGCCAGGCCCACCACAGCCGCACCAGAAAATCGCCCAGCGGCACCCGGACCTGAGCCTGGGGCACCGCCACCTTGACGACCCAATCTGCCGGCCAGATCTGACGATACGACATGAGAATCGGGGGGCCGCCACCACTCTGGCTAACCGTCTCGCCTTGCCAGCCGTCCAGTGCGAGCTGCAGCGTCGCAGAGTCGTCGAAGGCTTCACTCAGGGTCACCGACGGCTGGCGCCGCGGATGAAAGAGCAGCTCACCCGCTGCGGTGAGTACCGACACGTAGCCATCCTCACCCAAGCGGATCCTCTCCAAACGACGGAACAGGCCACCGTGAGTAAGATTGATCATGCCGCCGACCAGGCCGGCAAAGCTTCCCTGCTCGTCGAAGCGAGGCACCAGCATGAGCACCAGGGAATCACCGCTCGCCCTGCCGATGAAGGGCTGGCTCACGTATGGCCATGGCGAATGACGAACCAAGCGGAAATATTCCGTGTCGGCAGTTTCGAGTCCCACTCGCCCCGGCACGACAGGCCAGTCCGCCACGACGCGACCGCCAGCGTCGGTCACCATCAGGCCCTCGAACCACTCCAGCAGCACCTGGTTGCTCGCCAACCGGGACGACAACTCTTCCATTTCCGCACCGCGCATGCTTTGCTCGAGCCGTTTCAGCGCACCCAGCCTCCCCTCGACCTGCTCGGCCAGGTCATCGGCGATCAGCTGCGATTCGTAGCGCAGATGAGCAAGATTGACTTCATCGACGAGCCCCTTGCCGAACTGCCAGGCCAGCACCAGTACGATGCCGACAATCACCAGCCAGGTCATGGCCAGCCCAGCAAGAAGACGACCTTGCAACGAGCAGAGTGAGCGAGCCAGGGACGCGATAGGTGCCATCACGTGCAAGAAGATTCCCCTTGATCGAGGTAAATAGCTTGTCAGTTCAGCTTTACAATAGGCACCGCCTTCCCATGGCAGCCCGCAAGGAAGCAGGAGAGCTACTTACGTTATCGGCACGCCCAAAGCGAACTTGAGACTTGGAAACACATCAAAGCATCTTACCCAACATCGCGTCGCCATCCCTCAACGGAAGAGAGCGCCAGGCTCAAGTCTTGGCGAGAAAGGACGATATAGACCCAATGACACGAATTTGACTTAACCGAAGCCGTTCCGATGACCCATAAAGGTAACCGCCCACCGGGCAAGCACGTGCAACTCCTTGCCCAGCATCCGGCTCGGCTGATTCAGCATGCCTTCGAGCAGAGCCAGACCGGCATGGTCATCACCGACGGTGAAGGACTCATCTTGAGAGTCAATGACGCCTTCTGCCGCATTGCCGGGAGCGATCGAACCGAAACGACCGGTTGGCCGATCGAGCATTTTTACGCGTCTCTACGCACCCCTTCGCACCTGCCGGCTACGGCGGGTACCACACAGGGCCTGGCCCGCTCCTGGCAGCAGGAAGTGCTTTGCCGCCGTGCCGATGGGGAGTCGGTACCGGTACTGATGACTGTCGACGCCCTGCTCGACGAGCACCAGCAGGCGCGTCATTTTCTGCATACCTTCGTACTATTCACTCCTGCCAATGGTGAAGTGCTCGACGATCGTCACTGGATACACATCGACCCCATGACCGGCCTGCCCAACTGGCTGCTGCTGCGGGATCGCCTGAATCACGCCCTGGCCCAGGCCGAGCGCACCGACACCACGCTCGCGCTGCTGTTCATCGATATCGATCGGTTCAAGGCCATCAACGATGCGGTAGGACATATCGAAGGCGATCGCATGCTGGGCGAACTGGCCCAACGCCTGCAGCGCGAGGTACGCAGCAAGGATACCCTGGCAAGGCTCGGCAGCGACCAGTTCGTGGTGCTGCTGGAAAAGGACGGGGCAGCCGAGTCGGCACAGCGGGTAGCGGAACGCTTGCAGGAAGCGCTGGAAGCGCCATTTACTTCCGGGGATCGCTACCTGCTGGTGACGGCATCGATCGGCATCGCGCTCTACCCCACCGATGCGCAGGACGTCGAGACACTGATAACGGCGGCGCGCAGCGCCATGTTCATCGCCCGCAAGAAGGGGCCCGGTCGCCTGGCCTTCGTCGATCGTCGACTGACGGCACGGCTCAAGGAGAAGCACCGGATCGAGAGCCTGCTCAGCGAAGCCATTCATATGCCGGATCAGCACTTCGTGCTGCACTACCAGCCAGAGTTCGATCGCCGTGATCTGCACTGCACCGGCATGGAAGCCGTACTGCGCTGGAAGCAGCCCAAGCGCTGGCAGCATTCACCCGGGCATTATCTCGACATGATCGCCCGCCAGGGGCTCGGCGTACGCCTCAACCGCTGGATGATCAAGACGGCGGTCGCCGATCATCGCCAGTGGCACGACACCGGCTCCCCTCTGGGCAAGCTGTCGGTTTCCATCCACCTGTGCGAAGCGCATCTGGCGCATGACACCTTCGATCGCCGGCCGCTGGACCACTTCCTGCGGCATCAGGAAATGAACTCCTTCGAATGGCTGACGCTCAAGGTTCCCGCCCAGGGCCTTGGCAACGACCTGGACAAGGCAACCCACCTGCTCAAGCGGCTCGAACAGCTCGGCATTCGTCTCGCGGTGGAGGGGCTCGGCAATGATCCGATCGATCTCGTCTGGCTGTCTCGCCTGCCCTTCCACAAGGCCACCATCGATGCCCGACTGGCCGGCATTCACCACGATGGCCGACGCTTGGTCGAGGCGTCATGCCGTATGCTGAACTCCCTCGATATCGAGCCTGTGATCGTTGGCGTTGACGATGAAAGCCTGGCGACCATCGTGGAAACCGTCTCCGCACGCCTCGCGCAGGGCCGCCTGTATTGTCCGCCCATGGCCGCAGAGGCGTTGGCACACTGGCTCGAGGAGCATGGACCAGCCGACGAATGACGAAAGTCGAGCCAACGGGGGAGGCGCCGCCTCGGCCACAACGCTACGCCGAGCTGTCGCGAGCCATATCGAGTTCATCGGGAAATTGCGGCGGAAAGGCCGAGAGATACGCATGACTGACCCGTAACACCCGCACATCGTCATGCTTGCCCCCCGCCAACTGGAACCCCACGGGCAGGCCATCCGGCGTGAAGCCACAGGGCACGGACGCAGCCGGCTGCTGACTGAGGTTGAAGGGATAGGAGAACGGCGCCCACTCCTCCCAATCACGCATACTGCTGCCCGGCGGCACATCGTGCTTGAGGGGGAAAGGACGCACCGCCACCGCAGGCGTCATGACCAGATGATAGCGCTGATTGAAATGTTCGAGCCTCTCCGTCAGCAGCGCCCTCTCCTTGAGGGCGTAGAACATGTCCAGCGCACTGAACTGCTCGGCCCGCTTCGCATCGGCCACCATGCCGGGATCGAGTAGCCGGCGCTGCCGCTCGCCGTGTTCGCGATACACCGCAAGCGACGCCGTGAACCAGAGCGTATTGAAGATACGAATGGGCGACTCGAAGCCAGGGTCCACTTCCTCGACCACGGCACCCAGCTCTTCCAGGCGTCGAGCGGCCTGGCGCACGCACTCGGCCACCGCCGGCTCCACTCGGGCATAGCCCAGCGTCGGAGAATAGGCGATGCGCATACCCTCTATCCCAAGCCCAAGCTCCTCTCCCCAGTCGGCGGGCTGTCCACGCAATGCATAGGGGTCACGATAGTCGTAGCGGCCGATCACGTTGAGCATGCGCACCGCATCGGGTACGGTACGTGTCAATGGCCCCAGGTGAGAGAGCGAAGCCTCCTTCGAACGCGGCCACTCCGGCACCCAGCCGAAGGTGGGCTTGAAACCGAACACACCGCAGAACGAAGCGGGTATGCGGATCGAGCCGCCTGAATCGCCACCTTGGTGAAGCACCCCCATGTTGAGTGCCGCAGCCACCGCCGCACCTCCCGACGACCCTCCCGGCGTCAATCCCGTGTCCCATGGGTTGGCCGTCGCACCAAAGATGCGATTGTCGGTAATGGCCTTCCAACCGAATTCCGGTGTATTGGTCTTGCCCAGGATCACCGCACCGGCCTCGCGCAGCATGCGTGCCGGCGGAGAATCCCGCTCGCAGGGGGCGTCCGATTCCGTCAGCGATCCCTTGCGCGCCGGCAGTCCGGCAGATTCGGTCAGGTCCTTCAACGAGACGGGAATACCATCGATGTGACTCAGTGGACGCCCTTCGCGCCAGCGCCGGGCCGAAGCCTCGGCGGCAGCTTCTGCGCCCTCCCGGTCGACCACCACGTAAGCATTGACGCTATCGTTGAAGCGATCGATGCGCTCGAGTGCGGCTCTCGCCGCTTCCAGGGGCGAGGCCGCGCCGCTTTCAAAGAACTGGCGCAGCTGGCCCGCATCCATGGTGCCAAGATCGGTGTCGCTCACAAGAACCTCCGTTTTTCCAGTGAGACCTCTTACGATTGTGGATAACACCCATCCAGAAGGGCAAATTGGACTGACCGACACATGGCAACCTTGACCACGGCCAACGGCGAGCCGAGCGACCCTCCCGATGCTTGCCGCTCAGCCCTCTGATGCAAGGGGGGAGCGAAACTGGCCGTGCCCGCAACGTAGCCGACGAGATGCGAGATGACACCGCGAATGCAGTCGACTTTGTATCCGTGCGTTTCGAGAGGCTAACCTTGGTTAATAAACTCGAATAAATGACAAGGAATAGGCCATGAACAAGGCATTGGTGGCTGCCGCCTGCGTGGTCGGCATCGGCGCTGGCATCCATCTGCTCAATGATGCAAAGGATCGGGCAGTGACGGTAAACCCGGCTGACCTGACACCAGACCAGCAGCGCTACTGCGAGAAGGTCGAGCAGTGGTACAGAGAGGAAATGCTCGATGTCGCGCCCAAGTGGCGTCTCGGCCACCCTGACGACCAGGGCACCTATGCCCAGTGGTGCACGGAAAGATAGCGGAAACATCGGAAGCACACGAAAAAGCCGCCTAGAGAGTTACTCTAAGCGGCTGATTCTTTGAAACTTGTTGGTGGAGCCTAGCGGGATCGAACCGCTGACCTCAACACTGCCAGTGTTGCGCTCTCCCAGCTGAGCTAAGGCCCCAGGCGTTCTCGCCTTGCGAGAACGAGGCATATCTTACCCATCTCAGCAAGGCACGTCAATACTGCTGCGCAAGATCCCTCCCTGCGTTGATGAGAAGCGGAAATTGAGATGCGCGTTCAATTTCCCTCGCTCGACGACTGTGGCAAGCTTGCTCCTGAAAGGTAAGGGTTCTGCGCCGCCAAGAGCCAGCCCCGAGTTCAAGCTCCGCTGCGACTGTCTGTCCGTCGCCGCCAGCTCTCCGTTATGACGAGGAATGTCAGCCTTGATCAAGGTGCTCATTGTCGATGACCATCACCTGGTTCGCACCAGTCTTGCTCGCCTGCTCGAGAACGAAGAGGACTTGGATGTCGTGGGCGAAGCCGCCAGCGGTGAGGAAGCCATTACCCTTTGCCGCCAGCTCGAACCGGATGTGATATTGATGGACCTGCGCATGCCAGGTATCGGCGGCCTTGAAGCGACTCGCAAGATCATGCGCAACAACACTGACGTGCGCATCCTGGCGCTGACCGGCTTCATGGAAGACAACTTCGCCCAGCGCATGCTCGATGCCGGTGCGGGCGGCTTCATCAGCAAAGACACTCAGGTGCCGGAGATGGTCGACGCCATCCGCAGCGTGTTCGCTGGGCACCGTTACATCAGTCCCGACATTGCCCAGCGCCTGGTGCTCTCCCGCTTCGATTCGGAAGAGAACCCGTTCGATAAGCTCTCGCAGCGTGAGCTGCAGGTCGCCATGATGATCGTCAACTGCCAGCGAGTCTCGGAGATTTCCGACCGACTGTTCCTCAGCCCGAAGACCGTCAACACCTACCGTTACCGGATCTTCGAGAAGCTCGGTGTCGAGACCGACGTGGAGCTGACGCACCTGGGCCTGAAGCACGGCTTGGTCGAGGGATTCGACACCGCCAACTGAGTGGCCGCTTCTGGTAACCTAGGCTTCCATGCAAGACAGCCAGAGCACCATGACCTTCGATTCGCGGCAGTTCCTTGCCAACCTCACACAAGCCCCCGGCATCTATCGGATGCTGGACGAGCGCGGCGATACGCTCTACGTGGGCAAGGCCAAACGCCTGAAGGCCCGCCTGGCCAGCTATTTTCGCGGTGCGCTCAACACCAAGACCCAGGCCATGGTGTCGCGGATCGCGGATGTCCAGGTCACGGTGACGCGCAGTGAGATCGAGGCCCTGCTGCTCGAGCAGACCCTGATCAAGGAGCTGCGGCCGCCCTATAACATCCTGCTGCGCGACGACAAGTCGTATCCCTTCGTATTCGTCAGCGATCGCCACCCCTACCCGGCGCTCGAATACAAGCGTGCCCGCAGGCGTCACGACGATGGTCGCTATCTAGGCCCCTACCCAAGTAGCGGCGCGGTACGGGAAAGCCTGTCGCTGATGCAGAAGATCTTCCGCATACGTAACTGCGAGGACAGCGTTTTCGCTCACCGCACGCGCCCATGCCTGCAGTATCAGATCCATCGCTGCAGCGCGCCTTGTGTCGGCTATATCGGCGAAGCCGACTATCGGCGAGATCTGGAGCATGCCGTGATGTGCCTCGAGGGACGCAGCGAGCAGGTAACCAAGGAACTGACCGAGGCCATGGAAACCGCCAGCCGTAACCTGGCCTTCGAGGATGCCGCCCGCCTGCGCGACCAGATACAGCATCTGCGCCAACTGCAGCAGCGCCAGTTCGTCGACACCGAAGGCGGTGATGCTGATGTCTTTGCCCTGGCCGAGCGCGAGGGCGCACTCTGTATTTCGATCCTGGCGGTACGTCAGGGGCGGCTACTGGGTGCACGCCATCACTCGCCGGACAACGGCCTCGGCCTCGAGGCCTCCGAGCTGCTGGGCGAGTTCGTCAGCCAGTACTATCTCGGCCAGGGACGCGAGATCCCTCGTGAAGTGATCAGCAGCCTGCCCCTCCCCGACAGTGACATCCTGGAGAGCGCACTGAGCAGCCGTGCCGAACGACGCGTACGCGTGACACACAAGGTGCGTGGTCACCGCAGTCAATGGCTCGAGCTGGCGCGCACCAATGCCGAGCAGCAGTTGGCCAGCCGCCTGGCCAGCCAGAACGAACTGGATCGCCGCTTTGATTCCTTGCAAGAAGCCCTGGCGCTGGAAACCTCGCCGGCGCGGCTCGAGTGTTTCGACATCAGTCACAGCCACGGCGAGGCGACCGTGGCATCCTGCGTGGTTTTCGACCGCAATGGACCGCGCAAGTCGGATTATCGGCGTTTCAACATCGAGGGCGTGACTGCCGGCGATGACTATGCCGCCATGCGCCAGGCACTGAGCCGACGCTTTCGTCGACTCGCAGAGGGCGAGGGAGCCATCCCGGACATCCTGCTGCTGGATGGCGGCAAGGGCCAGCTCAACCTGGCGCGCGAGGTTCTCGGCGAACTTGGGATCGACACGATCCGGCTGCTTGGTGTGGCCAAGGGCACCACGCGCAAGGCCGGCCTCGAGACGCTGTTCATCGAGACCACCGATCGCACCCTCGACCTGCCTGCGGCATCACCGGCCCTGCACCTGATCCAGCACGTGCGCGACGAGGCGCACCGCTTCGCCATTACCGGGCACCGTAACCGGCGTGACAAGGCCCGCCGCAGTTCCGCCCTGGAAGATATCGAAGGCATCGGCCCCAAGCGCCGCCGGGAACTGTTGCGCTTTTTCGGTGGGCTACAGGGCGTCAAGCAGGCCAGCCGCGAAGAACTTGCCCGCGTCCCCGGCATCAGCGCCACCCTGGCGGAGACGATTCATCGCTCCCTGCATGGATGATGGCGCCCGGTACAGATAGAATGGTGCCCACTTTGGCTTTCCTGACCCCAAGGCAAGGACTCCCCGTCACATGAACATCCCCAACATCCTGACGCTGGCAAGAATCGCCTTCATCCCGCTGCTGGTGGTGTTCTTCTATCTCCCCTACGCCTGGAGCATGCCGGTTGCCGCTGGCCTGTTCGCGCTGGCCTCGGTCACCGATTGGCTCGATGGCTACCTGGCCCGGCGCTGGGATCAGTCCACGCCCTTCGGCGCCTTCCTCGACCCGGTAGCGGACAAGTTGATGGTGGCCGTCGCCCTGGCCCTGCTCATCGAACGCTTCGACAGTATCTGGCTGACCCTGCCGGCCCTGGTAATCATCGGACGCGAAATCGTGATTTCGGCGCTGCGCGAATGGATGGCCGAGATGGGCAAGCGCGGCAGTGTAGCCGTGTCCTGGCTGGGCAAGTTCAAGACCTCCCTGCAGATGATCGCCCTGCTGCTGCTGCTGGCCTTTACGCCCGGCACCCAGCTCTCCCTGCTCGGGGTCGCCACCCTGCACGTCGCCGCGATCATGACGCTCTGGTCGATGCTGATGTACCTCCGCGCGGCCTGGCCCCACCTGTCTCGTTCGATGTAGCCGGGCATCACTCAACGCCAACAAGTGATTGACATTAACGAGCTTATCCTTATAATTCGCACTCGAGTCGAGCGGGAATAGCTCAGTGGTAGAGCATCGCCTTGCCAAGGCGAGGGTCGGGAGTTCGAATCTCCTTTCCCGCTCCAATCTCTTCGGGAAACGTCTTCGGGCAACCCCAAGAGAAGCGGTATCGAGGGTCGTGAGCCGGTGCGCCGGTCCGATCGATCTCCTTTTCCGCACCAGACGACTCATTGAGGCTGGATGGCAGAGTGGTCATGCAGCGGACTGCAACTCCGTGTACGCCGGTTCGATTCCGACTCCAGCCTCCATTTCTTGACCCCTTTCAGCTGCCTGCTCGAAAACCGTGCCGCCCGGATGGCGAAATTGGTAGACGCAAGAGACTTAAAATCTCTCGGTGGCAACACCGTGCCGGTTCGAGCCCGGCTCCGGGCACCAGGCTCTTCGCTATCCTCTCACTCCTATCCCGACGGGCACCTTTGCGGCATGCTGGCTGTTGCATAGCAAGCTTCAGCGAGAACGCGCATGGCTCCTAGTACCCCGACTCGTAGCGAACACGATATATTGGTGATCGGCGGAGGCGTTGCCGGCCTGACCCTGGCCCTGCATGCCGCCGAGACGCGCCATGTCACCCTGGTACGCCCCGCCAGCGACGACCAGGGCGCCAGCCGCTGGGCCCAGGGCGGCATTGCTGCCGTACTCTCCCCCCAGGACGATTTCGATGCCCATGTGGCCGATACGCTGGTGGCCGGCGATGGCCTGTGCGACGAGCGGGCCGTGCGCTTCACCGTCGAGCAGGGGCCCGGCGCCATCGAGTGGCTGCTTTCGCTCGGCGTGCCATTCACTCGCGACGACAGCCCGACCGCCAGCTATCCCTATCACCTGACCCGGGAAGGCGGACACGGTGCCCGTCGCATCATTCATGCCGAGGATGCCACCGGGCGTGCCGTACTCGATACCTTGAAAGCCCACGCCCAGGCGCATCCGGCGATCGTCATCCGCGACGATCTCGTTGCCATCGGCTTGCTGGCCGATGCGGAGAAACGCTGTCGCGGCGCCCGCTGCCTGGATGAACGAGGCCAACTGAAGGAATTACTGGCCGGCGATACGGTACTTGCCACCGGCGGCGCCAGCGGACTCTACCGCCATACCACGAGCCCCCACCCCGCGAGCGGCGAGGGCATGATGATGGCCGCCGAGCTGGGCGCCGAACTGATGAACCTCGAGTTCCAGCAGTTTCACCCCACCTGCCTCTACGACCCCGACGGCCCGCCCTTCCTGATCAGTGAGGCAGTCCGCGGCGAAGGTGGGCGACTTTACAGCACCGATGGCCGGCGCTTCATGCCCGAACTCGACGAGCGTGCCGAGCTGGCCCCACGGGATATCGTCGCCCGCGCCATCGATGCCGAGATGCAACGCACCGGCTCACCTCATGTGTGGCTGGACGTGACCCACCTCGGTGAAGCGGCCATTCGTCACCACTTTCCCACCATCCATGCCCACTGCCTTACCCGCGGGCTGGACATCACCCGCCAGCCGATTCCGGTCGTGCCCGCCGCTCACTACAGCTGTGGCGGGATTGCCACCGACCTCGACGGCAGCTCCAGCGTGCCGCACCTGCACGCCATCGGCGAGGTAGCCTGCACGGGCCTGCACGGCGCCAACCGCATGGCCAGCAACTCGCTGCTGGAGTGTCTGGTCTACGCGCGCAGCTGCGCCGCCAAGCTAGCATCCAGCAAGGCGCCCGTCACGTCTCCGCTGCCGTCAGACAGCTCGGGCGGCAGGCAGCTGGAGGCCCAGCGCATCCGGCAGTGGCGCACGGCCATGCGTGACATCATGAGCCGCCACGTGGCGATCGTTCGCCGCGACGCGGGACTCGATGCCGCGGCAAACGAGCTGAGCGAGCTGAGCCGAGAGATAGAGGCCGCGCTGGAAGGCGCCGCACCCAGTGCGGCGCTGGCGAGCCTAGGGCATGCCATCAGGCTGGCTCGTCTGACCGTGCTGGCAGCTCGTCAGCGCCGTGAGTCACGCGGCCTTCACTTCAATCCGGACTGCCCGCATCACTTGTCGCCTCAGCCTTCGAGATTCCATCTGGATGACCTGATACGCCCCGCCTGAAACCCCTTCGAAGCCCCGCCTCAGCGAGCCAAGGCGCGCCGCAACTCACGTAACGCTGCAGACGAAGCGCTGTCGGGCCATAGCCAGGTCCGACGGCGTTCGATGTCCAGCGCAAGCAGCCAAGGGCCGAGGTAGGCGCAGCGCAGCTTGACGGGAACGGCCTCGGCGGCCGCCGCCGGGCGCCATAACCAGCGCCAGCCGCCCCCGGCTTCCGGCAGCATCTGCAGTTCGCCGCGGGCTTGCCCACGCCAGAGCCACCAGCCCAAGGGCAGAAGCCACGCCAGGGCCGGTAGCGTCAACCAGTCAGGCGCCTGGGCCAGCACGGTACCGGTGACCACCAGCGCCAGCAGCCACTGACAGACCCAAGCCAGCCTAGATGGGGCGACGCGGATCGTTATCGGCGTTTTCGGCATGTTCCTGGATCAGCGCCACGATACGACGAAACTGCGGGGCGGGCTCCTCACGCTGCATCAGCCAGGCAAAAAGATCCTGATCCTCGCCTTCGATGAAGGCACGATACGCTGCCTGGTCGTCGGCTCCAAGCTGGTCGTAGCAGTGCTCGAGAAAGGGAATCAGCAACAGGTCGAGTTCCCACATCCCGCGGCGGGAGTGCCAGTAGAGCCGCTTGCGCAAGGCAGCGGCATCGGGGGTATTCGCTTCGCTCAACGTCGGCCTCGGTGGTAGGAGGAATGAGTCGGCCAGTATACCGGAGCCGGGAAAATGAGGCAGTGCTTCGGCATACTTTGCCATCTTTCCTTGACCATGGTCGTAGTGCGTTGTTTTATCTCGGTTTGAGCAGTATGCTGACGAAAGAATAAGAATGCCGCCCAGGTCCCACCGGACCGGGAATCGCCTGGAGATGACCCGATGACCAAATCCGAATTGATCGAACAGATCGCCATGCGACAGCCTGAGCTTTCGATCAAGGAAGTCGAATCTGCGGTTCGCCTGATTCTCGATGACATCACCGATACGCTGGCCGAGGGGGGGCGGGTCGAGATCAGGGGCTTCGGCAGCTTTTCCTTGCATTACCGGGAGCCACGGGTCGGCCGTAACCCCAAGACCGGCGAACCAGTCGCGCTGGAGGGCAAGTTCGTGCCACACTTCAAGCCTGGCAAGGAGCTTCGCGAGCAGGTCAATGCCAGCCGCGCCCTCGGCTATTAACACTTTCGTCACTCACAAGGGATAGACTCATGCGTTGGCTCAAAGGCCTGATCCTGGCCATCATCCTGCTGGCGGTACTTCTTGTCGGCATTCTCTTCGCCGTCAACAACCAGCAGACGGTACCGCTCAACCTGATCTGGGTGGAGCTACCGGCCGTATCGCTCTCCGTCTGGCTACTGGCGGCGCTGGTAGGCGGTGTGGTGCTGGGCATGCTGGCGATGACAGGGGTCTGGCTGAGGCTACGCACTGCGCTCTCCCGCGCCCAGCGCTTGAACCGACAGCAGCGCAAGGAACTTGACCGTCTTCGCGTTCAGGAGCTCAAGGAACTGCCCTAAATGCCTGATGCCCTGCTGCTTGTCATGCTGGTGGCCGCCGTTGCCATTGGCTGGTGGCTAGGCCGCCGTGAGCGCCAGGGTAGCCACGATCCCGCGCCACCGAACACGCTGTCGCGGGATTACTTCGTCGGCTTGAACTATCTGCTCAACGAACAGCCCGATCGCGCCATCGAGACCTTCGTCAGCGCGCTGGAAGTGAACAGCGAAACCATCGACACCCACATTACCCTGGGCAACCTGTTCCGCACTCGCGGCGAGGCGGACCGCGCCGTGAAGATCCACCAGAATCTGCTGGCTCGCCCTACCCTGACGGCCCTGCAGAGCGAGCAGGTACAGCTCGAGCTGGCGCGGGACTTCCTCCATCTGGGGCTATTCGATCGCAGCGAGCGACTGCTCCAGCAACTGGTACACGACTCCAGCCACGACGATATCCGCCATGCCGCCAAGCGCCTGCTGGCGGACCTGTTCGATCGTGAAGGTGAGTGGCTGGCTGCCTTCGACGTGGCCTATCCCAGCCTGATTCGCCAGCACGAGGACATCCGCCGCTCAGCGGCCCACTGGCTCTGCGAGCTAGCCGATCAGGAACGCCATTCGGCCAGCCCCGGGCTTGCCCGCAAGCACTTGCGCCGGGCACTTTCCATCGACCCTCGTTGCGTGCGCGCCAACCTGTTGCTGGCGGCATTGTCCCAGGATACCGGGCATTATCGCGAGGCGATCCGGATTCTCATGCGCATCCCGGATCAGGACCTGGACATGATGCCGATCGTGCTGGAACCGCTCCACCACGCCTATGTGTTGCTGGATGACGAAGCGGGGCTGGTGGCTTGCCTGGAGCAGTTGCTCGAACGCGCCCACGTCACCAGCCTGATCATCATGCTGGCGGAAGCCCAGCGCAAGCGGCATGGACTACAAGTAGCCATCGACCTGGTCAGCGAGCAGCTCAGCCGGGCGCCGAGCCTGGGTGCGCTCGACTACCTACTGGACCTCTACCAGCACCAGCAGCAGGAACAGGGCGCCCCCGACAGCCGGCTGCAATTGCTCAAGCAACATACCCATACCCTGCTGACGGCACGCCCAAGGCATCGCTGCCAGCGCTGCGGGTTCGCGGGGCAGCCGCTCCACTGGCAGTGCCCCAGTTGCCGCAGTTGGGGTACCACACGCCCCATTACCGGCATCGAAGGAGAATGACGGGTTCAACCCGCGGCCAACTCCTGCTCGATGGCCGTCAAGGCTGCCATCGGATCGTCCGCCTGGGTCACCGGCCGACCGATCACCAAATGCGTGCTTCCTGCCGCCATCGCCTCGGCCGGCGTCATTACGCGGCGCTGGTCGCCGTGCTCGGCGCTATGGGGCCTGATGCCCGGTGTCACCTTCAAGAAGCCGCCGCCGCATAGCTCGCCCAGCCGAGCCGCCTCCTGTGCCGAACATACCACCCCGTCCATACCGCATTGACGCGCCAGCACGGCAAGTCGCTCGACGTGCTGTGCCGGAGTCGCATCGATGCCCACGTCGGCAAGATCGCTTGCCGTCATGCTGGTCAACACCGTTACGGCAATCAGATGGGTGGTCAGGCCATGGCGATCGATTCGCTCACGTGCCGCTTCCATCATTCGCCTGCCACCACTGGCGTGAACGTTTACCATCCACACGCCCTGCTCGGCGGCTGCCTGCACGGCTCCGGCCACGGTGTTGGGAATGTCGTGAAACTTGAGATCGAGAAATATCTGGAAGCCGCGTCCATGCAGCGCATCGATCACCTCCGGACCGCTGCGGGTGAACAGTTCCTTGCCCACCTTGACGCGACAGCGCTCGGGATCGAGCCGGTCGGCCAGGCACAGGGCCGCATCGAGAGAAGGATGGTCGAGGGCAATGATCAGTGGTGAATCACTAGACACGTTGAGGGGCTCCGGCTGCGTGGTAGGTAGCTCGATTATACCAGCCACGGCCGGTTAACCGTTCTCTGCAGCCTGAACTATGCTCTTACCTAATATGAACAGCCATTGCGCCCGCACGACGTACAGCGGCTAACGCCATGCCTTGAGCCGATGGACCGGGAGGACTCCATGACAAGTGAACAACGCATTGGCCCCATCGCCCTGCCTGACAGCCGAGCCCAGCGAGTGCTGAGTTCCTTGCTGGAGGGCTCCGGGGTGACCCTCAACGGCGAGGCCCCCTGGGACCCGCAGATCTATCATCCCGAGTTCTGTTCGCGGATCCTGCGTCAGGGCTCCCTGGGGCTGGGGGAGTCCTACATGGACGGCTGGTGGGAGTGCGAACAGATCGACGAGATGGCCTGCCGTCTCCTCCAGCACGGTCTCGGAGAGCGTGCCCGCCCCCCTGCGGATCGCATCATGTATCGCCTCCAGACGGGGCTGCTCAACCTGCAGAGCAAGGCCCGGGCCTATATCGTCGGCGAAGCGCACTACGACCTGGGCAACGATCTGTTCGAGCGCATGCTCGACCCCACCATGTGTTACTCCTGCGGCTACTGGAAGGAGGCCAACACGCTCCACGAAGCCCAGCTTGCCAAGCTCGAGCTGGCCTGCCGCAAGCTCTCACTACGCCCCGGTATGCACGTGCTCGATATCGGCTGCGGCTGGGGCAGTTTCGCCGAATACGCCGCCCGTCACTACGGCGTCTCGGTCACCGGAATCACCATCTCCAAGGAACAGGTCGAGCTGGCACGCGAGCGCTGCGCCGGCCTGCCCGTGACGATCGAGCTCAAGGACTACCGCGAACTGACCGGTTGCTACGATCGCATCGTCTCCATCGGCATGTTCGAGCATGTGGGGCATCGCAACTACGAGGTCTACTTCCAGACCGCAGAAAAGCTGCTGGGGGACGACGGCCTGTTCCTGCTACATACCATCGGTTCGAACAATTCCGAGATCAGCGTCGACCCGTGGATCGACCGCTACATCTTCCCTAACGGGGTCCTGCCCTCGGCCCGCCATATCGCCGATGCCAGCGAGGGTTTGCTGCTACTCGAGGATTGGCACAACTTCGGCCCCGACTACGACAGGACCCTGATGGCCTGGCGCGACAACTTCGACGCTCACTGGCATGAGATCGCAGACCGCTACAGCGAGCGCACCGAACGCATGTTCCGCTATTACCTGTCGGTATGCGCCGGCGCCTTTCGTGCCCGGGACATGCAGCTTTGGCAGGTCGTCTTCTCTCGCGGCAGAAGGGCGCGCTACGACGCACCGCGCTAAGGGCCGCCACGGCATGGGTTTATTCTTACAAGCGGTATAGTCAATCTCTTACAGCTTCTGCTAGATGATTTACTCACTGTTACATCGTATATTAGGCATTCTCTCAACGGCTCCTTCCTGCAGGTAGGTGGCTTCTCGTAGAAGCCAGGCATGCTTTTGGCGAGGCGCTGAGCCGTTACATAACAACATCAGGATGTATGCCTGTGCGCAGCAGGCCACAAGGGACACCCGCATGCCTGAAGAGAATGCCATGACGGGAGGGGAGCTGAATGAATCGATCAGCATGCGTGACTTCACGGAACGCCTGCCTGGCGTCGTCTTTCAGTTTCATCGTGACCATCACGGACACATGCATTTCCCCTACCTGGCCGGAAGCGGCGCCGGCCTGCCAGGAATCGACCGCGACGCCTTGAGCCAGGACGCGCGCCATATGCTCGACCGCCTGGATGAAGAGGACTATCCACGTGTGATGGCCGCCATCGAACGTTCGGCTCGCTGGCGCATTCCCATCGCGACCAAGTTCCGCATACGCCTGTCGAGTCGCCGTTGTCGCTGGGTCGCGCTTCGCGCCCAACCCGAAGACGCGACGTCCGGCGTACTCTGGCATGGCCTGATGATCGATATCACCGAACAGATGGCCGAGGAGGCCAGGCTGCGCCGGCTCTCGGATACCGACGACCTGACCGGCCTGGCCAACCGACGCAGGCTGATGGCCCGGCTGGACGAGGAGACCGCCAGGAGTAACCGGCATGGCAACCCGCTGTCGTTGATGCTGATCGACCTTGATCATTTCAAGCGCATCAACGATACCTGGGGACACCTGCAAGGCGACCAGGTGCTTGCCGAGTTCGCCAACCTCTGTCAACAGTTACTGAGGGAAGAGGATGTCGTAGGCCGGCTCGGCGGCGAAGAGTTCGCCGTGGTGCTGCCATTGACGCCCCAGGTAGCCAGCCTCCCTCTGGCCGAACGACTGCGCCGCGCCATCGCTGAGCACGATTTCGGCATCGAGGCCGGCCAGGTCACGGCCAGTATCGGCCTGGCCGAGTATCGCCTGGGCGAGTCGAGAGATACCTTGATCGACAGGGCCGATCGCAGCCTTTATGCGGCCAAGCGCCGGGGGCGCAACCGGGTCGTCACTTGCAGCAAGGGTTCAGCGTAGCAGGCGGCGGCCCTGCAGCCAGCACATCGCCCCATGCACCGGCAGGTAAAGTACGAGCGGCCAGGCCACAGTCAACATAGCCAGGTAAGGCAATGGGTCGAGCAGCGTCTGTTCGCTCCCGAAGGGGCCGTGCACCCAGTTGATATTGCGCTCGGGCTCGGTGAACAGATACGTCAGCGGCAGCAATAGCCAAGTCAGGCCTGCTTGCCACCACAGGGCACGCCGGTCATAGCCCAGCCTCACCATGGCAAAGCCCGCCACTAGCGGCAGGAAGAGGTGATAGAGCGACAAAACCCGGGCCAACCAGGGGTGCTCCGGATCGAACATGTACTCCGTGCCGCCGATGGGGTGCACACCGGTCATCCAGGCCGAACCGACATCCAGGGACCAGAAGATGCCCACCACTGCCACGGAGAGCCACTGCATCGAGAGCAGCAAACGACTCTCCAGCCACAAGCCGGCCAGGATCAGAAAACTCGCCACGTTGCATAGCCAGAAATAGTTCTGCGCTCCAAGCATCAACGCAAAGGAGGGTGCCCAGAACAGGATCCATCCCGTGAACAGCAACTTGAGCCAGAGCGGCAAGGCGCTATCCTGATGAAGCATTGGACTCCCCCATGCATAGTACGCATCTTGAAGCGTCCAGCGCGGTTCGGGATTCGAGAGACATCTATCGTCAGCGTAGCCACATCCGGGCCAAGCGTACCAGGAAGCCATATGACACCACTCTCACGCCAGCCCTGCGATGCCTGTCGCAGCGGCACGCTCACCGTTGCGGAAGCCGACATCAGGCCGTTCAAGCCCGAAGTACCCGAGTGGCAGATTGTCGAGCGCAGTGGCATCATGAGCTGAGCGGGTCTTTACCGATCGCGTGGGCGAAATTGCCGGGGCCGCGGGTTAATACCGGCGCTGCTCACCGAATGGAGCAAGGTCGCCGTGAGCTGGTGGACACGCGAGATCCTGGGCCTGCATCGCAACGACTTCATTCTTGCCGCTAGAACCGACGAGGTAGCGAAATAAATGTTCGAACATATTGAGCGGGTTCCCGGGGACGCCATCCTCGGCCTGATCGAGGCCTTCAAGAAGGATACCAATCCCGAAAAGGTCGATCTCGGCGTTGGCGTCTACAAGGATGCCCAGGGCAACACCCCTGTGATGCGCGCCGTCAAGGAAGCCGAGGCCCTGCTGCTCAAGAACGAAACCACCAAGACCTACATCGGCTCCCACGGGGCGCCCGAGTACGGCGAGGTGATCCTGCCGATGGTATTGGGCGAAGGCTCACCGGTGCTCGCGGCCGGCCGCGCCAGTGCGACCCAGTCACCGGGAGGTACCGGTGCGCTGCGTCTGGCTGCCGACTTCATCAGCACCCAGCTCCCCGGCAAGGGTATCTGGGTCAGCAACCCCACTTGGCCGAACCATCACGGCATCTTCACTGCCGCCGGTATCGAGCTGCACAAGTACCCCTACGTCGATGCCGAGAATCGCCTCGATTTCGACGGCATGTTGTCAGCTATCAAGCAGATTCCCGCTGGCGACGTCATCGTCTTGCACGCCTGCTGCCACAACCCCACCGGCTTCGATCTCTCCCGCGAGCAGTGGCAGCAGGTGCTGGAAGTGGTCCGTGAGCGCAACCTCCTGCCGCTGGTCGACTTCGCCTACCAGGGCTTTGGCGAGGGCCTCGACGAGGACGCCTATGGCGTTCGCCTGCTGGCCGAGAACCTCGACGAGGTGATCATCACCAGTTCCTGCTCGAAGAACTTCGGCATCTACTGCGAGCGCACCGGCTGTTTGATCATGGTGGCAAAGAACAACGAGCAGATGGAGAACATTCGCTCGCAGGTGGCCATCGTCGCCCGCGAGAACTACTCCAACCCGCCCGCTCATGGCGGCGCCATCGTCAGCGAGATCCTGCATTCCGCCGAGCTGGCCGCCATCTGGCGCGAGGAGCTCACTGAAATGCGCGACCGCATCAACACCCTGCGTCGCGATTTCGTCGAAGCGCTGAGGCCCTACGGACTCGACCAGAAATACGCCTGCGTGGCCGAGCAGCGCGGCATGTTCTCCTATACCGGCCTGCAGCCGGAACAGGTCGACCGCCTGCGCGATGAGTTCGGTATCTACATGGTACGCTCGGGCCGAGCCAACGTGGCCGGCTTCTCCCATGAGAACCTGCCCTACCTGGCCAAGGCCATTGCGGCGGTCAACTGACCGATTTACCGCTTCCCGGTAGCAGCGCAACGCCCCGGCCCATGGCCGGGGCGTTGCGTATCATGGCGAACATTCCGGCCTGGCCGGTGTTCGCTTCAAGCCTTCGAATCCTCGAAGAGCGAGCGCATGTTCTCGATCAGGTAGCGGTCGTCGAACCCAGCCTCCTGCGTCAGTGCCTCGAGGTCCGGTATCGTCACGCTGTAACGCTCACGGAACACCAGTCCTTCATCGCTCAGCGTCGTGAAGGTCCGGCTGACATGTACCGGGCTGAGCCCGAGCAGATCTGCCAGGATCTCCTGCGATAGCGGCAGGCGGAAGCTTTCGCAGCCGTCACCGTGGGTCTGCTTGGTGCGCTGACACATTTCGAGCAGAAAATGGGCCAGTTTCTGGCGCGCGCTGCGCCGTGCCAGGTTGACCAGACGCTCCGTCAGCATCACCTGCTGGCGGCTGGCGATGGCGAACAGGATCGAGGTAAGGGTGAACGACTGGCGAAAGATATCGACGAGATTGCGATGGGGAAAGAAGCAGATTTCACCATCCTCTATCATCTGCACCCCGGCCAGTCGCTGCGAGAAAGCGAACTCGCGCAAACCAATGATATCGCCAGGCAGGTAGATATCGAGAATCTGACGCGTGCCGTTTTCCAGTTCGCGATACGAAAACGCCCAACCGCGCTTGAGAGTACAGAACTCGTACGCCTGGTCCCGCTCATTCCACAAGACAGCCCCCGCCCTGACCGGAGTGGAGCTATCTTCCAGTTGGACCAGCAAAGCCTTGTCCTCGGTGGACAAGGGGTAGTACTGATTGAAATGGCGGACTATGCAGCTCTTGTCTGGGTTCATCGAGCATCCCTCAGCTATAGGTTCATGGGGCTCGCAACGCGACTGTGCGCCATAGCGCAACGAACTCTCGCAATGAGTCAACACACTTCGCTTGCCCGTTTCGCGGCGGATACGACAAAGGCAGTCTTGACCAATTAGTCAGGTGACAGTCAAACTGATGCTGCCTTGACTACAACCCCAACACACAAGAGGCTTTATCATGGCGGCTTCCCCTGTGCATTACCCTTGGTACAAGAAGGAGGACACCGATGCCTTCTTCGCTCTCTTCCAGAACAATATCGCTAACTTCGTCATCATTGCCATCAGCATGCTGGGCATGGGCTTCCCCGCCTCCATCGTATTCGGCCAGGTACTGCCGGGGGCAGCGGTAGCGGTAATGGTGGGCAATTTCTACTATGCCTGGACGGCAGCCCGCCTGGCGCGCAAGGAGAACCGCGCGGACGTCACCGCACTCTCCTACGGCATTTCCACCCCGGTCATGTTTGTCTTCCTGTTCGGTGTGCTGCTCCCCGCGAAGCAGCTCACCGGCGATGCCGAGCTGGCCTGGAAGGTGGCCGTCGCCGCCTGCTTCATCAGCGGCGCCATTGAGGCAGCCGTCAGCCTGGTCGGCCGCTGGGTCCAGTATCATCTGCCACGAGCCGCCATGCTCGGTGCCGTGGCCGGGGTTGCGCTGACCTTCATTGCCGGCGAGATGCTGTTCAAGACACTGGAAATGCCGGTCATCGGGCTGCTGGTACTGGCGATCATCATCGTCGGACTGGTAGCACGGGTCAGCATGCCTTTCCGCTTGCCCACCTCGCTGTTCGCCATCGTCATCGGCACCGCCATGGCTTACCTGATCGGTGACGCCGGCGGCGAGCGCTTCAGTGACGCCTTCACCCACCTCGGCTTCTACCCGCTGCTGCCCAACCTGGCCTGGTTCGAAGGCCTCGGGCTGTTGTTCACCGGCATGCTGGCAGTACTCACCGTGGTATTGCCGATCACGCTGTACAACGCCATCGAGACCATGAACAACGTCGAGGCAATGGAAGCCGCCGGAGACAAGTACGACGTCCGCGAGTGCCAGGCCGTGGATGGCGCTGGCACCATGATCGGCGCCCTGTTCGGCGGCGTCTTCCCCACTACCGTGTACATTGCTACCGTCGGCGCCAAGTGGATGGGGGCGGGCCGCGGTTACAGCATTCTCAACGGGGCGGTCTATGCCTTGGCCACCATGTTCGGATTGATCGCCGCCCTGGCGGCCATCATCCCGGTCTCGGTGGTTGCCCCCATCCTGGTCTTCGTCGGCATGTCGATGATTGCCACCGCCTTCCAGAGCAACGACACGCGTTACTACCCTGCCGTGGCGCTGGCCATGCTGCCCTACTTCGCCAATTACGTGATGACTCGCTTCAACCGTGGCGCCGGCGATGTAGTGGCCGACATCTCGGGCGGTATCGTCGCCATGGGCCAGGGCGCCATGTTCATGGCCATCTTCATCGGTGCCATGACCGTCTCGGTCATCGATCACCAGTTCCGCCGGGCGGCCATCTTCGCCGCGGTGGCGGCCGCCTTCTCCTTCGTCGGCCTGATGCATGCCCCAGAGCTGGCCCTCAATGCCGCCTGGGACTTCACCCTCGGCTACCTGGTAATGGGCGCCCTGTTCCTCTACTTCGCCTGGCAGCAGGAGAAGCTGGCGGCACCGCGCGTCTCCTCATCGCGGCCTGCTCCGGCCACACCACCGCCGCCGGCCGACTGACCTGAACGAATGCCGGGGGGCTCAGCAGCGCCCCCCGGGTTCCCTTGATCTCTCCAGCAGGATCCAGATTGCGGGATGCTGCCTCAGTTGGCGTCGATGCCGCCTTCGGCTTCCGCCTCAGTCTCCGCTGTGCCCCTGATACGGTCACGATTCGCTTCGATCCGATCCCGGGCAGGCTCTGCGGCCCGCTCCATCGCGCGATCCAGCCCGGGGGCTTTCGTACGGCTATCGGCTTCGACCTGGGTCTCCACTTCCGCATCGGCCGCCACACCTGATTCCACCCCGGTGTCCACTGTGGAGTCCGTCTCCACATCGCTCTCGGCATCCCCTTCTAGGCTACCTTCGGCATCGCCTTCGAGACCACCATCGGCACTGCCATCGAGGCCGCCATCGGCACTCCCATCGAGGCCGCCATCGGCACTCCCATCGAGACCGCCATCGGCACTCCCATCGAGACCGCCATCAACTCCGCCTTCGACGCCGCCTTCGACGCCGCCCTCGGCATCACCGGCCTGTGCCAACAGTACGGTAGACCCACTGGTCATCGTCGACATGGTGGCAAGATTGCCGCCCTGCCACTCTTCCGTCTCGGCATGAACGGTTGCACCGGCTAGACCGGCAAAAATCAAGGCCATGCTGGCAGTCAATGTCTTGAGCTTCATAGTGCCTCCTCGTCCCGTTTCCTTGGGGCTATTTCGGTGAGAGTCCTCGCGAGCGGTTTTCAGTGATACCGCTCATACCCCACCTAGCGAGAGGCATGCCATGGCATAAAAATAACCATATAAAAGATATAGTTATAGAAGAACACCGTTCTATTAACTACTTGCGTCATGCATGACAGCCTCATTGGCTGTCGCAGCAAAGCAACGGGAAAAGGTAAAGAGTCGTGAAGAATGCCGAGCTGACGGGATGTAGACCACTGTCCGCATTTCGCTACACGAGGTTCACGAGAGCGCCTGAAGACTTGCCAGTGCCACTCTGATGCAACAAGGCCCTACCGATCTCGGCAGGGCCTTGGCCACGGCTTCGACCTGGGCTTCGCTCCTGAAGAGCTGGAGCAGGCTGCCCTGGCGCCAGAGGCTTCCCGAAAGGAAGCCGCTGTCGAGGCCGAACTTACTGTGCGGGTTGGGCCGGTTGGCCCTCCTGCTGCTGCATCTGGTTCTGCAGGTCTTGCATTTGCTGCTGCTGCTGGGCGATCGCCTCATCCAGTTGCTGGCGCTGCTCATCGGTAAACACCGATTCGATGCGAGACTGCAGCAATACCGTCTCGGCGGTGATTTCACCGGTCAGATCGCCAAGCCGCGACGCATCCTCACGAATGGCGTTTTCGTCGAAATCGGGCCCGACATGATCGCCCAGGCGCGCCTGGAGCGCCTGGGCCTCCTGCTCCTTGGGTGCCAGCTGACGTTCGGCCTCGTCCAGCAGGCTACGAATTTCCTGCTGCTGGTTCTCGTCCAAATCGAGCAACTGATCGAGCTGATCCACCTGATCCCCCTGCGGCGGGGCCTGCATCTGCTGTGCTGCCGCTACACCGGCAATACCCAGAGTGAGCGCGATCGTTGCCAGAAACTTGGTGAACTTCATTACGTACTCCATTCCATCAGAGTTGCTTTCATGACCCGATCCAGTCGAGCCACTACGTCCTAACCCTGACAGCGGAATGAGCGTCAGGTTCGCCCACGCGGTAAAAGTTTCGCCTCGGAGCGGGCACTGGCCTCTCTTCGTGACAGCATACGGCGCATCAGTTGCCAGGCGGCTACCCCGGCCAACACGTTACCGAACGCCGCCCCCGTGGCCAGCCCCGGCAGGCCGCCAAGCGAAGCCCCCAACCAGAGGAACGGGAGATAGCACAAGAACAGCCGCGCCGTGGACATCAGCATGGCACGCAGCGGCCAACCCAGCGCGTTGCCAGCGGAAACCACCAGCATACAGACACCAAGGGCGGCATAACTCGGCAGTAGAAAACGAATCAGTACCGTCAAATCGGCACGCACGTCAGGACTGCCCGCCAGCAATTGAGCGGCCCAAGGTGCAAGCAAAGCCAATGCCATTCCCAGAGCGAGCTGCCATGCCACCACGATCCTCAGCGCCAGGCGCACCAGTTGCCTGACCTGTGTCCAGTCGCCGGCGCCATAGCAGCGCCCCAGCCAGGGGGGCAGCGACATGGTCATGGCCAGCACCACGACCAGGACCAGCATTTCGAGCCGGCTCGCAAGGCCCCATGCCGCCACGGACGATTCCCCCAGGCTCGCCACCACCGAGACGGCGAGCATCGCCGCCAGCGGTGGCATCAGTTGGCTGACCATCGCCGGCCCGGCAATACCGAGAAAGGGCCGCGCCGAACCTGCCAGCTCCCGCCGGAGCCCTCCACGCGCCAGCCAGTCGTTCTGCCGCAGCCGCTTGACACCCAACAACAAGCCACCGGCAAAAGCGATCGCCGTGGCCCAGGCCGCCCCGGGAAGCCCAAGCCCGGCCCAGGGGCCAACGCCGAAGATGAATAGCGGATCGAGCAGCAGGTTGATGAGACTGGTCATCACCATCATCTTGCCGGGCAGTCGCGTATCGCCGTGGGCACGGAACAGGCTATAGATGAAGTAGAGAACCGCCCCCAGCCAGGCCGCGAACAGCTGCGGCGCCCAGTAGTCGCGAATCAGCTCTTGCGTTGCGGCATCGGCCCCCAGACGAGAGAAAATGGGCGCCTGGGCCCACCACAGCACGAACGAGAGCAGGGCGATGGTCACGCTGCCCATCATCAGCACCAGCGAGCCAAGGCGCTTTGCCCTGGCCGTTTCGCCGGCACCCAGCGCACGCGAGATCAGCGCCGCGATAGCGATGCCAAGCCCTACCTGCACGCCGATGATGAGAAAAGTGAGTGGAAAGGTGAACGACTGCGCCGCCAGCGGCGCCGTGCCCAGGCGAGCGACGAAGGCGCTGTCTACCAGCTGGAAGCCGAGCAGTGCCAACACTCCGATGGCCATCGGCCAGGTCTGCCGCCAGAGCATCGGCCCCAGGGAGGCATCGGTTGAAGAAGGAGGCATGGGCAGCTCCGTCGGCATGCGGGGAGACGCATTCTACGCGAAAGTACGCCCCTGCTCAGCCTTGCAAGTCCCCGGGGTTGCTTGCCACCAGCCCCAGCAGGACACGCTCGGTCATCGCTGCAGGCATCGGACGGTAGAAGTAATAGCCTTGCACGAGATCGCACTTTATCTCGCGGATCAACTCCAGCTGCTGCTGATCCTCGACTCCCTCGGCCACGACCTCGAGCCCGAGGCGGTGACCGATGAATACCGCCGCCTCCATGATCGCCCTGTCCTTTGGCTCCCCCGGGGCATCACGCACGAAGGTGCGATCGATCTTCAATGCCGTCACCGGGAATCGCTTCAGGTAGCTCAGCGAAGAGTAGCCAGTACCGAAATCGTCGATGGCAATGCGAAAACCACGATGATAGAGCTCCCAGAGGCATTCCAGGATCCGGCCATCGGCTTCGATCAGCACGTTCTCGGTCAGTTCGATGCCGATCTCTCGCGGCCCGAGCCCGTGGCGTACCAGGCACTGGTGCAGCCGTTCGAACACATCCGGCCTCGATAGCTGTCGCCCCGAGACATTGATGTCGATACGCTCCAGCGGCACACCGGCATCACGCCACAGCGCCCGCTGCCGGCAGGCTTCTTCCATGACCCAGTCGCCCAGGCGGTGAATCAGTCCGGAGCGTTCGGCCACGCGGATGAACTCATGCGGGGATACCGTCGGCCCTTCGCGCGGCTCCCAGCGCAGCAGGGCCTCCAGATTTTCGATTCGTCCACTGATCGCCGATACCTGTGGCTGGTAATGTAGCGTGAGTTCATGGGCATCGAGGGCGCGCTCCAGGTTCTCGGCCATGCGGTGCTCCCGCACCAGCTCGTCGTGCAGGTACTGGTGAAAGAAGCGCACGCTTCCACGCCCTTCCAGCTTGGCACGGTTCTTGGCCACGTCGGCATTACGGATCAGCTCGCGCGCCCCGCTGCCATGATCGGGAAAGAGGCAGACGCCGATGCTGGCCGAGATGCGACGCTCATGTCCTTCCAAACCAAAGGGGAGCTTGAACAGCCCCTGAATCTTGTTCACTACCTGCAGCACGTCCTCCTCTCGACGCAGGCCGGGAAAGGCCAACACGAACTCGTCGCTCGATACACGGGACAGCAGGTCGGTGGAACGCAGCTCATGGTGCAGGCGGCGGGTCAACTCCACCAGCAGTTGGTCGCCCTGTTCATAGCCCAGGGCGTCATTGATCTCGACAAAACGATCGATATCGAGATAGAGCAAGGCCAGCCCGACATCGCGCCGCCGGATGCCACCGAGAACATGGTCGAGGTCGGCCTCGAAGGTCTGCCGGTTGGGCAGTTTGGTCAGCCTGTCATAGCGTGTGGCGAATTCGAGGTCCCGATGTGCCTGCTTCTGGTCGGACAAATCAACGTCGACACAGAACATGAGTGGGTCGTCGGTATGCTCCTTGAGCATTACGTGGTGCGAGAAGACCGGCACCAGTTCGCCGCTCTTGTGTTTGAGTTCCAGTTCTTCCGCTGGTATCTCGATGCCTTGCCGAATCCAGGCCCGGTGTGCCTGGATGACTCCCTCCCGCATGAAATCGGGAATGATCAAATCCTCGAGCAGACCGCCGAGAGCCTCCTCGGCCTTGTAGCCATAGAGCCGTGTACTGGCCGCGTTCCAGTAGATGACTCGGCGATCGCGGTCATAGCCCTGCACCGCCACCTTGGGCAGGCTCTCGAGCAAAGCTCGGAAGCGTTGTTCGCTTTCCAGGTACTGACGGCGCACGCGCTCGACGGCATCGTCGCTTTCCGCAGAGCCTGCGGCTACCGCGGCCGATGGCTTTACCAGCCATCGGCGCAGCCACCGTCTGAAGCGCTGTTCGCGGAACATACGACATTCCTCGCAAGGGGCATGACGGTGCTCATGTTTCCATAATGAGAACAATCTCACCGTTTTTCGTTACATCCTACACAGCATTGTCAGAATTCTCCTACGTCGTTGGTCGTAAGTCTTCCGTCTTTTTCTGCCTTGGCCTTCAGGCTTCAGCCTGACGGTCTAATATTTCCAGCTACAATCTTTGACATTTAGTTTCATTTCTTTTCATTTTTTATTTGTTGCACGGGGCATCCCCGACAACATCGGGCAATCCCGCCCGGCCACCTGGAGATAGCGACATGAAACTCGACACACTCAAACATGGCTACGATTTCACCGGCATGCCAATCGATCCGCTGGTCCACTACTGGGCACCAGACGTCAGCCGCGACCTGGCCACCCGTCACTGGGCCTTGACCGACGTTCGCTCACGCGTGGATTTGTCGGCCTGGCAGGCATTCACTGCCGACCTGCCTCGCGACCCCTACGTCAACAGTCGCTGGAAGCGCATGTCCTGGCTGGCGCTGGACGAGGCCGGAGAGGTCAGGGACATGGGGCACTGTCCCATGGCCCAAGGTGGCGCCTTCAATGCTGCAGAAAGCATGGCAGACCGGCTGCGTTACTATGACCCCCTCACACCGGAGTTTCTAGCCCGCCCCGACGTCAAGGCCTTCGTGCACGCCTGGGCGATGCTGTGGAACCTAGGGCCCAACGAACCGATCCTGATGCAGATTACCGGGGTGCGTGGCGAAGGCCAGGTCGATCCCCTGCAGGGCCAGGGAATCCATGCCGACGGCTGCAAGGCCTTGAGCATCCTGGTGCTCCAGCGCGAGAACGTCAGCGGTGGCGCCAATCATCTGTATGCCGACCAGGCCGGCACGCAGTCACTGATGGAAGCCACGCTGCAGGAAGGCGACATCCTTCACCTGCACGACGACCGCCTCTACCACAGCATCGACAGTATCGCCCAGCAGGACCCGGATGCCACTTTCGAGCGGTTCATCATCATCATCAATAGCCGGTTCGTGGATGACTTCCAGAACCGCATCCTCAGGCGGCATTTCCCCGATGCCGTGCTCAACGAGACCCGCTAAGACCGACCCGCTCCCGCCTGCCTCCCAATAAACGACACCCCCGGCCATGGCCGGGGGTGTCGTTCGTGTTGCCTGGCGAATCGCTCGTCGACTGAGCTTACTGGCGTACCCCCTCGAAGGTGACGTAGAGCTCGAGCTCGTGCATCACTTCGGGGAAATCACTCATGTCGATACCGAAGTCGGCAAGCGTCAGCGTGGTCGAGCCCTCGAAACCGGTACGGTAGCTGCCCCAGGGATCCTCCCCCTCGCCCACCAGTGTCACCGGCATCTCGATCTCACGGGTCTCGCCCTTGAGGGTGAAATCACCGGTGAGTACGCCTTCATCGTCCCCGGTCGGCTCGAAGCCGGTGGAAACGAAGGTCGCGGTGGGATAGTCGTCGGCACTGAGGAAATCGTCGCTCAGGAAGTGACGGTCGCGCTCCGCGTGGTTGGTGTTGAGGCTGCCCACCTGCACTTCCATTTCGACGCTGGAAGCCTCGAGGTCTTCCGGGTCGTAGTGGAAGCGACCTTCGAACTCCTCGAAGTTACCCAGAATGTAGGAATAGCCAAGGTGATTGATCTTGAACTGGATGAAGGCGTGCTGCCCCTCGGTATCCACCACGTAGTCGTCGGCCAGGGCCTGACCAACGGTGGCCAGGGAAACGGCGCCAAGGGCAGTAGCGAGTGCGGCTTTCTTGAACATGGGTCTCTCCTTGGTGAAGCGCGCTGAGGCGCTGGTGTTCAACGGCGACGCGTACGTGCCGGATTCAGCATGCGAGTGAGGGTATCGTGGCGATCGAGAAAATGATGCTTCAGCGCCGCACAAGTATGCCCTGCTGCCAGCAGTAACAGTGCCAGGGCGCTGTACCAGTGGATCTCACCGGCAATGCTGGCCTGATCGGGCAGGTGGCTAATAAAAGCGGGCACGTCGAACCAGTCGAACACGCTGATGCCACGCCCACGAGCAGTGGAGATCAGGTAACCGCTCACCATTACCGTCAGCATGAGGACGTAGAGGGCGATATGACCGAGGTGTGCGGCGATGCGTTCGACACGGCTCCCCTGGGCGATAGGAGTCGGCTGGAACAGCCGCCAGAGAATACGCAGCAGCGTGGCGAACAGCAGCAGCATGCCGATGGAACGGTGCCACCATGGCGCACGGTTGTACCAGGGATCGAAATACCCCAGGTCCGTCATCCACCAGCCCAGCAGGAACAGCCCCACGATCGCCAGGGCACTGATCCAATGGAAGGTGATACTGACCAGGCCCCAGCCTGACCGGGTGTTGCGCCACATCTCGTCGCTCCCGTTGAGCTTCGTCATCGATGGAGGGCAGCATACCGTAACGCATGATCAGGATGCGCTGAAAAAACCGAACGTTACGTTCGTAAAAATTACCCGTTCGACTACCGGGATGCGCCGCGCGCCACGCATCCGGAATCGAAATCAGCTCAGCGCATCGAGTCCGCGCGCCAGATCGGCACGGATGTCATCGAGCGCCTCGAGCCCCACCGCCACGCGGATCAGCCCCTCGCCGATACCTGCCGCTTCCTTCTGCGGCTGCGAAAGCCGCCCGTGGGTAGTGGTGGCAGGGTGGGTGATGGTGGTCTTGACGTCACCCAGGTTGCCGGTGATCGACAGCATGCAGGTGGCATCGATGACCGACCAGGCCGCCTCGCGCCCCCCTCTCACCTCGAAGCCCAATACTGCACCGAAGCCGCCCTGCTGGCGGCTGGCCAGTTCATGCTGCGGGTGGTCCGCCAGGCCGCTGTAGTGAACCCGCGCTACCGCCGGGTGCGCCTGCAGCCATTCGGCCAGGGCCTGGGCATTCTCGCAGTGGGCACGCATGCGCAGGTTGAGCGTCTCCAGTCCCTTGGTGAAGATCCAGGCGTTGAACGGGCTCAGGCACGGCCCACAGGTGCGCACCACGCCGAAGACCTCCTCGAGTTCCCGATTGCGGCCCACCACCGCACCGCCCACCGCCCGACCCTGCCCGTCCAGGTACTTGGTGGCGGAATGGATGACCAGGTCCGCCCCCAGCGCCAGCGGCTTCTGCAGCGCCGGGGTCAGGAAGCAGTTGTCGATGGCAAGCAATGCGCCATGACGCTGGGCAATCTCGGCAAGCGCCGCGATGTCGACCACCTCGGAGAGCGGGTTGGAGGGCGTCTCGGCGAACAGCAGACGCGTACGGGGCGTGATTGCCGCCTCCCAGGCCGCCAGGTCGGAAAGCTCCACATAGCGCGTGGTGATGCCCAGCTTGCCGAAGTACTTGTCGAACAGGCTGACGGTCGAACCGAACAGCGAGCGCGAGGCGACGATCTCGTCGCCGGCCTGCAGCAGGGCGAGCACCGTCGAGAGAATCGCCGCCATGCCGGAGCTCGTCGCCACGCAACGCTCTCCGCCCTCGAGCGCCGCCAGGCGACGCTCGAAGGTGTGCACCGAGGGGTTGGTGAAGCGGGAGTAGACGTTCCCGGCCTCTTCGCCGCCGAACTTGCGCGCCGCTTCGGCGGCGCTGCCATAGACGAAGCTCGAGGTGGGAAAGATCGGCTCGCCATGCTCCTGCTCATGGGTACGCTGGTGGCCGCAGCGAATCGCCAGGGTTTCCAGTGCCCAGCTGTCGTCGGGGGATGTCTCGTCATGCATGCTCGGCCACCTCAGTCATCGATGTCGTCTTCCTGGTTATGCATGCCCACCAGGGCGTGGGCTCCGGCGCCCAGTTGCTGCTTGGCGGCATCGTTGCGCGAAGCTTCCAGCGCTGACAGGTAGCCGGCATCGATATCGCCGGTCACGTAGCGACCGTCGAACACCGAACAGTCGAACTGCTCGAGCCCGGGGTTGACCTCACGACAGGCATCCTTCAGATCGTCCAGGTCCTGGTAGAAGATGCGGTCGGCGCCGATCAATTCACCCACCTCGGCTTCGCTGCGGCCATGGGCGATCAGTTCCGCAGCCGCCGGCATGTCGATACCGTAGACGTTAGGATAGCGCACCGGCGGCGCCGCCGAGGCGAAGTAAACCTTGTTGGCGCCGGCCTCGCGAGCCATCTGGATGATCTGCTTGCAGGTGGTGCCGCGCACGATGGAATCGTCCACCAGCAGCACGTTCTTGCCCTTGAACTCGACGCCGATGGCATTGAGCTTCTGGCGTACTGACTTCTTGCGCTGGGTCTGGCCCGGCATGATGAAGGTCCGCCCGATGTAGCGGTTCTTCATGAAGCCTTCGCGATAGGTCACGCCCAGGTGCTGGGCGAGTTCCAGCGCCGAGGTACGCGAGGTATCGGGGATCGGAATCACCACGTCGATGTCGTGTTCCGGCCACTCGCTGCGGATGCGGTCGCCGAGCTTGCGCCCCATCTGCATGCGCGTGCCGTAGACGTAGGCGCCATCGAGGATGGAATCGGGCCGTGCCAGGTAGACGTGCTCGAAGATGCAGGGTGTCAGGGTAGGCGTATCGGCGCACTGCTGGGTGTGGAACTCGCCCTCCATGTCGACGAAGATCGCCTCGCCCGGCGCCAGGTCGCGATGCAGCTCGAAACCGCCCACATCGAGCGCTACGGACTCCGAGGCGATCATCACCTCCTGCCCCTTGCCCTCGTCGCGGGTACCGAACACCACCGGACGGATGCCGTTGGGGTCGCGGAAGGCCACCAGCCCGACGCCGTTGATGATCGCGACCGCAGCATAGCCGCCGCGGCAGCGACGGTGCACCCGCCGTACTGCATCGAAGATATCGCCGGGTGAGAGGTGCAGCCCCTGCTTGCCCAGTTCGTGCGCGAACACGTTGAGCAGCACCTCGGAATCCGAACTGGTGTTGATATGGCGCAGGTCGGAAGAGAACAGCTCCTGCTTGAGCTGGTCCGAATTGGTCAGGTTGCCGTTATGTGCCAGCGCGATGCCATAGGGGGAATTGACGTAGAACGGCTGCGACTCCGCCTCGCTGGATGAGCCCGCGGTGGGGTAGCGCACATGACCGATCCCCAGGTTGCCCTGCAGCCGCGCCATGTGGCGAGTGTGGAACACATCGCGTACCAGGCCGTTGCTCTTGCGCAGCAGAAAGCGCCCTTCGCTCCATGTCATCATGCCCGCGGCATCCTGGCCGCGGTGCTGAAGCACCGTCAGGGCGTCATAGATCGCCTGGTTCACGGTCTGCTTGGCCACAAGGCCGACGATACCGCACATTCCACCTTACCTCGCTTGCAGGGGGGCCGACCGCAGTCGGCTTGATAAAAGCATGATTCTCAGCTCACAAGGCACCAGGCTCGGGGTTGCCACCGTCGCGCCGCTCGGGCAGCGGCATGTTACGCCACGCCTCGGGCGCCTCGGGCACGCGTCCTTCCCAGGCCTCGAGCTGATTGACGGCCCAGTCGCGCAGCTGCTCGAAGGAGGGCCGCAGCTCCGCATCCTGCCACGCCTGCAACTGGGCCAGCGGCGTCAGGCTGATCAGGATGGTCGCCACTATCAGCACCGCCGCACCTCGTGCGATGCCGAAGCAGGCACCGGCCACGCGGTTGAAGAACCCCATGCCGACCCACTCCACGGCGGCATGCACCATGCGAATGACGATACCGCAGAGCAATACCACACCGAGAATCACCAGCACGAAGGCCAGCACCAGCCGGCCGTCGGGACTATCGATCAGCCCGGAAAGCAGATCGGCTACCGGCTCGGCAAGCAGGCGCGCCGCCAACAGCGCGATGATCCAAGCCGCCAGCCCCAGCCCTTCGCGTACCAGGCCACGCATGAACCCTGCCAGGGTCGAGATGGCCAGTACGGCAAGAAAGCCCCAGTCGAGCCAAGTCAATGTCATACCGTCACTCTCTCACTCGAACCAGCAGGCCCTGCAGGTTGACGCGTTCCTTCACCGCACTCATGGCACGCTCGCCGGAATCCGAGGAGTCGAAGGGCCCCACGTAGACCGTCGTCATGTTGTTGTCGCGCCGCCGGCTATAGACGGGAAACCCCTGCTCCTGCAGCTGCGCCTGGAGCCGCTCGGCATTGCCCGGCTCGCCGAAGCTGCCCACCTGAACGGCCCACTCGCCCCCCGGCGATGCGCTCACCGGTGAGGCCGGCCGTTCGGGCCCGGAGTCCGGGGCGGCGGGCGGGCTGCTCTCGGCCCGCTCGGAAGCCGCCTGGGCCAAGTCCGCGATGGGGTCCTCGCGCGGTGCCGTGCTGCCCGTTTCGCCCTGCTGTACCGCCACGGCTGGCGCTGGCTCCACTCGGGCTACCTCACCGGGTGTGGGCTCGACGTCTTCCAGCGGCGGCTGCGGTTCCACCAGTTCGGGGCTCGTCTCGGGCGCGCGGATCTGGCCCAGGCTCTCCGGTGGCTGCGGATCGGGCACGCTGCGCCGTTCCACCGGCACCGGCTGCTCGATGGTCAGCATCGGCTGGGGACGCTCGTCGCGAGGTGCCGGCTCATCGAACAGCATCGGCACAAAGATCACCGCCAGGGCGATCAGGATGACCGCCCCGCTGATTCGTTCGCGCATTCCATACTTCATCGTGCCCTCCTGCCCCCGCTAGGCTGCCTGCGCCTGCTTCCATGCCAGTATGGCCGCCACCGTGAAGAAGGAGCCGCATACCAGCACGCGATCGTCGGGCGCCAAGCGCCCGGAAAGCCATTCCGCACCCGCTTCGGGCGACTGGGCCTGGTACGCGACATGTCCCCCGTGAGCCTCGATGCGCCCTGCCAGATCCGCGGCTGTGCGTGCCCGATCGCCGACCAGGGTCACGCTCACCCAGCCATCCGCCGCTGCGGCCAGGGCCTCGATGACACCATCGGCATCCTTGTCGGCCAACATGCCGAGCAACACCCAGGTACGCCCGCGGCATGGCTGAATGGACAGCCTTTCCGCCAGGTAAGCGGCGGCATGCGGATTGTGCCCCACATCCAGGCACCATTGCCCCAGCCACTGCATACGTCCGGGCACCTGCAGCGCGCTCAGGGCCATCCGGCAGCTCACTTCATCGAGCACGATGCCGGCCGCTGCCAGGGCCTGCAGCGCCGTAGCGGCATTGTCCAGCGGCAGCCCCGGATCGGGCAAGTCTTCGAGGGTTGGAAAAGTCCCATCGGCATCGGTTCCCTGCCAACTGAAGCGATCGCCGGCGCTGGATTGCCAGCGAAAGTCCTGCCCCAGCGTCATGGCCGGGGCGCCCCGTTCATCGGCGCACTGGCGCACGCTTGCGGGAAGCTCTCTACTGCCGAGTATGACGGGATGGCCGGCACGCATGATACCGGCCTTTTCACGACCGATCCCCTCGAGGTCGGTGCCGAGGAAGGCGGCATGGTCGAGCGCGATGGTGGTAATGACGGCGACATCGGCATCGATGACGTTGACCGCATCGAGCCTGCCGCCCAATCCGACCTCCAGCACGGCGAGGTCGGGCCGGCGGCGGGCAATGGCCCACAGCGCCGCCAGGGTTCCGGCCTCGAAATAGGTCAGGCTCACCGGCTCATCGGCCAGGCGTGCTGCCTCCACGGCTTCGAAGCCGGCAATGAGCGTGGCATCGTCCGCCTCGCTGCCGCCGAGCCGCAGCCTTTCGTTGTAACGCAGAAGATGAGGCGACGTGTAGGCTGCGGTGGTGAGACCATGCGCACCTGCCAGCGCCTCGATCATGGCTACCGTCGAGCCCTTGCCATTGGTACCGGCCACGGTGATGACACGCGGCGCCAGGCGATTGGCCAGTAACCCCATGCGGCGGGCAACCTCGGCCACCCGTTCAAGGCCGAGGTCGATGCCCACCGGATGGATCTGCTCCAGGTAGCTGAGCCAGCCGTCCAGCGTGCGAGATGGCGTCGAAGGCATCACGAGCGATCAGCGCGCAGGGTCAGAGCGGTCGGTGTCCTCGGATGCCCCCGGTGACGAAGACTCTTCCGACGCCTCGGGCTCGACGGCATCAATGATTTCACCCTCCTCCGCTGCCGCACGCTCGGCCTCGTCGACCAGGTCGGGCTCGATGATCATGCTCTCCTCGAGGCCGCTGGGCGGCTGGTGGGTCAGTTTGCGCAGCACGGCACCCAGGCGGTCGCGCATTTCACCACGCGGCACGATCATGTCGACCGTGCCATGCTCGAGCAGGAACTCGCTGCGCTGGAAACCTTCCGGCAATTTCTCCCGCACGGTCTGTTCGATGACCCGCGGTCCGGCAAAACCGATCAGGGCGTTGGGCTCGGCCACGTTGAGATCGCCAAGCATGGCCAGCGACGCCGACACGCCACCGAACACGGGGTCGGTCAGCACCGAGATGTAAGGCACACCGGCCACACGCAGGCGCTCCAGCGCAGCCGAGGTCTTGGCCATTTGCATCAACGAGAACAGCGCTTCCTGCATTCGTGCCCCACCCGAAGCGGAGAAGCAGATGAAGGGGATGCGCTCTTCGAGGGCGAGACTGGCCGCTCGCACGAATTTCTCCCCCACCACGGCGCCCATGGAACCGCCCATGAAGGTGAATTCGAAGGCGACCACGACCACCGGCAGGCCATCCAGGGTGCCACGCATGGCCACCAGGGCATCCTTCTCGCCGGTCTCCCTCTGGGCCGCATTGAGGCGGTCCTTGTACTTCTTGGAGTCGCGGAACTTGAGGCGGTCCACCGATTCGAGATCGGCCGAGATCTCCTCCCGCCCGTCCTTGTCGAGGAACCAGTCGAGCCGCTTGCGTGCGGTCAGGCGCAGGTGATGATCGCACTTGGGGCAGACGTTGTGATGCTTTTCCAGTTCGGGCAGATAGAGTACCGCCTCGCATTTCGGGCACTTGCGCCACAGGCCGTCGGGCACGCTGGCCCGCCGGTCCTTGCGCTGAATCCGCCCCATGGAGGGAACAATCTTGTCGAGCCAGCTCATGTCAGAAAGGCTTCCGTATGCTGTTGCGCCCGGCGGAACCGGGCGTCATGAGTCGAATCGTGGGCAAGGGCAAGCTCAGCGAGCGGGCAGCGCATCCAGGGCCTGGCGCATCTCCCCGAGTATGGCCTTGAGCTCGCCGGCGATCGCCTCAGGCCGCTCGGCGTTGTCGGCGATACGACTGACCAGCGCGCTACCGACGATGACGCCATCGGCCACCTTGCCGACCTCGGCCGCCGAGGCCCCGTCGCGGATGCCGAAGCCGACGCACAGCGGCAGCTCGGTCAGGCCGCGCAGCGGCGCCAGGTGTTCGGCCACGTCGTCGGCATTGAGCGTGGCGGCCCCGGTCACGCCCTTGAGCGCAACATAGTAGAGGTAGCCCTCGCCATGGGCGCATATTGTAGCGGCCCGCTCCCGCGAAGTGGTAGGGGCGACGAGAAAGATCGAGGCCAGGCCATGCTGCTTGAGCAATGGGCCGAACTCGTCAGCCTCCTCAGGAGGCATGTCCACCGTCAGTACGCCATCGATACCGGCAGCCGCAGCCTGCTCGGCGAACGCGGCAAGGCCGATACGCTCGACGGGGTTGAGATAGCCCATCAGCACCACCGGAGTGTCGTTGTCGTTCTGACGAAACTCACGCACCATCTCGAACAGGTGGGTCAGGCGCACGTTGTGCTTGAGCGCGCGCTCACAGGCCTTCTGGATCACCGGGCCGTCGGCCATGGGATCGGAAAACGGCACCCCCAGCTCGAGCACGTCGGCGCCCGCTTCCACCAGGGCATGCATGAAGCCTACCGTGTAGCGCGGCGCCGGATCGCCGGCGGTAATGTAGGGAATCAGCGCCCGACGGCCCTGAGCCTTGAGTTCGGCGAAGCGTTGGTCGATTCGGTTCATCGTCAGAACTCCAGGCCGTCGATCTTGGCGACCGTCATGATGTCCTTGTCGCCGCGGCCGGACAGGTTGACCACGATGTTCTGGTCGGGCCGCATGGTCGGCGCCAGAACCTTGGCATGGGCCAGCGCATGGGCCGACTCCAGCGCCGGCATGATGCCTTCCACCCGGGTCAGCTCGCGGAATGCCTCGAGTACGGCATCGTCGTTGGCGGCCACGTACTGCACCCGCCCGACATCTTTCCACAGCGCATGCTCGGGGCCTACGCCCGGGTAGTCGAGGCCGGCCGAAATCGAGTGGGTGTCGGAGACCTGGCCGCCCTCGTCGGACATCAGGTAAGTGCGGTTGCCATGCAGCACGCCGCGCGGCGCATTGGACGCCAGCGGCGCGGCATGGCGACCGGTGTCGACGCCGTCGCCGCCGGCCTCGACGCCGTACATGGCGACCTCGTCATCCTCGACGAAGGGGTAGAACAGGCCCATGGCGTTGGAGCCGCCACCGACGCAGGCAATCAGCGCGTCGGGCAGCCTGCCGAACTCTTCGAGCGACTGGCGGCGCGCCTCGCGGCCGACCACGGCGTTGAAGTCGCGCACCAGCATGGGATAGGGGTGTGGTCCGGCCACGGTGCCGATGATGTAGAAGGTGTCGTCGACGTTGGTGACCCAGTCGCGCAGCGCCTCGTTCATGGCATCCTTGAGCGTGCGCGTGCCCGACTCGACCGGGATCACGTTGGCCCCGAGCAGACGCATGCGATAGACGTTGAGCTTCTGGCGCTGGACGTCCTCGGCACCCATGTAGACCTCGCACTTCAGCCCCAGGCGTGCCGCCACGGTGGCGGTGGCGACACCGTGCTGGCCGGCACCGGTCTCGGCGATCACCCGCGGCTTGCCGCTCATCTTGGCCAGTAGCGCCTGACCGATGGTGTTGTTCACCTTGTGCGCACCGGTGTGGTTGAGATCCTCGCGCTTGAGCCAGATCCGTGCCCCGCCGAGCTTCTGCGACCATCGCTCCGCATGATAGAGCGGAGAGGGACGGCCCACGTAATGGGCCAGGTCGTAGTCGAATTCGGCCTGGAAGTCCGGATCGTCGCGAAGACGCAGGTACGTCTTCTCCAGATCGTCCAGGGCGAAGCTCAGGGTCTCCGAGACGAACCGGCCGCCATAGGGGCCGAAGTGGCCGCGGGCGTCCGGCAGTCGGGTCAGGTCACTGAACTTGCTCACTAAAGACACCTCATAGGGTCGCCATAAGGGACAGGGGTTGAATCGGGCTTGGGCAAAGCAATCAGCCAAGGCGCCTGCGGTCGGCCTGGGCCACCGCCGCGGCAAAAGCCGACAGCAGGCGGGGATCCTTGCAACCGGGCTCGGCTTCCACACCACCGGAGACGTCCACCGCAAAGGGGCGCACACGCTCGATGGCACCGGCGACGTTGTCCGCGCTCAACCCACCCGCGAGAATAACAGGTTTTTCCAGGCTTGCGGGGATTCGCGACCAGTCGAAGGTCTCCCCGGTGCCACCCGGCACACCCGGGCGGTAGGCATCCAGCAGCAGCGCCTGGGCGCCGTCATAGGCCGTGGCCGCAGCATGCAGGTCGAGGCCGTCGCGCATGCGCAACGCCTTGATCCAGGGTCGCTCGAAACCGGCACAGAAAGCGGGCGTCTCATCGCCATGGAACTGCAGCAGGTCGAGGTGGCGGCTGGCACGCAAGACGAACTCGGGCGTCGCGTCGACGAACAGGCCCACCCGAGTGACGAAGGCCGGCACGCACGCGGCCAGCACCGCGAGGCGATCCTCGTCGACATGGCGACGGCTGCCGGGCCAGAGCACGAAGCCGAGCGCATCGGCACCGGCGGCCACGGCATCGGCCACGTCCCGCTCACGGGTCAGGCCGCAGAACTTGATGCGGGTACGACATCCCACGGCCTGTACGTCGTTCATGCTCATCCTTGCCATCCTATCTATCACCGTTCGCCGGTCGCTCCACCGAGGTCGGCGAGCACTGCCCGGTGCAACTCGGGGAGATGCTGATAACCGCTAGGATAACATAGGCGCTTGACCACGACGGCCCGTGCAATGGCCGCGAGACGATGGAAGCGTGTTCGTGTCATGTCCGCTTGCGCAGTGCCGCCCTGCCTGCCCGCAGTCCCACACCCCTCCAGTTCCTCGGCCAGGAAGGAGTGACGCACGAGCTGGATCAGCGCTTCGCCCGGGCCGAGCGGCTCCAGGCGTATCGCCGTGTCGCCCCCGGTGACGACACGGCGCTCCAGCAGGTAGATCCTCGCCACGGGCAGTGACTCCCAGGCGATGCCACCCACTCTCTCGGCCGGCACACTGAGCTTCGGGAAGGAAGGATGGACCGGCTCGAAACCCTCGGCGGTGCCGACGAAACGCTGCGCCTGCTCCGGGGTCAACTTCAATTGCGGAAAGGCATGCCGACAGGTTACCCGTGCATCATCCGGCTCCAGCGCTGCAATGTCGTCGGCGAGGAGGTGAAACCCGGCCGCGACCAGGGAGGCCACCAGGGTGCTCTTGCCGCCGGTGCGATCCGCCGCGAACAGCATCGCCTGACCATCATGGGCCACCGCCCCGGCATGCAGAGCGCTCACGCCGGTCATCTCGAGGTAATAGGAGAGAACGTCCCCGAGCAGATAGAGATCAACCATGAAGCCAGCTCCGCCGTCCTGCAGCCGGCAGTCGATCCGCCCGGGAGCGACCAGGAATTCCGCCACCCGGGGAAAGCGCATGAGGCTGCCGCCGGCCACGGCATAGATCTCCAGATCAGGTTCCCCGAACCGGTTCCTGGCCGGACTCAGATAGAGGGCATCTCGGCTCGAGGGTGTGGGCCACGCCCTCTCCAGCTCACAATGAAAGGTCAGGTCACTCTCCGCCGTGGCGGGTGCGACACTCAAGGGGAAGCGGAAACGATGCGTCGTCTCCATGCAGAGCCCAAAGACCCGGTATCGGTATGCCACGCGCCCTGAACTCCCCTGTCGCCGACTCAGCGCCGGACGATTCATTGCCGGACTATGACGCCATTCTCCTCGAGTTCCACCACCAACGAGGCTAGGTCCCGTCGCAGCGCCTCCGGCGCTACGGCATAGCCCTCCAGCAGCACCGAGATGGCGCCCTCCCGACTGCCGGTTTCCAGCAGCGCTCGCCACATGTCTGCCGCCGTCGGATCGAGCTGGAAACAGGGCGCGGACCCCGCGGCCGCCTCCGGGAAGTGTGCCACCGCGATCGATTCACCGATCGGCACCCACAGCACGCGATCGGCGGACCTGAGGGGGCCAGACTCCACCGCCTGCAGCCCGATCCCTGTCAGTGCCTCTCCCTCCGCCAGGCCAGCCAACTCCGCCCGCAGCCGCGAGGCCTGGACACGACGCTTGAGGCACAGCGACGGCGGCCAGGCGTTCCAGCCGGCTTCGAAGCGCCCCGTTCCCGCATCCCAGTACTTGGTCTCGGGCTCGCACCAGGCGAAGGCCACGTACTCGGCGATCCCGCACCAGTAGGCATCCTCGCCGATCCGCTCCCGGCACTCCCTGAGCCAACGGGGATAGGCCTCGCCGAACCATTCAGGCGCGACATCCCTGAGGTCTTCGGCATTGAGGCAGGCCAGGACCCTGGGCTCGACCCGCTCGATGGCGCGACACAGCTCCCGGGGGGCAAACAGCGGACAAAAGATGACGGCCGGGGTGTCACAGCGCTGGAGAAACTGCTGGAAGCGCACCCCGGACAGGGCACAGTCGTCCACCACTACCCAGGGCTGCGGCTCCCCGTGCTCGGCCATCCCGGGCACGCCGATCTGATCGGGGCGCAGATCGAGCAGGTAGGAGAGCATACCGAGCACGATCCAGCCCCCGCGGGGGATGGCGGTATAACGAAAGTGCGACAGGGCGTCCTCGCCGAAGCGCGCCCGGAGGGCCGTGGCGAGACGCTCCACCGCCTGCTCCGCGGCGGGGTAATCGATATAGCGATGATGCTCGAGCACCTCATGGAGTTGAGCAGCCAGATCCGCCAGCAGGGCCTGCTGCTCCCCCGAGAAATGGCCGAAGACCGCGACCATAGGCTCGGGCCAGGCTCGCGCCACGAGCCTGGCCCCGTTCATTCTGACCCACAGTGGATTGGCTTGAATCCCCTCGCCCAGCGCCCGCAAGGCCGACTCCCGGTCGGGCTGCCGGGTAAAGGCAAGAAGCGGCTCGATGGCCTCTCGGCCATCGAGCAGCAGGACGGCATCGATGCCCCTGTCCACGTTTTCCCTGTCCACGGGTCGAGACAGCGCGCTGGCTGTTCGATGCCAGCCCCTTTCCAGGGCCTATCTATTGTGCCCGGGCGGGTTGCGGCTGCCGTTCGAATGCGGTGCATTCCCCGGGAATACATCCGACCCCGGCCTGGTTAGCCCCACCAGCGTGAGATCGGCGACAGTCCCCCAGCGTGTCAATAGGGGCTTGCGATATTCACGCCGAACACCACTCTTCCTTTCCTGGGTATTGTCCATCACCTGAACCTCCGACCCGTTCCGACGCTGGCTAGCGAATTCCCCAGCCATTCAGCCCTCATCGAGGGCTAACATTTCCTTACAGTTAGACTAGGCCAGCCTTGGGTAGTCAACCATGCCAAAAAAAACTGGTTTACAATGGTTTATCGCCTGATTTTTATCACTCCTGGGACAGTGACTGAGCCACACGTGCTTACCTGAACGGAGTGCCACGCCTACCAGAATCGTCTCAGCCAGATTTCAAGAGACAGGGTCGGCCAGAGGTCGAAACTGGGCGCATTGCCGTGCACGAAACACTCGAAGCGCTCGCGTAGCATCGCTTCATCGACGAAACCCAGTTCGGCACAGCGGCTATGAGTCATCAGGCCGAGGACCTTGTCGTAGGCCTTGTCACGCAACGCAGCGAAGTAAAGGGGTTCGGGGGAAACCTTGCCGATCGAGCCGATGGCTTCGATCGGCATGATGCCCGCCATGGCCCGTCGCGCCAGCCGTTTCACCTCGATGACACTATCGATACTGTACTGGGGGCAGGCGAGAATGAACTCGGCGATGCGCCTGTCGCTCCAGGGGTCGGCATTGCCCACGCCATGCATGGCGGTGATGCGCTCGGCGTAAGTCATCCCCTGCTGGACCAGCGGCGAGAAGACATGGATGTAACGCTCCCGTGGGGCGCGGCGTGGCCAGTTCGCCGCCTCGGCTCGTACGGGCTCGACCTCTGGCAATCCGGCCCGGTGAAGGAAGCCCGGGAAGACGTAGGACTCCGCGCGTCTTATCGGCCCCCGCCGTGGCTTGCGCGATGAATCGAAGCATCGAGCGGCGTGCAAGCCACGAGCGAGACGACTCCCCCCAAGGAGATCCGACAGCATGGGCCGCACCAAGTAGCGGGACAGGGTAGAGGCACGCGGCAGCGAGGTTATCCTCGACAGGGCCTCCAGCTCACGCCATGCCCTATGAAAATGGCCGGCCAGCAGCATACCGGGCACGTCGCTGACGGCTCCCCCACAGATGACATCACCGCGTGAGCCATAGAACATCACGCTGACCCGATCGGCCGCCGCCGCAGCCAGGGAACGGTCCAGGAAGGGCTGAAACATCGAGAAGAAAGGATCATCCTCGTGGGGCTGGTTGGCGGCCTCCTCGACCAGGGGGTAGGTCTCCTCCGCCGGGACCTCGCGGACCGGCATGCCGAAATGATCCGCAATACGATAGATGTTCTCGCGCTCGTCGCATTCCGGCAGCTCGGAGAAGATCCAACTGTAGGCGCGCATCGGTGGCACGGCCTCCCCTTGCTGGCGGAGCCAGCCCGCCAGTGAGGCGACACAGGTGGAGTCGACTCCGCCGCTCAGGCTCACGCCCACCGGGCTCCGGGCACGCAAGCGACAGCGCACCGCCTCCGTCAACAGCTCGCGCAACTGATCGGCATAGGCCCTCTCGTCGCGGTAGCGAAGGCGTCGCTCTGGATCCGGAGCCCAGAAGCACCGACTGCGCTTACGCCCCGCCATATCGATCACCACTTCCTCGGCGGGCTTGAGCCCCTCGATCCCTTCATAGAAGACCTGTCCCGGCGGCGTCTGCATGCCGCACAGGTGCCAACCGACGGCCTGCGCATTCAAGCGACGCGGCACACCGTTCACCGCCAGGATCTGCCGGACCTCGGTGGCAAACAGTACCCGCCCAGGCTCGATCCGATAGTACAGGGAGCGCATGCCCAGGGGATCTCGAGCCAGGTGCAGCTCACGATGGCCGGCATCCCAGAGCACATAGGCGAAGTCCCCGAGCAGCCGTGCGGGTCCATGCTCGCCGGCATGCCGCAGCATACCGAGCATGAGCTCGGCGTCCGTTGCTACCCCGGCATGAAGATGGGGGCTCACGCCGGCACAGTCATTGCGGTTATCGAGGCGTGCATCGGCCGCGAACAGTAGGCCATGCTCCGGCACGACCACCGGGCGGCATGCACCGGTACCGTCGGGCGTCGTATCCAGCGACAGGCAGGCGATTCCTACCGGCCCGTCACAATGGTACGCGATACCGTCGGGGCCTCGGTAGACGACCCGTGACGCCATCAGCTCCAGCTCGGCACGACTGACCGAGACGCCATCGAGACGAATGATCCCGCAGATACCGCTCACCGGGGATGGACCTCCCTCAGGCCTTCGGAGCCAAAGTCTCACGATCGCCAGGCGATGGACCGAGTGATGATCGACGCGGTTGTTTTCGCTCGGCAAGAGGCACGTTCACCAGAGGGACCAGAAGACCGCTGAACTCGGCCGTAGTGGAACGGCGTCATCAGGCTTCTAGAACACTGTAGCAGAGAAAGCCGAGACTCATGGAGGCGGGCTGCGGGGCGCACCTTACGCTTGCGCCGTGCGGTGGGGATTCCGTCGTGCGCCCGTCCTATCCCCGGGCTTGCGCTACGGGTCTCCCGCGCCGAAACTCGACCATAGGACAGTCGGGCAATGGCCGCTCGCCGGTCCACTCCCCCAGAAACGCCAGTAGATTCGGCCCCAGCGGCTCCTGCGGTAGCCCCCAGGAGTCATCGTAGAGCGAATCGACGAAATGCAGGCCACAGGCTGGCGCCGTGACGTCGGAAAGGGTGCGATCCTTCAGCGCCAGCAGTTCGGCCAGGTAGGCATCACCCTGTTCACCACGCCCCACGCTGACCAGCGCACCGACGATGTTGCGGATCATGTGGTGCAGGAAGGCGTTGCCCTGCACGTCGACCACTACCAGCGGCCCGTGGCGACGCACCTCGATGAAGTGCAGGTGGCGCCAAGGGGTCTTCGATTGACAGCCCGCAGCACGAAAGCTTGAGAAGTCGTGCTCGCCGACCAGCGCCTGCGCTGCGCGGTGCATGGCATCGGCATCCAGCGGATCGCGACACCAAGTCACGTTGTGCCGCTCCAGCACCGGCCGGCTCATCTGGTTGAGGATGATGTAGCGGTAGCGTCGCGCCAGCGCCTTGAAGCGAGAGTGAAAGTCGTCAGGTACTTCACGCACCCAGCGTACCGCAACATCGCGCGCCAGATTGGCGTTGACACCAAACACCCAGGCTTTATTCGAGCGTGGCACAGGCGCGTCGAAGTGCACGATCTGGCGTGTGGCATGCACGCCGGAATCGGTTCGGCCGCTGGCATGAACCGTTATCGGCTGGCTCGCCACCTTGGCGAGCGCCCGCTCCAGCTCGGCCTGAACCGAAGGCGCGTGCTTGAGTCGCTGCCAGCCACAGTAGGCGCTGCCGTCATATTCCACCCCCATGGCCAGGCGGCCGCTCAGGGAGTGACGATCGTCGAGAGGTCGAAACAGGGTCATGCCGCCATCAGAGTCGATAGTGAGTGATCAAATGCTGGGTCTTGTCGCGCAGCTGCGGATCGTCAGAACCCAGCAGTTGCTGCAATAGCGGGCGCGCCCGTTCCACCTCGCCGTCTTCCAGCAGCCGGCGGGCTTCTTCCAGGTCATCGCTCTGGTCGGGATTGCCCAGGGCAACGCCATTATCGCGGTCCAGCGGCGGGAAGGCCACCTCTTCCACCTCCCACTCGGTCTCCTCCGCCGAATTAGCGCGCGAACGTTCCGGCGGCTCGTCGCCCTGCGTCGCGCCGTGGCCATCGTTCGGCGGCGGAAAATCGATGCTGGGCTGCATGGGCGTCTCTTCACGAGACGGTGGTTCCGGGTCGAGCACCGGTGGCTGGTAATCGATCATGCCCCACTCCACCGTCGCGCTGCGCTCAGCGGAAGGAGCCTGCTCCGAGGTACCTGCTCCCGGCACCTCCTCATCAAGCTCGTCTTGCGCTTCATCCGGCTCCTCGGCTCGCAATGACTCCTCCCGGAGCGCCTCCTCAGCCAGCGGCTCTTCCCCGCGGCCGGCATGCTCAGCACGAGGGAAGTCGACCCGTTCGTGCTCATCCCCCAGCAGCGCCTCATCCTGCCCCGCTGCGAGCACCCGGGACTCAGCCACCTCACGGCCCTCTGGCTCAACGCTGGCCGGGGGCGGCTCATCGCTGCCAGGAAGAGAATCATTGCTGGGCGGTGTGGGATGATGCCTGGCCAGCAGCCGCCCCGCTTCGGCCACCAGCGCGGAATCGCCAGTCTCGGCCAGTTGCTGTGCCTCGTGCTCGGCCGCCTGTCGATTGCCCTGTTCGACGTAGACGCCGAGCAGCTTGAGGCGCAGGTCGTGTCGCTCGGGGTCACGGGTCAGGCCCGCCTCCAATAGCTCCCTGGCCTGGTCGTAGCGGCCATAGGCCATGAAGATGTCCACCTCACTGATGGCCTCGGCCTGCGGCATGGCCGCGCGTGGCACCTCCTCCGGGTGAGGGCTTGCCTCACCGACGGTCATTCCCGCGACCATCGGCGGGATCGGTGCAGTCGGGCTCGGTGGCATCGCCGCATCGTTGGTGGGCGGCATGCCATGAATCATATTGGGCATGGCAGTTCTTCCCGTTAGCGCTGCAGCATCGCGGCGCTGTCGGCGGCGCACCCATAGCCAGAGACCCAGCAAGGCCGCCAGACCGGCGCCGCCCAGGATCAGATTGCGATCGATGGACACCGGATAGGCTGCTCCCCACCAGGGCGCATCGGCCTGCGTCTCAGCGTCGGACGGCACGACCACCGTGCCGGGTCCGGCACCTTCTTCGACACCTCCGGCCAGCAGGGCCAGCTGTTCACGCATGGCGTCGATTTCTTCACGCAGGCCACCCAGCTCCTGCTGCAGAACGTCGCGCTCGGCCTGCACCTCTTCCAGCGCTGCCTGACTCTCCTGCCAGCGCCGTTCGAGCAACGCGAAGCGCGGATCGCTCTCCCTCAGCGTTAGCTCACCGGCTCCAAGCGCTGCCAGCACGTCGCCATCGAGCGCCCCACCGCCAAGCGCCGCGCTCACTTCTTCGTCACCCTCGGTAACGTCCGGCACGGCTTCCGCGGCCAGTTCCTCGTCGCTGAGCAGCGTGAGCCGCGGCAATGCATCGGCACCCTCGGCTGAGGGCATGACCTCAGTTTCGGCCTCGCCTTGGTCGGCCGGCGGCGCTGGGGCGGCCTCGCCAGCGGCGGATACCGCAGCCACATCGATAGTCTCGCCGGCAAGCATGGAAGGCCCCAGAGAAACGCGCGCGGGAGCACCGCTGCCACGACTGGCCCAGGCCTGGTTCATGGCCTGTACGATGCGGTCGGCTTCAGCGCCTGTACGTGCGGCAATGGTCTCTCGCGATGGCACGACCAAGGCGTGTCCGGCACGCATGGCATTGATATTGCCCGAGGGGAAAATGTCTGGATTGGCCTCGACCAGCGCCACCATCATCTGGTTCATGCTGATATCGTTGCCGGGCCGCAGCCGCCCAGCCATCGACCACAGGGTATCGCCGCTGCCTACCCAGGCGCGATCCTCCGCCTGCGCCTGGCTCCTGCGTGTGACGACAGGCCGGGAGGAGGCTTGGGAGGCAGGTTCGGAAGTCGCAGCCGAGGGCCGTGCAGCGGACTCGGGTCGGCGACTCGATCCGCTGACCAGTAGAGGCATGCTGTCGTAGTCAGGTGGGTCGAGCAGCAATGTCACCTCGCGCAGCTGACGACCGGATGGCCAGTCGAAGCGTAGCAGCAGGTCCATCCAGGGCTCGCGTACCGGCCGCTCGCTGGCTAGCGTCACCACCCAGCGGCCCTGCCGCACCTCCACCTCGGCCCTCACACTGGCCGCCAGTGACGTGCGCACGAGCCCGGCCGAATCGAATTCGCGGGGCTCGGCCACGCTGACACGCAGCAGCTCAGGGTCGAGCCCAGCCGTATCGGTGAGCGGAATGACAGCACGCAGCGGTGCATTGAGGGAGGAGAGCACATCGACCTCCCCTATCCCCAGCGCCAGCGCTTGCGGGCTTGCGGCCGACAGCGCCAACAGCATGGCTAATGTCAACTTGCGTCTCATTGAGTTCCCTTGCGTTGCTCGCTTGCCATACGGCGTTCGACTCTTGTGATGCCGACGTTCAGATCATGCAAGTATATGTATTCTATACTCGTGCAGCTTGTTCCCGCGTCAACGAGGCCAGCGCAGCGGAACACTTCTTCGAGGCGAAGGTCAGCGAACCCCCATGCAAAACGGGGCATCTCCCGCAGGAGATGCCCCGTCAATGGCACTGCGAAAGGATCACTGCTCGCGCAGGATCTTCAACATGCGCTTGAGCGGCTCGGCGGCGCCCCACAGCAACTGGTCGCCGGCCGTGAAGGCGGAGAGATACTCTCCCCCCATGTTCAGCTTGCGCAGACGACCCACCGGAACACTCAAGGTACCGGTAACGACCGAAGGCGTCAGCCCGGCAATAGTCGCTTCCTTGTCGTTGGGAATCACCTTGACCCATTCGTTGTGCTTGGCGATGCGCTCCTCGATCTCATCTATCGGCACATCTTTCTTCAACTTGATAGTGAAGGCCTGGCTGTGCGAGCGCATGGCGCCGATGCGAACGCAGATGCCATCGATGGGTACCGGGTTGTCCTGGAGTCCGAGGATCTTGTTGGTTTCGACACTGCCTTTCCATTCTTCACGGCTCTGGCCGTTATCCAGCTTGGTGTCGATCCAGGGCAGCAGGCTGCCGGCCAACGGTGCGGTGAAATTGTCGATCGGGAAATCGCTACCGCGCATGGCCTCGGTGACCTTGCGGTCGATATCGAGAATGGCACTGGCGGGGTCGTCCAGCTCGCTGGCTACGCTGTCACGCAGCGCCCCCATCTGGTTGAGCAGCTCGCGCATGTGCTTGGCACCGGAGCCAGACGCGGCCTGATAGGTCATGGAAGTCATCCACTCGATCAGATCGGCCTCGAACAACCCGCCCAGGCCCATCAGCATCAGGCTGACGGTACAGTTACCACCAACGAAGGTCTTGGCGCCTCGCGCCAGCTGTTCATCAATGACGCGGCGGTTGACGGGGTCGAGCACGATGGTCGCCTCGTCTTCCATGCGCAGGGTGCTGGCGGCATCGATCCAGTAGCCCTTCCAGCCGCCGCCACGCAGGTCGCTATAGACCTGCTTGGTGTAGTCGCCGCCCTGGCAGGTGATCACGACATCCAGTGCCTTGAGCTCGTCGATGTCGGTGGCATCCTTGAGCGGAGGTACGTCCACGCCGATGTCGGGGCCGGGCTTGCCGACCTGGGAGGTGGTGAAGAAGATCGGCTCGATGCCGTCGAAATCTCCATCCTCCTGCATGCGCTGCATGAGTACCGAGCCCACCATGCCGCGCCAACCGACGAAACCGACTTTCAACATGTGAAGTCCTCCTGAAGAGAATGAGGCCAATAGTATACATGACCCGGGCCTACCTCGCAGGCGGGCCCGGGTCCAGGGTAACGACTAGAATGAAGGCTGGCACTCAGGCCGCCTCGAAGGCCGCCAGCACCGCATCGCTCATTTCACGGGTGGAAACGGTGCGCGAACCTTCGAGGCAATATCCGTCGTCCGCGGGCTCTCGTCCAGCACTTTTCCATGGCGACATTGATGCTTGGGCCTGATCGAACTCGGGCATGAGTGTGCAGCGCAGCCACCTGGCAAAGCGCCGGAAAGTGTAATACTAAGTAACAGTACACCTGCTCGGCGGCCGGCACTCTGACCGCCTTCCTGGGCGGTCAGGTCTACCATCTGGAGGATCGCAGCGATGCTTCGCGACAGTGCCTGCTCCACCGACTCTCCTCCCCCAATGCTACGTTTGCTGTTTCTCCTTGCCAGGCTAGAACTCTCGAAGGCCCAGGAGCGGGAGGTGATTGCCCTTTGTTCCTGCATTGAGGACTGGGCGGAGTTGATGAGATATGCCCGGGACACCTTCGTTCTCCCCCTCGCTTATCGCCACCTGTGCCGGTTCGCACCAACGCTTCTGCCACCGGATGCCCTGGCGGAGATGCGTCGCCAGTGTCTGGTGATCGTAGCCCAGAACCTGCAAGTCGCTGCCGAGCAGAAACGGCTGGTACATGAACTCCTGGCCCCACTGGACACTCCCTACCTGTTTTTCAAGGGCCCTGCACTTGCCGCCCGCTACTACGATGATCCCGGCGTGCGATGTTGCGGTGACATCGACCTGCTGATTCCCCGTAGCCGGTTTCCCGAACTGATTGCCAGAGCCCTCCGGAGTGGTTATCAACCCAGCGATCCGCCGTGGCTGACCTCGGACCAGACCGCGCTGGACTTTGCCATCAGCCGCCAATCCGTCATCAACATCCTCACTCCGGCAGGGATCGAAGTGGAAGTGCACTACCAACTGGACAAGCGGGCTGCACTCTATGACACCGACGCTCTCCTCGCGGCTCGGGAAACTCTGCAGGTGGGCGATACCACTCTCCACGTCATGCCGACAAACGAGCTGTTCGTCTATCTCTGCCTGCACAACACGCGTCACTACTGGTCGCACCTGCACTGGCTGGTGGATATGGATGCGCTTCAACGGCATCCCGACTTCGACCTGGCCGCCGTCTACGCCTGCGCACGGAAGCGCGGCCTGACCGCTACCGTTGACGCTAGTCTGGAACTTGACAGGCTGCTGGCCGATCCCGACCTGGATGGAGCGGCCAACGAGCTCAGCCAACAGGGGCGCGCGCTGTATCAGGCCTGCCTGGCCACTCTCCAGGGAGGGCTCCAGGCCGAGTTGGCCTTACGACGCAGGCGGCCCGCGCCCGAGTTTGCCTTCGGCTGGCAAACCACCCGGTCCTATCGGATCACGAGTCGTCTACGACGATGGGCACAGCCCTTTCGTCCAAGCTACTTCGACTATGCCAATCATCCTCTGCCACCAGGCTGGCAATGGCTCTATTACCTCACGCACCCCTGCCGGAAGCTGCGCAGCCTGATCATGTCGAGAAGATCACACTCATGATTCACATCCTGGCCAGACAAAGATGATGAACCTCCGGCGGCTACTGGCTCCCGTCGACACCTTGAGAGCCATCCTACCCCTGCTGTGGGTAAGCAGCCGGAAATGGACGCTGCTGAGCACACTATTCATGGCCATGGAAGCGTGCCTGGGTCTCGCCACTCTCTACTTATTGAAGCAACTGGTCGACGTGGTCACCCGGCTGCTCGGCGACGGCGCCTCGGCGGGCAACTTCACGCCCGTGCTGTGGTACGTCGCACTGACCGGTATCGCTACACTTGCCTTCATAGCAGCACGCGCCCTGTCGAATCTCGCCAAGGAGATACAGTCGCTGCTGGTGGCCGACCACATCGACCAGGAGATACACGCCAGGGCGGTGGCGGCCGATCTCGCTTTCTATGAAAGCCCGCGCTACTTCGACACCTTGGAACGCGCCCGGGAGGCAGGCAACCAGCGGCCGGCCCAGGTAGTGAGCAATCTCATGATGCTCGCCCGCAACAGCATCATGTTGACGGCCATAGCCGCGTTGATCCTGTCGCTCAATTGGCTGCTACTGCCGGTATTGGCGATCGCCATCATTCCGGCGCTGCTGGTGAGGCTTCACTTCACCAGGCATCTTTACGACTGGCAGCATCGGCGTACTCAGATGGAGCGACGCGCCAGCTATCTCGACTGGCTGATGACCTCGGATCACCACGCCAAGGAGCTACGTCTCTACCAGTTGGGTGATCACCTGAGGCACTGTTACGGCAAGCTACGCGAGCAGATCCGGCACGAGCGACTGCATATCACTCAACGGCGCACCCGGATCGAAATGGCCGTAGGCGCCATTGCCACCATCGCCTTCTTTGGCGCCCTGGCCTACCTGGCATGGCAAACGGCAGAGGGTCGCAACAGTGTCGGCGACCTGGTTCTGTTCCTGCTGATCTTCCAGCGCGCCCAGTCCATGGGGCAGGAACTGGTCCACCAAATCTCCAATCTCTACGAAGACCATCTCTTCATGGGGTTGCTGCTCGAGTTCCTGGCCATTCGTCCCGTCATCGCCGACCCCGACTCCCCCACACCGCTGCCCGACCCGATACGCGAGGGGATCCGTTTTCACGACGTCAGCTTTCACTATCCCGGCTGTACCACGCCCGTCCTGAACCATATCGACCTCAGTATCGCCCCGGGGCAGATCGTGGCGCTCGTGGGTACCAATGGATCCGGCAAGACATCGCTCATCAAGTTGCTCTGTCGCCTTTATGATCCGACGCTAGGCAAGATCACTCTGGATGGCGTGGATATCCGCGACTACGGGCTGGACGACTATCGCCGGCTGTTCAGCGTGATCTTCCAGGATTACTCTCACTATGCCGACTCGGCAGGAGAGAACATCCGCTTTGGCGATATCCAGGCACCTTGCGACACCCCTGTCGTGCGAACGGCAGCCATCAAGGCCGATGCCGATGGCTTCATACGACATCTGCCCGCTGGCTACGACACGCCCTTGACCCGCATGTTCGACGACGGCCAGGAAATCAGTATCGGGCAGTGGCAGAAGATCGCCTTGGCACGAGCCTTCATGCAGCAGTCCAGCGTGATCATCCTCGACGAGCCCACCAGCGCCCTGGATCCGGGCGCCGAGTTCCAGTTGTTCGAGAATTTTCGGGAACGGATCGACCACCGAGCCGCCCTCATCATCAGCCACCGGCTTTCCACCGTGAGAATGGCCGACCGGATCTATGTCATGGACAAAGGCGTGATATGCGAGGACGGAACCCATGATGAGTTGATCAAGCGCGGGGGCATCTACTGTCGATTGTTCAACCAACAGGCCCACCACTATCGCGAAGTGGGCGCCTGAAAAGCGGTTCCAGTCAGCGCACCACGACCAAACCTTCTACTTCAAGTTGCTCAAGGAACTGCACTACGTCATGCTCACAGGTCTCGCGGTCGATCGAAAACTCGGCCAGAAGCTGATCGCAGATACCCGAGACACTTACTTCGTCCTCCATCATGGTCCAGATGCGTCCCCCTACCGCCTGGGTACCGTAATACATACCCCGTTCGGCACTGAACATTACGAGATCGTCATCCACCTGTGAAGCGAGCAACGACGGGTGCCGTTTCACCACCGTAGTCATATCCATCTTACGCTTGCCCCCGCTAATGACTCCAAGCCCCTGAGCCGCTTCAGGCGCGACGAGGGAGGAGGCCAACTGACGTAACCATATGTAAAGAGTCGTTCCGAGACCTGGCCACGTCAAGGCATGGCATCTCGCCTTTAAGCACTAGAATGAAGATATGGAAAATCTAGTATCGACTGGCTGGCACTCCGCCTTCACAGAGAGACGCACGACCCATGACGTCGGTTCAGCACCCAACAGAACAGACGGCCTCTACAGTACGGAGCACATTACCGGGCCGCCTCCTCTCGGGAAGGATAACGACGCACGAAACTGGAGATCGCGACAAACGGCTCATCCGGATTGCCCAGGATCACGCCGCTGGCATCCTTCACCCAGGCATGCGCCTTGAAGGAGAGACGACGTTCCGAATCCTGCTCGGTCAGCGTGCCTAATACCAGACAGGAAGAGATTCGTCTTCGATGCATCATCCACTGAGTTGCCATGGCCAGCATGAGACAGGTGAACCTTCCCCCCAGCCGCGCATTGATGGCGGTTATCGACCGGCAAATCTCCTGCACCCGGAGATCACGCCCGGCGTCGACCATATCGACCTCACCCGCCATCTGGTGACCTAGCCAGTGTGACCAAAAGCGAAACGGCAGGCCTCGAACCAGCACCCAGGCCAAGGCCAACCAAAGGAAGCCCTCCAGCAGCAGGGCCTTACGGCACCAAGGCAGGCGAAGGAAGCGACGGAGGGTCTTCACGGCATGTAGTCCGGATCGAGGTGACTCGTCAAAGCTTAGCCGAGATATCCAGCTCAGCGGCAGACCCTCCAAGCGAATTCAACGCTTCCCGCCCTCAGCCATCAGAACGCCTCGAAAGCCGCCAGCACGGCGTCTCCCATTTCACGAGTGGAAACGGTGCGCATGCCCTCCGAGGCAATATCCGCGGTGCGCAGGCCATCATCCAGCACTTTCCCCACGGCGTCCTCAATGCGGCTTGCAAGTTCGGGCTCGGAGAGCGAGTAGCGCAGCATCATGGCCACCGAGAGGATGGTGGCCAGCGGGTTGGCGACCCCCTTGCCGGCGATGTCCGGCGCGCTGCCGTGGCACGGCTCGTACATGCCCTGGCCGCTCTCGTTGAGCGAGGCCGAGGGCAGCATGCCGATGGAGCCGGTAAGCATGGCGGCGGCATCGGAGAGGATGTCGCCGAACATGTTGCCGGTGACCATGACGTCGAACTGCTTGGGCGCTCGCACCAGCTGCATGGCGGCGTTGTCGACGTACATGTGCGAGAGCTCGACGTCGGGATACTCCGGCGCCAGGCGCTCCATCACCTCGCGCCACAGTATGGTGACCTCGAGCACGTTGGCCTTGTCGACGCTGCACAGGCGCTTGCCGCGCTTACGGGCCAGCTCGAAGGCGACCCGGCCGATGCGCTCGATCTCGCTCTCGGAGTAGACATAGGTGTTGAAGCCGACCCGCTGTCCGTCGCGCACCTCGATGCCGCGAGGCTGGCCGAAGTAGATGCCGCCGGTGAGCTCGCGCACGATCATGATGTCGAGGCCGGCCACCAGCTCGGGCTTGAGGCTGGAGGCAGAAGCCAGTTGCGGGTAGGTAATGGCCGGGCGCAGGTTGGCGAACAGGCCGAGGTTCTTGCGCAGGCCGAGCAGGCCCTTCTCGGGGCGCTTGGTGAGGTCTTCGAGCTTGTCCCACTTGGGGCCACCCACGGCGCCGAGCAGGATGGCATCGGCGGCCTTGGCCTTGTCCAACGTAACAGCGGGCAGCGGCTCGCCGTGTTCGTCATAGGCGCAGCCACCGACCAGCCCTTCCTCGATGTCGATATCGAGACCGCGGGCCTGGCAGGCGGCGAGGATGCGGCTGGCCTCGGCGGTGATCTCGGGACCGATGCCGTCACCCGGCAGTACCAGAATCTTGCGTGTCATGTGTTGTTCAATCCTTGTGCTTGCCTTTCTCGAGCGATGGCGGCGGGCTGTACGGCGACAGGCCTGCGAGGAGGCGCTGTGAACCCATCCCTGGGCGCTACTTTTGCCATCCATGGCAAAAGACCTCCTCTCCGACCTGTCCCCTACGCCCTTCAATTCACGGTTGGTCAATCCGTTCCCGGATCAGCCCCTCCAGTGACAGATGCAAAGTTAAGAGCGGTCAGACCTGAGCGCTATCGCGGAACAGCCACGGCCGCTCGGCGCGATGGCGCTGTTCGAAGGCACGAATGGCATCTTCATCCTGCAGGGTGATGCCGATGTCATCGAGCCCCTCGAGCAGGCAGTGTTTGCGGAAACCATCGACCTCGAACTCGAGGATCTCGCCCGAGGGCGTGATCACCCGCTGGTTCTCGAGATCCACGTCCAAGCGATAGCCTTCGCTGGCTTCCACCTCGCGGAACAGGCGATCCACCGTCTCCTCCGGCAGGGTGATCAGCAGCAGGCCGTTCTTGAAGGCGTTATTGTAGAAGATGTCGGCAAAGCTCGGCGCGATCACCACGCGGAAGCCGAAGTCTTCCAGTGCCCAGGGGGCGTGCTCGCGAGAGCTGCCGCAGCCGAAGTTACGGCGCGTCAGCAGCACGCTGGCACCCTGGTAGCGCGACTGGTTGAGCACGAAATCGGGATTGAGTGGGCGCTGCGAGCAGTCCTGCCCCGGCTGCCCTTCATCGAGATAGCGCAGCTCGTCGAACAGGTTGACGCCGAAGCCGGTGCGCTTGATCGATTTCAAGAACTGCTTGGGGATGATCAGGTCGGTATCGACGTTGGCCCGGTCGAGTGGTGCAACGATGCCTTGGGTGCGTTCGAACTTTCTCATGGCTCAAGCCTCCTCTGCGACGGGCTGGGCGCCGAAACTACGTACATCAACGAAGTGACCGGCAATGGCGGCGGCGGCGGCCATGGCCGGGCTGACCAGGTGGGTACGCCCACCGTAGCCCTGTCGCCCCTCGAAGTTGCGGTTCGAGGTGGAGGCGCAGTGCTCGCCAGCGCCGAGCTTGTCGGCGTTCATCGCCAGGCACATGGAGCAGCCCGGCTCGCGCCACTCGAAGCCCGCTTCGACGAAAATCTTGTCGAGCCCTTCAGCCTCGGCTTGCCGCTTCACCAGGCCGGAGCCTGGTACCACCATGGCGAGCTTGATGGAGTCGGCCACCTTCTTGCCGCGCGCCACCTTGGCCGCCTCGCGCAGGTCCTCGATGCGCGAGTTGGTGCACGAGCCAATGAACACCTTGTCGAGCCTGATGTCGGTGATCTTCTGCTTGGGCGCGAGGCCCATGTACTCCAGTGCACGGGTGTAGCCGCGCTTGACGGTGTCATCGTCCTGCTCGGCCGGGTCGGGCACTGCGCCGGAGATACCGGTGACCATCTCGGGGCTGGTGCCCCAGCTCACCTGGGGTTCGATCTCGGCGGCGTCCAGCGTCACCACCTTGTCGAACTGTGCATCGGGGTCGGAAACCAGGTTGCGCCAGTCGGCCACGGCGGCCTGCCACTGTTCGCCCTTCGGGGCGAAGGGGCGCTCGGCGAGATACTCGATGGTGGTATCGTCCACCGCGATCAGGCCGACTCGGGCGCCGGCTTCGATGGCCATGTTGCACACCGTCATGCGCCCCTCCATGGAGAGGTCACGAATGGCGCTGCCGGCGAACTCGATGGCGTAGCCGGTACCGCCGGCGGTGCCGATGCGGCCGATGATGGCCAGCACGACATCCTTGGCAGTGACGCCGGTGCCGAGCTTGCCCTCGACACGCACCTGCATGTTCTTCATCTTCTGCGCCAGCAGGCACTGGGTGGCGAGCACGTGCTCGACCTCGGAGGTGCCGATGCCGTGGGCCAGGGCGGCGAAGGCGCCATGGGTGGCGGTGTGGGAGTCGCCGCAGACCACGGTCATGCCCGGCAGGGTGGCGCCCTGCTCCGGCCCCACCACGTGGACGATGCCCTGGCGCGGGTCGTTGATCTTGAACTCCTCGATGCCGAACTCGACGCAGTTGTCGTCGAGCGTCTGCACCTGGATCAGCGACACCGGGTCCTTGATGCCGGCGTTGCCCTCGGCACGTTCCTTCACGGTGGTCGGCACGTTGTGATCCGGCGTGGCCAGGTTGGCATCGAGACGCCAGGGCTTGCGCCCGGCCAGACGCAGGCCCTCGAAAGCTTGCGGCGAGGTCACTTCGTGCAACAGTTGCCGGTCGATGTAGATCAGTGCGGTGCCGTCGTCGCGCTCCTTCACAAGGTGCTGCGACCACAGCTTGTCGTAAAGTGTCTGGCCTGCCATATCGTTCTCCCGGGCTCTATGGCCCTTTGCCTGTCCGGTCTAGGGAACACTGCACAAATGCCTGCGCGAGCGAATCGCTGCGTTGCGCGGTGCCGAAGCGTCGGACCGTCGGAATCCTCACATATACCCCATATGCTCCGGTTGACTCGCAGCCTTCGGCTTCTCGCCCCTTCGGGGCCAGCCTACGGCTGTTTGTCGCTTCGCTCGGTTCTGTGCTCCGTGCGCCTTGCGCTTCATCTCGCTCGGCGATTTGTTCAGCGCTCCCCAAGGTTCACCGATCTAGTACGTTTTGCCTCAAAGGGCCATCGCAGCAGAGCTTGCCGAGGGGCGTCGGGGACAGGTCAGAGAGGAGGTCATTTGCCATGGATGGCAAATGTAGCGTCCAGGGATGGATTCACAGCGCCTCCTCGAAGACCTTGTCGCCGGCAAAGCCCCGACATGCCAGGGCTGCGCCTCTCCTGCACGCCATGGCCGAGTGATTGCAGTCTTGCGCGACTCGCCCATAAAAGCAATTCATGTTATTTATTCATTGGATTCCATAAAGGAATACAAACGAGAGATGGACACCCAAAGCCTGCAAGCCTTCCTCGCCGTGGCCGACAGCGCCAGCTTCTCGCGTGCCGCGGAGCAGCTGCACCTGACCCAGCCAGCGGTCTCCAAGCGCATCGCCACGCTCGAGGATCAGATCGGCGCCCGCTTGTTCGACCGCATCGGTCGCCGCGTCACGTTGACCGAGGCCGGCCAGGTACTGCTGCCCCGGGCGCGGCAGATTCTGGTCATGGTGGATGACAGTCGCCGCGCGCTGGTCAACCTGACGGGTGATGTTGGCGGTAGCCTGACCCTCGCCACCAGTCACCATATCGGCTTGCATCGCCTGCCGCCGCTGCTCAAGGCTTACACCCGCACCCATCCCGAGGTGCGCATGGACCTGCGCTTCCTCGACTCCGAGCTGGCCTATCAAGGGGTGCTGGACGGTGAGCTGGAGCTGGCCGTGGTGACCCTGGCGCCACATCCCGACCCGCAGCTCGACGTGGTGCCGGTGTGGCAGGATCGCATGTGTTTCGTCTGCGCCCACGACCATCCGCTGGCCGGGCATGGGCGGCTTACGCTGCATGAGCTGTGCACCTTCGATGCGGTACTGCCCGGCCCCATGACCTTCACTCGTACCTTGATCGAGTCGCGCTTTGCGGCCGCCGGCCTTACGCTACCCGTGGCGCTGGCCACCAACTATCTCGAAACCCTGAAGATGATGACTTCCATTGGCCTGGGCTGGAGTCTGCTGCCAGAGCGGCTGGTGGCTGGGGAACTGCACGAGCTAGAGGTGGAACATCCGCCCATCCATCGCTCCTTGGGCTATCTGGTGCACCGCAGTCGCACCCTCTCCAATGCCGCACGGGCAATGCTGGCACTGTTGGAAGAGGCGCGTGATACAGCGAGTCGCCGAACATGAGGAAATATTGTTAGACTGCTCACAATAATTTTCGACTCCACCTGGAGCCCTACACCATCGTGTCCTCTCCCGACTCTCCCGCCACATCGACACGCCATGCCCTGGCGGGCGTGCTGATTCTGCTTGGGTTGGTGCAGCAGATCCTCGGTTTTGCCGGGGCGGTACCTCTTCCGCACGGGGTCGGCTACGCCCTGTGGCTGGCCACGCTGCTGCTGTGGCGCGATATTCCCCGGCGAACCCGCTGGCAAGCCGGAGCGCTGGCAGTCATTGGTCTGGCGCTGCTGGTGATTGCACGCTGGCACTATGGCGCGCAGATCGCCTGGCCCGCAGTCACCAGCGGTAACACCTATGTGGTGGCGATGCTGGTAGGGGTCAGTTTCATCGGACTGATCGGCAACCGCAGCGGCTCGTCGCGCCCGCTCGGGCGGCCGATAACGGGGCGCCGGGGCACCCTGGGCACCTGGCTCGGGGTCCATCTGCTCGGCACCATTCTCAATCTGTCTACAGTGTTCATGATCGGCGACCGCCTCGCCCGGCGAGCCCCGCTGACTACCCCCCAGTTGCTGGCGCTGAATCGCGGACTTTCCAGTGCTGCCCTGTGGTCGCCCTTCTTCGCTTCCATGGGTGTGGTGATGACCCTGGCGCCGGGCATGGAGTACTCGCGCATTCTCGCAGTGGGGCTGCCGCTGGCGCTTGTCAGCGGCGTTCTCACCACGCTGGAACTGTCGCGCCGCTTCGACCTCGCCGATGTGGCGGGCTTTTCGCTTTCGCCGCGCAGCCTGCTGATGCCGGTCGCCATGGCGGCTTTAGTGATGCTGTTCCATTACCAGCTCACGCCTGCGCTTGGCATCGTCAGCATCATCACTTTCCTGCTGCCGGCGGTGGCCTTGGCCAGCAACCTGCCAGCGGGAGCCCGCTGGACACTGCGACGCGTGCGCCAGCATACGCTGATACGCCTGCCGGCCATGCGCGGCGAGATCGCCCTGTTTCTCTCCGCCGGACTGCTGACTCTGGGGCTTTCGACCCTGGTGGCCGCCGCCACGGGCAGTGAGTGGACGCTGTTCGCCCGCTTCGGCCCCGCTCAGGCAGTCATCAGCTTCCTCGCGATCGTGGCCAGTGCCGTGGCGGGGCTGCATCCGATCATCGGCGTCTCGGTACTCGCTTCGACACTCGACCTGAGCGGCAACGAGCAGACCCTGTTCGCCTTCACCGCCCTCGCCTCCTGGGCGGTGGGCACCTCGGTGGGGCCACTGTCGGGCATCAACCTGTCGCTGCAAGGCCGCTACGGCGTCAGCGGCTACCGCATGATGCGCCACAACCTGGGCTATGCCTTGGTACTCAGCGGCATGGTGGTGATGGCGATACTCGTGCTCGATGCCTGGCTATAGCACTTGAGCGATGCAGACATGACGGGCCGGCACGCTGCCGACCCGCAAGAGTCGGGTGGGGTTATTGCGAGACGCGATAGAAATAGCGATGGCCGCACTGGTGGCAGGGCTCGATGCGGGTCACGCCTTCGAAGTCGACCACCGCGTCGCAATGCACGCAGGCCATGCGCCCCGGCGCGGCGATCTCGCCTTCGCAGTAGTCGGCACGGGCAGCCTCGAGATCCTCCTGGAGACGTTCGTTATCGACGATGCTGCGATCGGCAATGGAGAACAGCGAATCCACTACCTTGCGCGAGAGCTGGTCGAGGTCGATACCCAGCCAGGCAGCCACGCCACGGCCACCCGCCCGCAGGTAGCGACGCATGTCGATCAGGTCGCGCTCTACCCAGGCGCGCAGCAGAGCCAGCTCGTCCTTGGTGAACTCCTCGAGATCGGCCTCGAATTCGACCGCCTCGTCCAGCTCCCGCTGCAGGTTCTCCCAGGTCAAGTCATCCGCGCCCTCACGCAGCCTGGCCAGCATGCGCTCATAGCCTTCGCGCAGCCGATGTTCGCGATGGGAGTCGGGATGTTCGCTCATGGTCATCTCCTCGAAGCGGTTTCGGCATGGGCCGGGCATGGCCGGGCATGCCCTACTGGGGTATCCTTGGTTACCATTTAGACGCCATCACGCCGTCAGTTCAACGTTTTATCGCCACGATGCAGCATGGACTGACGGCGGACAATTTCCTGCGCAAGCGCACGGCAGCTCCGTGCCCGAACACTCTAAGGTCATTTCGAAAGCCGATGGACGCACAGTACAAGCCCTTTGAAATCGAACGCGACGCCCAGCAATTCTGGGACGAGAACCAGTGCTTCAAGGCGGTGGAGGATGCCAGCCGCGAGAAGTTCTACTGCCTGTCGATGTTCCCCTACCCCAGCGGCAAGCTGCACATGGGGCACGTGCGCAACTACACCATCGGCGACGTGGTCTCGCGCTTCCAGCGCATGCAGGGCAGAAACGTGATGCAGCCCATGGGCTGGGACGCCTTCGGCATGCCTGCCGAGAACGCCGCGATCCAGAACCGGGTACCGCCGGCCAAGTGGACCTACGACAACATCGATTACATGCGCAACCAGCTCAAGGCGCTGGGTTTCGCCTACGACTGGAGCCGTGAGTTCGCCACCTGCGACACCGACTACTATCGCTGGGAGCAGTGGTTCTTCGCCAAACTGGTCGACAAGGGGCTGGTTTACAAGAAGATGTCCACCGTTAACTGGGACCCGGTGGACCAGACGGTGCTGGCCAACGAACAGGTTATCGAAGGGCGCGGCTGGCGCTCCGGCGCGCTGGTGGAACGCAAGGAAATCCCGCTGTGGTTCCTCAAGATCACCGACTACGCCGATGAGCTGCTGGCCGATCTCGACAAGATCGAGTGGCCCGAGCAGGTCAAGACCATGCAGCGCAACTGGATCGGCAAGTCGCGCGGCGTGGAGCTCAGCTTCGATATCAGGAACGCGGACGGCAGCGCCGCCGAGCCGCTGTCGGTCTACACCACCCGCCCCGATACGCTGCTGGGTGTGACCTACGTGGCGGTGGCGGCCGCCCACCCGCTGGCCAGGGCGGCGGCGGAAGGCAACGCCGGGCTGGCCGCCTTCTGCGAGGAGTGCGCCCGTGGCGGCACCTCCGAGGCCGAGCTCGCCACCAAGGAGAAGAAAGGCATGGCCACCGGCCAGGTGGCGGTGCACCCACTGACCGGTCGCGAAGTGCCGGTGTACGTCGCCAACTTCGTACTGATGGAGTTCGGTACCGGCGCAGTCATGGCCGTTCCCGGCCACGACCAGCGCGACTGGGAGTTCGCCACCAAGTACGACCTGCCCATCGAAGCGGTGATCAGCGACGAGAGTGGCCAGGCCCCGGATCTATCCGAGGGCGCCTATGTGGAATACGGCCGGCTGATCAACTCCGGTGAGTTCGATGGGCTCGATTTCGATGCCGCCTTCGAGGCCATCGCCGGCAGGCTGGCCGAGCTGGGTCGCGGCGAGGTGAAGATCAACTATCGCCTGCGCGACTGGGGCGTGGCCCGCCAGCGCTACTGGGGCGCACCGATCCCGGTCAAGTACGGCCCCGAAGGCCAGACCGTGCCACTCTCCGACGACGAGCTGCCGGTGGCCCTGCCCATGGAGGTCACGGTCGACGCCAGCGGCTCGCCGCTGAAGCGCATGCCCGAGTTCTATGAACTCGGCGACGGCTGGGTGCGCGAGACCGATACCTTCGATACCTTCATGGAGTCCTCCTGGTACTTCGCCCGCTTCTGCTGTGCCGACAATCGCGAAGCCATGCTCGACGAGCGTGCCGACTACTGGCTGCCGGTGGATCTCTATATCGGCGGTATCGAACATGCCATCCTGCACCTGCTCTATGCTCGCTTCTTCACCAAGCTGATGCGCGACCTTGGCCTGGTGAAGGTCGACGAGCCGTTCCAACGCTTGCTCACCCAAGGCATGGTGATCGCCGAGACCTTCTACCGTTCGACGTCCAACGGCGGCAAGGAGTGGTTCAACCCGGCCGATGTGGAGGTCAAGCGCGACGACAAGGGCCGCCCGGTCAGCGCGGTGCTGATCGAGGACGGCCAGCCGGTCGAGATGGGCGGCATCGAGAAGATGTCCAAGTCGAAGAACAACGGTGTCGATCCGCAGTCGATGATCGACCGCTTCGGCGCCGACACCGTGCGCCTGTTCATGATGTTCGCCGCCCCGCCCGAGCAGTCGCTGGAGTGGTCCGATTCCGGCGTCGAGGGCGCCAGCCGCTTCCTCAAGCGCCTGTGGCGTCTGGTGGCAGAGCACCTCGAGACCGGCGTACCAGGCACGCTGGACACCACGGCGCTCGATGAGCCCCAGCGCGAACTCCGCCGCAAGACCCACGAAACGATCAAGAAAGCCAGCGACGACATCGGCCGCCGCACCACCTTCAATACCGCGATTGCCGCAGTCATGGAACTGACCAACGCGCTTGGCAAGTTCGACGACACCTCCTCGCTGGGCCTGGCCGTAGCCCGCGAGGCCGTGGAGGCCTGCGTGCTGCTGCTCGCACCGATCACGCCACATGCCTGCCACGCCTTGTGGCGCGAGCTGGGCCATGACGAGCCGGCCATCGACGCTGCGTGGCCGAAGGTGGATGATTCGGCCCTGGCACGCGACACCCTCGAGCTGGTGGTGCAGGTCAACGGCAAGCTGCGCGCCCGTATCGAAGTGGCCGCTGACGCCTCCAAGGAGGCCATCGAAGCCGAGGCCTTCGCCGCCGAGAATGTCCAGCGCCATACCGAGGACAAGGCGGTGCGCAAGGTGATCGTGGTGCCGGGCAAGCTGGTCAATATCGTGGTGGGCTGACGCAGATCGAACGGGAGCACCCATGCAGCGACGCGGATTTCTCAATCTCGCCATGACGGCCGGTGCCGCCCTGGCACTGGCTGGCTGCGGCTTTCGCCTGCGCGGCTTCGATACGCCGGGGCTGGCAGTCGACGAACTCGCCCTGGCAGGCACCGACAGTGAGCTGTCCCGCCTGGTGGCCGAGCGCCTGACCTCGGTCGGTACCCGGGTACATGATGATGCCTCGCAGATCCTCAATCTCGGCCCCGAGACGTTCCGTGAACGCCAGCTGAGCGTACTCGACAGCGGCCCGCAGGAGCGGGAAATGGCGCTCTCGGTTCCCTTCTCGGTTCAGCGCCGCAGCGATGGCGCCTATCGTCTGTCCGAGCAGCGTCTCGAGGTATCGACCCGCTTCACCGTCAGCGACGACAATCTGCTGGCCCAGGACGACCTGCGCGAAGAAGCGCGCCAGGAGCTGCGCCAGGAGGCCCTGCGGCGCCTGTTCGACCGCCTGCGCACGCTGAATGGCGTCCAGCCATGAAGCTGCCCCGTTGAAGGTTGCTCTCGTGAAGGTACTGCTGTGAAGGTCTTTGCCGACAAACTGCCCGAAGCGCTGGCCAAGAAGCTGCCAACTGTCGTGATCGTGGCTGGCGAGGAGCCACTGCAGCACATGGAAGCCTGCGACGCCGTGCGCACGGCGGCCCGCGAGCGCGGTATCGAGGAGCGCGAGATACTCCATGTGGAAGCCAACTTCGCCTGGGGGCGGTTGCGCGAAGCTGCCGCCAGCCTATCGCTGTTCGCCTCGAGCAAGCTGATCGAACTGCGCCTGGGCAGCCAGAACCTGGGGCAGGAGGGGGCAAAGGCGCTGAAGGAGTACGCCGACACCCCGGGCAACCGCGACAACGTCCTGCTCGTCAGCATGGGCAAGCTCGACTTCCGCCAGCAGAAGAGCGCCTGGTTCCAGGCACTCGACAAGCTCGGATTGTTCGTTCCGGTGTGGCCGGTCGATGTCTCTCGGCTGGGCTTCTGGCTGCGTGACCGCGCCGAACGTCACGGCCTCTCGCTCGACCTCGATGCCGCCCGCCTGCTGGGCGAGCGCACCGAGGGCAACCTGCTGGCGGCGGACCAGGAGCTGCAGAAGCTCGCCCTGCTGCTACCGCCCGGCACTCGCATCGGCCCTGCCCAGATCGCCGGCGGCGTCGAGGACAGCGCACGCTACGATGTCTTCACCCTGGCCGATGCCTGCCTCAAGGGTGAGCGTGCACGCGTCTCACGCATCGTTCGCGGCCTGCGTGGCGAGGGCGTCGAAGCTCCTATCGTACTGTGGGCACTCAATCGCGAGCTGCGCACCTTACTCTCTCTGCATCAGCACCTCGACCAGGGCCAGAGCTTCGAGCACGCCTGCAAGGCGCAGAAACCGGCCATCTTCGACAAACGCCGCCCCGCCTATCAGCAGGCCATTGCGCGCTTGCCAAGGAAACGCCTGCACAAGCTGCTGCTGTTCGCCCAGCGCCTCGATCTCTCGATCAAGGGCGCGGCCCCCGTGCCGCTATGGGAAGGACTCCACGATCTGGCACTGACACTCGCGGGCGGCCGAGGCCTTCTGGCGGAGCTGCCTTCTTCCTACCGGGTGGGATGATTCGACAGCCGCTGTCGGGTAATGTCGATATTCGTTACGCAAGGGCATGAAATTTCACGCGCTTTCTGCTTATACTTATACAGCATCGCTGGAGCATATAGGACGACTGCGCTCACCGAACCGGGAGCGTTGGATCATTCAAGAGCCGGAAGCCTTTCCCCAAGAAGAAGGAACACTGATCATGAAAACTCTCCGTCGCTTTCTCAGTCCCCTGCTGATCCTGGCCCTGGTGCTCGGCAGCGTCTCGGTTTCAGCCGCCCCGCTGCCTGCCAGCGAGCTGGTCTCTACCCAGGCAGCCCTCTCGGCTGAACGTGCCGACACCGACCGCGAGCGCATCAACGAGATCCTGTCTCGTGCAGACGTTCAGGAACAACTCCTTGCCCAAGGCGTCGACCTGGCCGAAGTCGAAGCCCGCGTGGCCGCACTCTCGGACGAGGAAGCTCGTCAGATGGCCGAGCAGCTCGACCAGTTGCCCGCCGGTGCCAGTGTCGTCGGCGCCCTGCTGCTCATCTTCCTCGTTCTGCTGGTCACCGATATCCTGGGCCTGACCAACGTCTTCCCCTTCACACGCTGATGAGACACGACATGCAAGGCCGTTTCGAGCCAGCATGCAAGAACGCCCGCTTAGCGGGCGTTCTGCTGTTGAGCCTGTGGTTGCTGATACTGACGGGCTGTGCCACCACGCCGCGCCTGGCCGAGAGCACCGAGCAGGCGCTTCCGCGCCAGGCGTGGATAGAAGGCGTGCCCTTCCATGCCCAGCGCGACTACCAATGCGGCCCCGCCTCGCTGGCCATGGTGCTCAATCACGATGGTGTGGACGTGGCCATGGAGAGCTTGATTCCGCAGGTATTCATCCCTGGCCGCGAAGGCAGCGTTCAGCCCGAAATGCTTGCCACGGTGAGGCGTCACGGCCGCATCCCCTTCGTGCTGAACGACAGCTTCGATGCACTGCTGACCGAAATTGCCGCCGGCCATCCGGTGGTCGTCATGCAAAACCTGTCACTACCAGCGTGGCCGATGTGGCATTACGCCGTGGCCATCGGCTACGATCTGGATGCCGAGGAGATGGTCCTGCACAGCGGCGAGGAGGCAGAGCGTATCGAGTCCTTTCGCCGCTTCGATGCTACCTGGGCACGCAGCGGGCGCTGGGCTTTCGCAGCCTTGCCCCCGGGTGAGCTGCCTAGCGCGATAGGAGAACAGCGTGCCCTGCAGGCGATCGCTGACTTCGAGCAGGTGCAAGGGGCCGATGCAGTGCTGCCTGCCTGGGAAGCTTTCATCGAACGCTTTCCCGGCTCTGGCATGGGTTACTTTGCCTTGGGCAATGCCCGCCATGCCGCAGGAGATGCGCCGGGTGCGATCGCGGCATTTCGCGCATCGGTAGCACATCGGGACGACTTGGGCGTAGCATGGCTGAACCTGGGCCTGCTGCTAGGCGCGCAGGGCGAAACCGACGAAGCCCGCCAGGCCTTGGGCCGCGCTGCCGATCTGCCTGGCCAATGGCAGCCACGCGCCAGGGAGGCACTGCAGCGGTTATAGCCTGGCTCGGCCAAGGTAGAGCCGACAGCATGAAAGGGAGACGGCGTGAGCTACGAGATCGTACTCAAGCGAATCTATAGCCCGAGCGAACCAACGGATGGCGCCCGGGTCCTGGTCGATCGCCTCTGGCCTCGCGGCAAGCGCCGCGAGAGCCTCGACCTGACGGAATGGTACCGTGATGCCTCGCCATCACCATTGCTGCGACGCCAGCTCCATGAGGGCGAGATCAGCCACGCTGTCTTTGCCGTGCGCTATCGCGGCGAGCTGCGCGACCACCCGGAAAATCTGGCTCCCCTGATGCGCCATGCGCGCCAGGGGAAATTGACGCTGCTTTCCGCCGCACGCAACCTCGAGGACTCCTATCTGCCCCTGCTGCAACAGGCATTGCTGGAAGCACTACAGCATGAGGACATCGAAGACCTCGAGCCCGCTTCGCCGCCATGCTATCGGCATCAATTTCGTGAAGAATGAATAAAAAACGCCTGGCAGAGCTTGTCTGCCAGGCGTTCATGAACCGTGGTTCTTTATTTTCTTTCTGACTAATTCACGCGACTTTCTGCTGCTGTTGTTGCACATTGATTGCCGCAGCGCGTAACGCCAGGCTTGCCTGATTCGCCTCGAGAACGTTCGGGCCCGTCAAGGCGAGTTCCTGATAGCAGCGCTGTAATGCCGCCAGCTCGACGGCCAGGTCCAGACGGGCCAGGAGTGCGGCCAAGGTATCCGCACCACCGTGGAATGCCCGCGATAGAATCACCCACTCCGACCCGAGCCGGACATGCTCGCTGAGAACCCACTCCGCCGGCACCATGCCATTACCGAGGCAGCCGACACCGCCAATGCCGAATGGAACGCCGGCTTCGCGGCAGAAGGCGGCTGGACCGTCGAGCAGGCGCCCCCCCAGGACCTCGAAGAGGAAGTCGAGCCGCATGTCGATACACAGATCATTCAGACCGAAATGTATTCGATCATCGGCCTCGAGCAGGGGCAGGATCAACGGCAGGCGCGCCAGGCTCGCTGCCGTTTCCACCAATAGCGTGACCGGAACCCGCCCCGCCACGGCGCGCTTGAAGTCGACCACCTCGGCCACATTGCGAAACATGGGCAACATCAGCCGCTGAGCACCTGCGTCAATGGCGGCATCGACCTCCGCTGACGTGCCCTCCCAGGGGGGATTGATCCTGACCAGCAGCTCGGCCCTGGTGAGGACGGCGGCAATACGGGCCACATCGGCATAGGTATGCGCACTCTTATGGGTGTCCAGATGCCCCTGTCGTTCTGCCTTGCCGCGTGTCTCCATGTCAATGAACAGCGTATCGACCCCACTGTCCTGAGCATGCAGGGCAATCTCCGGAACCACGGTAATCAGCATGGTGTGCAAGTGTTTCACTTCGATTCCCTCACGTCATGCTGGCACCGATTCTTCCGATATTGGCGCCAGTTCTGTTCCGTGCTGCCATAGATATCCTTAAGGGTCAGCACGACGTAAACCGTGGTCAGCATGAGCTTGAAATCGAACCCGATACTGGCACGCTCGGTATAGCGAACATCCAACGCCAGCTGTTCAAGCCAGCCGAGACTGCGGCGCCCATATACCTGGGCCAGCCCCGTCAGCCCTGGGCGCACCTTGAATCGCTGCATGTACTCGTCGGGCACGGCCTCGACCTGTTCGACCAGTACGGGGCGTGGGCCAACCAGGCTCATGTCGCCCTTGAGGATGTTGAGCAGTTGGGGCAGTTCATCCAGGCTCGTCGCTCGCAAGTAGCGTCCGATGCGGGTAATGCGCGGGTCATGCCCCGAGCGGATCACGCCTTCGACCAGCGGATCGATCACCGCGGCATCGCGGTCTTGCATGGTGCGGAACTTGTAGATCCAAAATGGCTTGAGGTTGCGACCCACGCGGCGCTGGACGAAGAGTGCTGGCCCAGGTGTGTCGCAGCGAATCAGCAGGGCAATCAGCACCAGCAGCGGCGCCAATACGAGCAGCGCCACCGCGGAGACGGCAATATCGATGCTGCGTTTCATGGCGGCCATGGATAAGTACCTGCAGGGAAGGACGACTCCGCCCGCACGGGCGAGGCCGCAAGCCAGTGGATAATCAACGAGAGCCCACTCGGGCCAATACAAGACTTCAGGGCTGAGGCTGTGGCTTTGCCAGGGGTGACATCGAAACCAGACGCTGTTCTGCCATGGCGTTCTCACCAGCGGTGATCTGCTCCGCCAGCAGCGGATCATCGATGTACCAGCGATGTGCGGCCAGATAGTAGCGCTGCAGGATCTCGTCGCGACTGGCGTTCGAATCGAGGGGGATCGGTTCGCCACACAGACGCGCGATCAGCGGTAGCCGGGGGGCGGCTGTACCGCTATCGAGCAGGGTAACGGCATGTCCGTAGATTCCCGCCTTAGCGAGCCGTGACATTGTTGCCCAGTGCGCAGGGCCACTGCCCATAGGGGTTATGCACTGCGTGGTCACTCCTGCGCCGGCTAGCACCTCTTTGATGCGTGCAGCTAACGTTGCGCTGCCTTCACCGTTCACCAGGAAAAGTACGGGCGCCACCGGACGCTTCAATGGCACGCGCTGCCGACGCCCGAGAACGAACCGACGCCGACGGCGTAGCGCAAGCGACACCCCACCATGGCGCAGAGAGGCTTGCGCCGCTCGCAACAGAAAAAAGACACGGTCTCGGCCCGCGATCCGTCGTCCTGAGAGAATCGCCTGGGCACGATCTGCCAAAGAGGCATTGAAGGTTACGCCTAAATCGGCAAGCCATGCCCTACGCTGCTCGGCGGGCGCCAAATGCCACTGTAGCGAAGCCTCGGCCAGCCGGCTCGGGGTTAGCGTCTTGCCACGCAGCAGCTTGCGCAGCAGCAGGTCGGACACGGCTGCGACTCCGGTCAGCATCGGACCGTGAAGCCCCGGGCGGATGGAGATCAGTGGCTCCCGACAGGTCAGCGCCGCACCCACTCTGAGGTCGCCATAGGTAATGTCGATGAGTTGCCCATCGAACCGCTTCGACATCACCAGCACGAGATGCCGCAGCCAACGGGGATCGGACTCCAGCGAGGCAGTGCCCGTGGCGACTGGGGCCAACGCATGTACGAAGGCTGGGACATCCTCGCTATGGACCCAAACGTCGAGATCCTTGACCCCATCGGCAGCGAGCCAGGCGGCAAGGCCGCTTTTTCCACCGCGCAGGGCCCAGCGAATTCCATCGGGCACCGTACCTTGCAGATGCTCGAGCAGGGAGAGTTTAGCCGCGCCACTCCCCTCACTTGGCTCACTTCGCGGCACATCCGTGAACGTATTCATGCCATTCTCTCCAACGGCCGCTCAGCGTTGGCGATAGGCATTTCCTTGAGCATCTGTTGGTTGACGAGCTCGGTGCTGAAGCGTGACTTCGCCAATTCTCTCCCCGCTTTTCCCATCCGTCCGACCAGAGCCGGATCATCGATGAAGGCTTGCATGCGGGCAGCCAGCGCTTCGGCATCGCCTGGAGGTACCAACCAGCCGTTGACACCCTCGATGACGGTCTCACGGCAGCCGGGTGAATCGCAGGTGATCACCGGCCTTCCCGTGCTCATGGCTTCGAGCAGGCTGCGTGGTATTCCCTCGCGATAGTAGGAAGGCAGAACCATTACCGATGCTGCCCGGAGATGGCTACGAACGTCGCGCACCCTGCCGGGTAGCGTTACGATACCTTCTTCGCGCCATGCCACTACCTCGGCCTCCCCGATGCCATTGACCGTCGACTCGTCGACTTCCCCCAGGGCCACGAACTCCACCTCCGGATGATCCGGCACGAGCCGCCGCGCCGCGTTGACGAATTCGCGAATGCCCTTCTCCTCGAGGAAGCGCCCCATGAAGAGAAATCGGAGCGGAGCGGTTGAGGGCTCACTGAAAGGATACTCGTCGAGATCCACGCCAGAACCGTCGACCACCACGCTGCGAGTAAATCGACGAAAGAGAAAATTCTGCTGGAGTTCGTCGCGATCGTCAGGATTCTGGAAGAAAAATGCCCGGCTCAGGCTGCCCGACAGGGCGTAGCAATAGCTGGCCAGGGTGCGGATCCAGCGCGTGCGACGGTCGTGACGGCCATACAGATAGCCAAGCCCCGTCGCCAGGCAGTAAGTCTCGCCTACCCCAGCCAATCGCGCTGCTGGAATACCCAGGATGATCGGCTTGACGGAGTAAGCGAAGACCGCCCGGGGAGCGATCTCCCGGATCATCCGGCGCAGTTCCAGAAAACGTGCCATCTCCCCTCGTACTCCCATGCTGTGACGCTCGAGATGGTAGCGCCAGGTCGTGACGCCTAACGCATGGACCTCCTGCAGGAACTCCTCGTCTGGCACCAGGGCGCCAACACTGAGTCCCCGCTCCTGTAACGCGCGGATGAGTGCCCCGCGGTTTACCGCCAGCGATCGCGTGTTGGCAGCAATGAACAGGACGTCCGTACTGTCGAACCCGGTGCCTTTACGCATGTTCAATAGCCTCGCTGTGGGAAGACTTCCGTAAGTAACGGCGCCCCTGCGAGATAGGCGGCCATGTTTTCCCTGAAGATTGCCAGTCCCAGTTCATGGCCCGATGCAAAGCGGCCGGCCACATGGGGGGTAATCATCAGATTGGGCGTGGACCATAGCGGTGAATTACCGGGAAGAGGCTCTTCACGAAACGCATCCAGTGCTGCTCCCGCCAGTCGCCCCGAGCATAGGGCCGCTATCAGGGCACTTTCATCGACGAGCTCTCCCCTCGCCACGTTGACGAAGATCGCCCCCGGTTTCATCGCATCGATTACGTCTCGGCTGAAGACATCGCGAGTTTCACTGGTCAGTGGCAAGGCGCAGAAAACGTAGTCGAACCTACCGACCACATCGGGCAGCTCTGCCAAGCGATGGATACACTGAAAAGGAACTCGCGGAGTGGTATCCCGAGCAATGGCCTCGACCATGACGCCGAGCCCATCAAACACAGCTCCCACCGGGTGCCCAATCCCCCCCGCTCCGCATATCAGTAGGCGTTTACCGGCCAGTTGGCCAAGGATCGGCCTCTCCCACTGCCGGTACACCATGTTCTCGGCAAAGCGCCCCAAGTGCTTTTCGAAGTGCAACAGGACCGCCAACAGGTATTCCGCCATCGCCCGAGCATGAATGCCGCGCACATTGGCGATACGAAACGCGACGGGAGCGCTACCAATGGCTTCGAGAAGGCGATCAACCCCTGCGCTCATGATCTGCACCCAGCGGAGGGACGCAGGAGGGGCTGCCAAACCGCCGATCAGCGCTTCGCTCTCGTGTCCCACCACGACCTCGGGTGCTTGACAGTGGAAGGACTCCGGCTCGCTGCAATCGACGATGGTCAGATCGGGAACCAGCTCGGACAAGGCCGAGCTGACTTTCTGTTCCCAGTAAACCTGGCTCCCTGGAGGGAAACAGAGGCCCACTTTCATGGGTATACCTCAGTACTGTCGCATCAGATGAAATAGCGCTTCATGGGTGTGGAATGGTCATGGAACCTCACTGAGGCCGGCAGCGTGCTCCTGGGATAAGGCCTCCGGCGGCTGATAGCCAAGCCCCAGGGTCTGGGCCAGGGCGGCCAACGTCTCTTGGGTCGGGTTGCCGGCGCTGTTATCGAACGTGACCATTCGCAGCTTGCCTTGTGCTTCCAGTAACTGGATGGCCTCGAGAATTTCCTGGACGATCCGAGCCGGGTCGTGCTGCCCCTCATGCTGCCTATCGATTACGCTCTGTCCGCCTACCCTATTGCGCTGCCTTAGATGGATCGCTTGCGTCTCGGCAACGACGTGCAAGACGACGATCGGACGCGGCGGCAGCAACGAAACAGTGAGTGCGATCCATTCCTGCAGGGGAAAGAGATGCCCCCCTGACGACCTCGTGCGAAAGCGCAGCGACCATATGGCCTGAAAGATCCCCTGGCAGAGCAGGATGGGTCTTTCCTGACGGTGCAGGCGCTGCAGCATCGAGAGCAGCTGCAGCCAGTTCAGCAAGGCACGTCCGGCAGCCAAGGCGCCGGCCCAGGGAGTGCGCCCTACGAGTGAGACGAACCGTCGCCACTCGAGACGCAATGCCGGCAAGTAACTCAGGATAAGCCACAGCTTTCTTGGCACCCGCCATAGCCGCTTGCTTCGCGTGATCGGGAAGAGTTCTGTCTGGATGCCGGCATCACGTATTTCCGGCAGCCTCAGCAGACGCTCTGTCACATAACTCTTGCCGACCGCAGGGCAACCGAATGCCTCAATGTAGGGTGCAATCATCAGCTCCGCTCCAAGTGCCGTTCCAGGACGGCCATGACTTCCGGGAGCGTGCCAGAGTTGTCGATACGTTCGACCCTATGAGCGATGGGCTGAAAATCGAGATTGTCGTGATAGCGACGGATGATGTCCTGGGTGCTCTCCTTGCCAGCCTTCACGCGTTGAGCGTTACGTAGGATGGCCGTCTGCTCATCCACGACAAGATAAAATGCAATGTCAGCCGGTTCGACATGTCGGTAGATGGCACTCTCCCAGCCAGCCAGGAGCCGCAGCACGTCACCCTTGAACCCCGGTAAGTCCCTGTCAATCTTCGGACCATCCATCTTGCCATGTTCAAGCGTCGGCCAGCGGTCTGCGACGACGGTAACCCCGGAGCAGGCAAGCCGACGGGCATGGCGCGATAAACGCCAGCGCAGAACGGCGAGTACGAGGCTTGGCAGGGCATCGCGAACGATGCGGGTCTTGTTTCTCGACTGGACTCTATCGCCGCATCTTCCGCCATTGCCCTTGTCACGACGCAATCGAAGACGCAGCGCCTCCATCCAGGCCGCCTGCGGCTTGCCACCACTGACACGGGCGACCTGCTCCGTTGTCCCGAGACGCGCTGCAAGATTTTCCACCACTGTCGACTTGCCGGCACCGTCGATACCGGAGATAACCAGGATGCGCCCTGCCTGGGGCATGGTGCCATGAAGTACTTCAGTACTCATATGTCCCCCGACACGATACTAACGTTTCGACAAGGAACTTGGCGGATTCGGCTCGAACCTAAATCTTTTCCTTGATTGTCTTTACGATCGTGGCGCACGCCTTCGTGGCATCAGCTCCACAATGAAGTTCCCTGAACAGCTCTGCCTTGACTGAAGCCAATTTCATCAGCTTGGGATTCAGAACCTCGCATAAGGAATCGATCTTCAAGGCTGGCTCTGCCTCTCCATAATTTTCGTAGAGCCCAGTATCACTGATAAGGTAATCATCAAGATCAGGCGCATAGAGAAATGAAGGACGCCCCAGAATGCAAAAATCGTAAATGATACTCGAGTAATCCGTGAGCAAAACATCAACGTCCTGCAGGGCAGAGTTGATATCCTCGACCTGCTGGCAAGTCGCTTCCAGAAACCCACGACTCAACAGTTCTCGGCTGGCCTTGTCACTTATATCGATCTGCAGGGAGGGATGCGGTCTTAGCACAACGAAATATCTTTTCTCGTTGGCCTTGATCACGAAGTCAACGAAATCCTGGCCCAGCTCCAGCTTGAACGACTTGTTGGCGCGTCGAGTTGGAGCATACATGATGATTTTTTCAAATTCTCCGCCACGATGAACACCCTTACTTTCCTGGATAAATCTCCACAGAACCCCTTGGCTTTCGATTATCCCCAGCCAACGCGGATACCCTGAATTCACGACTGCAATAGAACTCCCTCGATAGGCACTCTCGAAGCGAAACTTGGATATCTCGGAGGAAACGAAAGCTATGACAGGCGTTTTTCTCTGCGGACTGATGGACCGAAAAAATTCATACAGCCGCCGCGAACTACGCTCAGGATAGAGAAATACATTATCCCTCCCCATTCGCTTCATTGGCGTACCATGCGTTATCTTGAATATCTTGGCACGGTAGGAAGCGAATGGATTGACATCGTCTGCCGAATGACTTACCACGGCCACCCCTGCGCGGAGTGAATAGAGAACGCCCTTCAGTGACAGCCAAAAATAGGCCCGATAGCCTTTCGACCTCACCTTTTCAACCACTTCGCGGGATTTCGATATCCATATAGGGCAGATGCCACTTCCATTGGTACTCAGCGATTCAAAGAGATAGCGAGGATTGTCGGAATACTGCATGCCGTTCCATGCCCCGAACACCCATATCGAACCATTCTTCCTGACCACGAAGGACAGTATCACCAAGGGGATAAACAGTGCCGTTGTCAGCCCGCGTCGTATCAGTGTCCGCATTGTCTCGACCTTTTCATAACGTCTTCCCTACGAGCGTACGACAGTGCGCGAACAGGTTGTCGGGTAGCAGGAGCGTGAGGCAATGGAGTATCTGTCTGAAGGATAAGGCCTCAAGATGGAGAGCTTTGATATCCTCGGCAATCGCCATACCGTGGCGTTTCTTCTCTACCCCCCATGAAATCAGCTTCCGATTGATGGCCTTCTTGGCATAATAGACCTCCTTCCATGTCAGGTCGTGAGGCAACCCTTCCAGAGCGTCTCTTGCAGGGTGAGTATTGACGAGGTTGCTCAGATTATTGCTGATTCCGCAATTATCTATCTTCCAATGGCTCGTAACTTTACGGTTGTAATGGGTCCTGCGCATCGAAGCCAATGTGCGAATCCAGTAATAGACATCGCCTCCTCTTCGATAGATACCCTCTGGAAAACCTCCGCTATCCAGGAAGAACTGTCTTTCTATGCAGGCTCCATTCATATGAATATAATCGGAGCGCGCGAATAGCTCGAGGCCTTGCTGCCGGGTTAGCTCTCCATGATGAGGAAAAGCGATCGCCGGGTGAACGGTATCGCCCCACTGCTTTGCATAGGCATTGACATAAAGATTGATCTCACGGGCTTCGGTGCTCTTCATACTGGCATGGAATTCCGCCAGATGATCATCCGCACACCAATCATCTGCATCTTGAAAGACCAGCCACTTTCCCCGCGCCATACTCGCGCCATGATTTCTCGCCGCATACCCACCGGGACCAGGTCGATCTCGACGATATAGGCGAATCCTGCCCTGATCCCGGTGGCGCTCGAGCAATTCCCACGATCCATCGGTCGAGCCATCGTCGACGGCAATGATTTCTAAATTGGCGTAACGTTGGGCATAGAGAGACTCGAGCGCTTCTTCCAAATACTTGGCCTTGTTGTAAACAGGCACCACAACCGAGAAGAAGGGATTGATCTCATGCTCCATGGGTCGACTCCCAAGCAGAATATCCATGGACACAAAGCGAAACATACCCAGAGCCAAGCCACGCTACCGCCCAGGAGTCTGGGGGGCTTTCTCCGTGCCGTTTTCCATCCTTGTTTCACACCGAGCGACAACAATGATCTCGGAGCCTGCCTCTGCCAATAAAGCAGTCATCACAGTTACACAAGATCACATATATCGATCACGGCTGCGTATATCATTTTTCTGATATATTTTTGTCATCTTCCCGCAACCTTTAAGGACGATAGAAAACCATGTCGCGGAGCAAGGAAGCCAACTCCATGCTGTCGCATAGCGGGTGAGAAAAAATGAAAGAAAAGGAGACAAAAATCAGACACACATAGCGAAAACGCCGGTCTTTCGACCGGCGCGGAATGAGAAGAATTGATGCTTAAAACAGGAGAAAAGTAAGGAGAAAGTCAGAAGACCCGATTCAGGCCATTCTGGGCAGCGACCCGATAGGCCTCGGCCATGGTGGGGTAGTTGAATGTCGTGTTGACAAAATACTTGAGAGTGTTGGCTTCACCCTTCTGCTGCATGATCGCCTGGCCGATATGAACGATCTCGGAGGCCTGGTCGCCGAAGCAGTGAATGCCGTATATCTCCAACGTATCCTGATGGAACAGGATCTTGAGCATGCCTACCGTATCGCCGGTGATCTGGGCACGGGCAGTGTCCTTGAAGAACGCCTGGGCCACTTCGTAGGGCACCTTGGCTTCGGTGAGCTCACGTTCGCTGCGCCCGAAGGAGCTTATCTCGGGGATGGTATAGATACCCGTCGGCACCTCGTTGACAAAGCGGTAGTCCCGCTCGAGCAACTCGTCGCAGGCATTCAGCCCCTGGTCGTAGGCGGCGCTTGCCAGGCTCGGCCAGCCGATGACATCGCCAGCGGCGTAGATGTGGGGTATGACGGTACGGTAATGATCGTCGACCTGCAACTGGCCGCGGCCGTTGGCCTCCAGGCCAATATTCTCCAGGCCCAGCTCATCGGTATTGCCGGTGCGGCCGTTGGCCCACAGGAAGGCATCGGCGCGCAGTTTCTTGCCCGACTTGAGATAGACCACGACCCCCGATTCATCCCCTTCGACGCGCTCGTATTCCTCGTTGTGGCGAATCAACACGCCGTGCTTGCGCAGGTGATAGGAGAGCGCGTCGGATATCTCGTCGTCGAGGAACGACAACAGCCGATCGCGACTGTTGATCAGATCGACCTTGACGCCGAGCCCCGAGAAAATCGAGGCATACTCGCAGCCGATCACGCCCGCACCGAAGATGACCAGCGTGCGCGGCGTATGCGACAGGCTGAGGATAGTGTCGGAATCGTAGATGCGCGGATGGCGGAAGTTGATGTCAGCCGGTCGGTAGGGGCGCGAGCCGGTGGCAATGATGACCTTCTGTGCCACCAGCTCTTCCAGCGCCTCCTGGCGATCGCGTACCAGCAGGGTGTGTTCGTCCTTGAAGCGCGCCACACCGCTGTAGAGATCGATGCGATTGCGGGCATAGAACTTGGTGCGCATCTCGACCTGCTGGTCGATGGTGATACGTGAGCGCTCCATCACCCTGGGGAAGGAGAACCAGCGCGGCTCGCCGATATCGCGGAACATGCGGTTGGTATTGAACTGCATGATCTGCTTGACCTGATGACGCAGTGCCTTGGAGGGAATGGTGCCCCAGTGTGTGCAGTTGCCCCCAAGGACCGGCTGCTTCTCCACTACCGCAACCCGCTTGCCGTGCTTGGCGGCATTGATGGCGGCACTCTCGCCGGCGGGCCCTGTGCCAATTACCACCACGTCATAGTTATGGACTGCCATGAGCTCTCGCGTCTCCTTTCCCTTGTCGTGTAAGTCGTCCGGCTCCCGTGCTCAGCGCTTGGTAGCGTCATAACCCAGATCAGCGCCACGACTCTCGTCGCTCGAGCGACGTGCACTGACCCGCCCACCGCTGCGCTTGCGGTTCTCCTCCTCGCAAACCTCATCCTTGCCGCCACAAATGTCGCAACCTTCCTTGAGGCCAAGCCGGTTGAGCCCGCCACAGGAGCCAGCGATGGGCTTGCGCCCTGCGATCACGCCAATGGCCATGGCAGCCATGATCAACAGCATGAAGCCCAGAACGACGAGAAAAGTAGTCATGTGGTCACACTCCTTGCGGCTACGACTCGAACCATGGCTCGAGGGCCGCGGTATGATGGATTTCGATACCCTGTGGTGTCTTGACAACAACCCTGGCAGCACTATCCATGACTTCAGCCAGGTGCACTGCATCCTCCGGGGTGGCATGCATCAGTCGGCTGGCCTGCCGCATGGCCTCACTGGCACTCGGTGCCACGACACTCACGGCCAGCGGCGTCGTCAACGTGACCAGCGGCACTCCATTCTGCTGCGCAAAGCGATGTACCAGTGCGGCATCCTGCAGGCGTATGTGCCGGCCGCCTTCCGGATCGGGCAGGCCAGCCCTCTCCAATGACAGGCGCCAGCTCCCCGCCGGGGGCATACCTTGAGCGCGCACGACTCCCCCCACTTCGATCATCATGGCCGCAGGAGCGAAGCGATGGCCGTCGAGCCAAAGCGTCAGCCGGTCGACGGCAAGCGCATGTGTCGCGCGGTCCACTTCATGCTGCAGTATCGACGTGGACAGCCAGAACCAGCCAAAGGCAGCTTCGAGCGCGGCGATGAAGCCACTGCGCTGCCGATCGAGACTTGCCAGTTCACCTTGTATGCCGGCTTCGAGTTCAGCGGCCTGCTCATGGTCGAGATCGGCATACAGGGTGATGTGGTAGCCCGTACCCAGGGCCGAGCCCTGGTAGAGATGCTCATTGGCCCGGTCACGGCAAGCGCTGAGCGCCATGGCCACTAGCATCAGGAGAAGGAGCCGGGCCGGCCCACTGAGGGCCAGCCCGGAGAATCGCCCGAGGGCGAAGGGGGTCATCCGCCAAAGTCATCCAGCAGGATGTTTTCGGGTTCGACACCCAGATCGAGCAGCATCTTGATGACGGATGCGTTCATCATGGGCGGCCCGCACATGTAGTACTCACAGTCCTCGGGAGCCGGATGGTCCTTGAGGTAGTTCTCGTACAGCACGTTGTGGATGAACCCGGTCGGCCCAGTCCAGTTGTCCTCGGGCTGTGGGTCGGAGAGTGCCAGGTGCCACTCGAAGTTGGAGTGCTCCTCGGCCAGCTTGTCGTACTCGTCGTTGTAGAAGGTCTCGCGCCAGGAACGAGCACCGTACCAGAAGGTGATCTTGCGCTTGGAATCAAGACGCTTGAGCTGGTCGAAGATATGGCTGCGCATCGGCGCCATCCCTGCACCGCCACCGACGAACACCATCTCGGCATCGGTATCCTTGGCGAAGAATTCGCCGAAGGGCCCCATCACCGTGACCTTGTCGCCCGGCTTCAGGTTGAAGACGTAGGTCGACATCAGGCCCGGCGGATGGCTGGTACCGGGAGGCGGCGTGGCGATGCGGATGTTGAACTTGAGGATGCCCTTCTCTTCCGGGTAGTTCGCCATGGAGTAGGCGCGGATCACTTCCTCGGTGTTCTTGTGGGAGATCTTGAACAGGTCGAACTTCTCCCAGTCGCCACGGTACTCCTCCTCGATATCGAAGTCGGAGAACTTGATGTCGTAGGGTGGGGCCACCAGCTGCACGTAACCGCCGGCGCGGAAATCGACGTTCTCGCCCTCGGGCAGCTTGAGGTTGAGTTCCTTGATGAAGGTCGCCACGTTGGGGTTGGCGATGACCTCGCACTCCCACTTCTTGACGCCGAAGACTTCTTCGGGCACCTCGATCTTCATGTCCTGCTTCACCGGCACCTGGCAGGAAAGACGCCATCCGTCCTTCTTCTCGCGCATGGTGAAGTGGGACTCCTCGGTCGGCAGGATGGCCCCGCCGCCCTCTTCCACCCGGCACTTGCACTGGGCGCAGGAGCCGCCGCCACCGCAAGCGGAGGAAAGGAAGATACCGTTGGCCGCCAGGGTATTGAGCAGTTTGCCGCCGGCCTGGGTGGTGATGGTGTGCTCCGGGTCGCCGTTGACCTCGATGGTCACGTCGCCGGTGCTGACGAGCTTGCTGCGGGCGGCCAGTATCACCAGCACGAGGCCGATGACGACCACGGTGAACATGAACACACCGAGCAAGATGACAGTTGTTCCAACCATGTCGGTTTCCTATTTGCTGTGTAACCTGTTGTCCGGCGGCGCGGGCACCGCCGGAAACTCACCTTGGCTCAGAGCTGGATGCCCGAGAAGGACATGAAGCCCAGCGACATCAGGCCCACGGTGATGAAGGTAATGCCCAGACCCTGCAGGCCACCCGGCACGTCACTGTACTTGAGCCGCTCGCGAATACCCGCCAAGGCGGTGATCGCAAGTGCCCAGCCCACGCCGGAACCAAAGCCATAGACCACGGATTCACCGAAGCCGTAGTTACGCTCGACCATGAACAGTACGCCACCCAGGATGGCGCAGTTCACGGTGATCAGCGGCAGGAACACGCCCAGCGCGTTGTAGAGCACCGGCACGTACTTGTCGAGGAACATCTCGAGGATCTGCACCAGCGCCGCGATGACGCCGATATAGGAGAGCAGCCCCAGGAACGACAGGTCGATGTTCTCGGCGCCGGCAATGCCGGTCCAGGTCAGCGCACCCTCGGCCAACAGCGCATTGAAGATCACGTTGTTCACCGGCACCGAAATGGTCAACACCACGATCACCGCGATGCCAAGACCGAAGGCCGCCGAAACCTTCTTGGACACGGCCAGGAAGGTACACATACCCAGGAAGAACGCCAGCGCCAGGTTCTCGACGAAGACCGAGGCGACGAACAGGCTGATATAGTGTTCCATTTACACGGCCTCCTTCGGCTTGGTGTTTTCCTTCATCTTGAACTCGTTCGCCTCGACCTGCTCCGGATGGGTGGAGCGCAGCGCCCAGATGATCAGGCCGATGATGAAAAACGCCGACGGCGGCAGCAACAGCAGGCCGTTGGGCACGTACCAGCCACCCTCCTGCACCGTTTGCAGTACGGTAAAGCCGAAGATGCTGCCCGAGCCGAACAGCTCGCGGAAGAAGCCCACGGTCATCAGGATGAAGCCGTAGCCCAGGCCGTTGCCGATGCCGTCCAGGAAGGAGAGCCCTGGGCTGTTCTGCATGGCAAAGCCTTCGGCACGCCCCATCACGATGCAGTTGGTGATGATCAAGCCGACGAACACCGAGAGCTGCTTGGACATCTCGTAGGCGAACGCCTTGAGCACCTGATCGACCACGATCACCAGCGAGGCGATGATGGTCATCTGCACGATGATACGAATCGACGAGGGGATGTGATGCCGAATCAGCGAGACGAACAGGTTGGCGAAGGCCGTCACGAAGATCACGGCCAAGGTCATGACCAGCGACACGCTCATGCTGGTCGTCACCGCCAGCGCCGAACAGATGCCGAGCACCTGCAGGGCGATGGGGTTGTTGTTGAAGATCGGGGTCGTCAGGACGCCCTTGGGAGTCACAGCGGACATAGTCAGGCTCCTTAAGCTTCAGCTTCGAGTTCGACGTCGGCTTCCTGAACTTCGTCCGGGTCGACGCCCGCACGGAATCTCGCCAGGTACTCACCGAAGCCTTCCGGGCTCAACCAGAACTGCAGCATGTTGGTGACACCGTTGGAGGTCAGGGTAGCACCCGACAGGCCATCCACCTGATGCTCGCCAGTACCGGCACCACGAGCGACACGAATTGCGGGGGTCACGCTCTCTTCATCCGGGAAGATTTGCTTGCCTTCCCACTGGGCCTGCCAGCGCGGGTTGTTGACCTCCGCACCGAGCCCCGGCGTTTCGCTATGCTCGTAGTAGGTGATGCCGACGATGGTATTGCCGTCGCCTTCGATAGACATGTAGCCGCGCATCAGCCCCCACAGGCCCTGGCCGCGGATCGGCAGGATGATCTGCTCGGGGTCGTCGGGATCGCCTACCAGGTAGACGGTGGCATAGTTCTCGACCCGGGCCAGACCGGCGATGTCACGATCCCCTGACAGCGTGCGCCCGGTGGCCGGGTCGCGTGCCGCCTGGAAGTGATCGAAGGTCTGCGGATCGAACTCGTCGGTGTATTCACCGCTGCGCATGTCCACCACCCGCGGCGTGATTTCGCCAAAGGCGGCTTCGACGTTCATGCCCGGCTGGTAGAGGTTGGCTACCCGCAGGATATTGGTCTTGCGGTCGAGTTCCTCGTTGAGCTGCTGCATGGGCCGCAATGCTACCGCGGCGGTGGACACGATGACCGAACACACGATGCAAAGTGCGAACGCCACCGTGAGGATCTTCTTGATGGAGTTATTGCTCTGTGCCATCAGGCAGTCTCCTCGGCCGGCACACCAGTCCGCTTGAGGCGGCGCTTGATGTTGGCCTGTACAAAGAAGTGATCGATCAGCGGCGCAAACAGGTTGGCGAACAGGATCGCCAGCATGATGCCTTCAGGAAACGCCGGGTTCACCACGCGGATCAGCACGGTCATCACACCGATCAGGACACCGAAGATCAGGCGGCCCTGGTTGGTCATGGAGGCGGACACCGGATCGGTGGCCATGAACACCATGCCGAAGGCGAAGCCGCCGATGACCAGATGCCAGTACCATGGCATGGCGAACATCGGGTTGGTCTCGGAGCCGATCAGGTTGAACAGTGCACTGGTGGCCACCATGCCAAGGAAGACGCCGAGCATGATTCGCCACGAGGCGATCTTGGTCCACAGCAGCACTGCAGCACCGAGGAAGATCGCCAGCGTCGAGACCTCGCCGACGGAGCCAGGCACGAAGCCGATGAAGGCATCCCACCAGCTGTACTGCGAAGTCAGCTCGGCCATGTTCTCCTGGAAGGCAATGGAGAGCGGGGTCGCGCCGGTATAGCCATCGGCTGCCACCCACACCGCATCACCCGAGATCTGCGCCGGATAGGCGAAGTAGAGGAAGGCACGACCGGTCAGCGCCGGGTTGAGGAAGTTCTTGCCGGTACCACCGAAGATCTCCTTGCCGATCACCACGCCGAAGGTAATGCCGAGCGCTACCTGCCACAGCGGAATGGTAGCCGGCAGAATCAGGGCGTAGAGCACGGAGGTGACGAAGAAGCCCTCGTTGACCTCATGCCCGCGCTTGACGGCAAAGACCACTTCCCAGAACCCGCCGACGACGAACGTCACCAGGTAGATGGGCAGGAAGTAGGTGGCACCGAGCACGAAGTTGGCCCACAGGCTGTCCGGGTTGTGGCCGCTGGCGAGGACCATCATGATCGCCTCGCGCCAGCCATCCATGGAGGCATAGCCGTCGGCAATCGCCGTATTCGCCATCCAGCCGGCGTTCCACATGCCGAAGAACATGGCCGGGAAGGTGCACAGCCACACGGTGATCATGATGCGCTTCAGGTCGATGCCATCGCGCACGTGGGCCGTGGTCTTGGTCACGCTGGGGGGCGAATAGAAAATGGTGTCCACCGCCTCATACAACGGATACCACTTCTCGTACTTGCCACCCTTGTGGAAATGCGGTTCGAGATTGTCGAGTGTCTGTCGGATACCCATCATCAGGCCTCTTTCTCGATCATGGTGAGGTTGTCACGCAGGATGGGACCGTACTCGTACTTGCCCGGGCACACATAGGTGCACAGCGCCAGGTCCTCTTCATCCAGCTCCAGGCACCCGAGCTGCATGGCCACCTCGATGTCACCGACGATCAGCGTGCGCAGCAATTGGGTCGGCAGAATATCCAACGGCATCACTTCCTCGTAGACGCCCACCGGCACCATGGCCCGCTCGGAGCCGTTGGTGGAGGTATTGGGCGCATAGTTGGAGAGCCCCTTGAACTTCGACAGGTAGATCCCCAACACGGAGTGGCGATTGCTGCCCGGCGACATCCAGCCCATGAAGGCGCGCTTGTTGCCTTCTTCGAGCAGGCTGATCTGGTTGTGGAAGCGGCCCAGATAGCGCAGACCGCCTTCTGCCGTGAACCCGGAGAATACCGAACCGGAGATCACGCGCGTATCTTCGGGTTGGAGGATTTCCCCGGCCAACAGTTCCTCAGTGCTGGCCCCGATCCGCGTGCGCAGCAGACGCGGTTTCTCGGCACGGGGGCCGCCCACGGCCACGACCCGGCTGACGTCGATACGCCCTTCGGCGAACAGCTTGCCGAAGGCGATCACGTCCTGATAGCCGATGTGCCAGACCTTCCTGTGCAGCGCAACCGGCGACAGGTAGTGAATGTGAGTGCCGACGAGGCCGGCCGGGTGAGGGCCACCGAAGGTCTCTACCTGCACGCCTGCCACGTCGCCGCCAGGAATCCGCGCGTCGGGCGCAGTACACAGGAAGACCTTACCCTGGGTTAGACTCGACAGCACCTTGAGTCCATCCTCGAAGGCTTCGGCCTGCTCGTTGATGATCTCGGCGGGATCGGCACACAGAGGATGAGTGTCGATGGCGGTGACGAAAATGTCGGCCGGCTCGCTGTCAATGGCAGGGCTGCGCGAGAAGGGACGCGTGCGCAGCGCCGTCCACAGACCCGACTCGACCAGCTGGTCGACGATGACCTGGCGCTCGAGGGAGCCGAGCTTGTCACGCCCATGAGCCGTGAACTCGATCGCTTCTTCGTTCTCGTCGACCTGGATGACGACGGAGAGCAGCTTGCGCTTCTCGCCACGGTTGATGGCGACGACTTCGCCGGCAGCCGGTGCCGTGAAGCGCACGCCCTCGTTCTTCTTGTCGGTAAAGAGGAGTTGGCCCAGTTTCACCTTGTCCCCTTCCCGGACCTCCATGGTCGGCTTCATGCCGACGTAGTCGGTGCCCAGGACAGCCACGTGACGCACGGGTCGCGCATTCTCGATGCGCGGCTCGGGCGTCCCCATGATGGGGAGATCCAGGCCTTTCTTGACTTCGATCATAGTCTCGCCCAGTTGATGGATCGGAAATGCGAAGGAAAGGGGTTCGAATGGATTCGAATTCTTGTTGAGTCAGTACGTTACCAGTCAGGCCCGAAGGCACTTCGGACCACCCCGAAAAAATCCACAGTATTATAAAGACAAGCGCGACCAAAGGCCACACGGCCTAAGGTCGCAAAAGCGGGCACAAAACCGCTCTACGCCTGGCTTCGACTGGGTTCAATTGGCGTTGAAAGGCGCTCGTTACAGGCCTTTCCGACAGCCCGAACGAATCGGGCCGGCATCACGACGACACCGGCCCGAATGACACGAAAGTGACGCAGATCAGAGGTTCCCGACCCATGAGGTCGGGAATGAGACCCAGGCTCAGGCCTGGGCGCGCGGCAGTTTGAGGAAGTGCACGTTGGAGATGTGCTGGAGGATGCGCACTACCTGGCAGCTGTAGCCGAACTCATTGTCGTACCAGACGTAGAGCACCGCCTGCTTGCCGCTGGCGATGGTCGCCTTGGCGTCGACGATACCGGCATGACGGTTGCCGACGAAGTCGGACGACACCACCTCGGGCGAATCGACGTAGTCGATCTGCTTCTGGTAGGAAGAGTCGATCGACATGCGGCGCAGGTAGTCGTTGAGCGCCTCGGCATCGGTCTCGCGCCCCAGGGTCAGATTGAGGATCGCCATGGAGACGTTGGGGATCGGCACGCGAATGGCGTTGCCGGTGAGCTTGCCGGAGAGTTCCGGCAGCGCCTTGGCCACCGCCTTGGCGGCACCGGTCTCGGTCAGCACCATGTTGAGCGGCGCACTGCGCCCGCGGCGATCGCCCTTGTGGTAGTTGTCGATCAGGTTCTGGTCGTTGGTGTAGGCGTGCACCGTCTCGACGTGACCGCACTCGATACCGTATTCGTCGTTGAGCACCTTGAGCACCGGCACGATGGCGTTGGTGGTACACGAGGCTGCCGACAGGATGGTGTCTTCCTCGGCAATATCGCCGTGGTTGATACCGAATACGATGTTCTTGATGTTGCCCTTGCCCGGTGCGGTGAGGAGCGCCTTGGAGATCCCCTTGCACTCGAGGTGCTGGCCAAGGCCCTCTTCGTCGCGCCAGATACCGGTATTGTCGACCACCACGGCGTTGTCGATGCCGTAGGCGGTATAATCGATATCGCTCGGCTTGTCGGCGTAGATCACCTGGATCACGTTGCCGTTGGCAGTGATCGTGCGCGCCTCGTAGTCGACGCTGATGGTGCCATCGAACGGGCCATGGACCGAGTCGCGACGCAACAGGCTCGCCCGCTTCTCCAGGTCCTTGGCGATGTCGCCCCGGCCACGCACGACGATGGCACGCAGGCGCAACAGGTTGCCGCCACCGGCCTTCTCCACCAGCACCCGCGCCAGCAGGCGGCCGATGCGCCCGAAGCCATAGAGCACCACGTCCTTGGAGTGACCGTTGTTGCCGCTCGGATCATGGGCGTCGACGATCTCGGCGAGTTCTTCACGCAGGAAAGCCTTGGCGTCGCCGCCGCCGCGCTTCTTGAAGGCCACGCCCAGCTTGCCCACGTCGACGTGAGCCGGCCCCAGGTTGAGTTCGATCATGGCCTGGACCAGCGGCAGGGTATCCTGCACCGAGAGTTCGGTGCCCTCAACCTTCCTGACGAAACGGTGGTCCTTCAGGATACGGATCACCGAGCGGTTGAACAGCGAACGCCCGTAGAGGGTGGTGACCACGTTGTTGTGACGGTAAAGGCTGCCGATCAGCGGGATCATCTGTTCGGCAAGCGCCTGATTGTCGTGCCAATCCTGAAAGACGGTCTCGAGGGGTTGCTGACTCACGTGAAGCCTCACTGGTAGTCGAAAATTCTTCGTCATTATCCCGTTCGCGCTTCGCCGGGGCAATCGAAGGATAGTCGCAGGCGCTGTAGGGGGATTACAGAAAACACGGGTTGACTACAAGCATCGCATCAGGCTGGTATGATCCCTCACCTACCCGCCGCCCCTTTCCAGGCCCGTACGAACGGCCTTGACGGCAGCACACACGACGACCGACGAAACGTCCCGACGACACCATGCCCAAATTCTCGCCGCTCGATCCGCCCCTCCCGACGGGGACTCGCGACACCCTCTACTGGCAGACACCGCCGGGCAGTTCGGCTGCCCTGGCGCTGGCCCATCTGGCCGGCGACGCGCCATTGCTGGTGATCACACCGGATACCGCCAGCGCACAGCAGCTGGAGAACGACCTGGGCTTCTTCGCCAGCGTACCGGTGCTGCCCTTTCCCGACTGGGAAACACTGCCCTACGACAGTTTCTCTCCGCACCAGGACATCGTCTCGGAGCGACTACGGACGCTGCGCCGGCTCCAGGATGGCGAACACGGTATCGTGCTGGTACCGATCAATACCTTGATGCAGCGACTCCCCCCGGTCGAGTACATCGCCGGGCGGGTACTCACCCTCGAGGTAGGCATGCGACTGGATCGTGAGGGCTTTCGCGAAAGCCTGTCTCGCGCCGGCTATCGCGCCGTGGAAACGGTCTACGAGCCAGGCGAGTACGCCTTGCGGGGAGCGCTGATCGATCTCTATCCCATGGGCAGCGAAAGCCCGCTGCGCATCGACCTGTTCGACGATGAGGTCGATACCCTGCGTCGCTTCGACCCCGACACCCAGCGCAGCCAGGACAAGGTCGAGCGGGTAGAGCTGCTGCCGGCACACGAATATTCCCTATCGCGTTCGGCCATCGCCTGTTTCCGCGAAGGCTTCGAGACCCTGTTCGATGTCGACCCGCGCCAGTGTCCGCTGTATGTCGATGCGCTCAAGGGCATCCCCTCCCCTGGCCTGGAGCAGTACCTGCCACTGTTCTTCGAAGAGACCGCCACGCTGTTCGAGCACTTGGCCGAGGGCACTCGAGTGGCGCTGCTACCCGACACCTTCGCTGCCGCCGAGCACCACTGGGAGGCCATCGAGAGCCGCTATGAAAACCTCGGCGTCGACCCCACCCGGCCCCTGTTGCCACCGCATCGGGCATTCGTGCCGGTGGCCGAGGTGTTCGCAGCGATCAAGCGCCACCCGCGAGTAGAGTTGACCGCCGACCCCGAACATCGCCACGCCCGTGAGGTTGCCGCCATTGCGCTGCCCGAAGTGGCAATCAACGCCCGGGCCAGGCAGCCGCTGGCAGCACTCGAGCGTTTCCTGGAACAGCATGGCGACACCCGGGTACTGTTCGTCGCCGAATCGCGCGGTCGCCGCGAGGCGCTGGAGGAGATGCTGGCCCCCTTGCACCTCGAACTCCCCCATGCCGAGGGGTTCGACGCCTTTCGCCAGGGCAATGCACGCATGGCGCTTACCGAAGGCGAGCTCAGTGCGGGGCTGTGGCTGGAGCAGCCCAGCCTTGCCGTGATCAGCGAGACCGAGCTGTTCGGGGACGTGGTCCGCCAGAGCCGGCGACGCGAGAAGGCCACGGATACCAACGAGCTGGCCATCCGTCATCTTGCCGAACTGCGCCCCGGTGCCCCGGTGGTGCACCAGACCCATGGCGTGGGGCGCTACCGAGGCCTGGAGCGGCTGGAGGCTGGCGGCCAGGCGGCAGAGTTCGTTGCCCTGGAGTACGCCGATAGCGCCAAGCTCTACGTGCCGGTCGATAATCTGCACCTGATCTCGCGCTACGCCGGTGTCGATGACGAACTCGCCCCGCTGCACCGGCTCGGCTCCGAACAGTGGGACAAGGCTCGGCGCAAGGCGGCGGAGAAGATCCGCGATACCGCCGCCGAACTGCTCGACGTCTACGCCCGCCGCGAAGCCCGGGAAGGCTTTGCCTGTGCGCCACCCGACGCGGAGTACGCTCGCTTCGCCGCCAGCTTCCCGTTCGAGGAGACCCCCGACCAGCGTGCCGCCATTGCCGCGGTGATCGGCGACATGACCGCTCCCCGCCCCATGGACCGCGTGGTATGCGGCGATGTCGGCTTCGGCAAGACCGAGGTTGCCATGCGTGCGGCGTTTCTCGCCGTGCACTCGGAGCGCCAGGTGGTAGTGCTGGTACCCACCACCCTGCTCGCCCGGCAGCACTACGAGAATTTTCGTGACCGCTTCGCCGATACCGCGGTGCAGATCGAGCTGGTCTCGCGCTTCACCGCCGGCAAGGGCCAGGCGGCTTCGCTCAAGCGCATCGAAAACGGCCAGGCCGACATCGTCATCGGCACCCACAAACTGCTGTCGAAATCGATGAAGCTGCCCAACATGGGACTTCTCATCATCGACGAGGAGCACCGCTTCGGCGTCGGTCAGAAGGAGCGCCTCAAGGAGCTGCGCGCCGAGGTCGACATCCTCACTCTCACCGCCACCCCGATCCCACGCACGCTCAATATGGCCATGAGCGGCATCCGCGACCTGTCGATCATCGCCACGCCACCGGCTCGCCGGCTGTCGGTGAAGACCTTCGTCCAGCAGCGCGACGAATCGATCATCAAGGAGGCGATCCTGCGCGAGATCCTGCGCGGCGGCCAGGTCTACTACTTGCACAACGAGGTCAGGACCATCGAGACCGCCGCCGAGACGATCCGCGCCCTGGTCCCCGATGCACGCGTCGCGGTGGCCCACGGCCAACTGCCCGAGCGAGCGCTGGAGCGGGTGATGTCCGACTTCTACCACAAGCGCTACAACGTGCTGGTCTGCTCGACCATCATCGAGACCGGCATCGACGTGCCCAGCGCCAACACCATCGTCATCGAACGCGCCGACAAGTTCGGCCTGGCCCAGCTTCACCAACTGCGCGGGCGCGTGGGCAGAAGCCACCACCAGGCTTACGCCTACCTGCTTGCCCCACCGCCCCGGGTCATCACCAAGGACGCCGTCAAGCGTCTTGAAGCCATCAGCGCCGCCGAGGATCTCGGCGCCGGCTTCACCCTGGCCAGCCACGACATGGAGATTCGCGGCGCCGGTGAACTGCTTGGCGAGGAGCAGAGCGGCCAGATGGAAGCCATCGGCTATACCCTCTACATGGAGATGCTCGACCGTGCGGTGGCCGCCATCCGCGCCGGCAAGACGCCCAACATCGAATCCCCGCTGAGCGATGGCGTCGAGGTCAGTCTCAACCTCCCGGCCCTGATCCCCGACGACTACCTGCCCGACGTGCAGCAGCGCCTGGTGATGTACAAGCGCATCGCCAGCGCCGCCGACGAGGCCGAACTCAAGGAGTTGCAGGTGGAGATGATCGATCGCTTCGGCCTGCTGCCGGCGGCAGTCAAGACCCTGATGCGCCAGACCCGCCTGCGCCAGCGGGCCGAACGTCTCGGCATCGTGCGCCTGGAGGCCGGCACGGCGCGCGGCCGGGTGATCTTTGGCGGCCAGACCCGAGTCGATCCACTGGTACTGGTCAAGATGATCCAGACGCAGCCACAGCGCTATCGCCTCGACGGCGCCGACACCCTGCGCTTCGAAGCGGACATGGAAACGGAGGACGCCCGCTTCCAGGCCGTGGAACAACTGCTCGACGCGCTCAACCGCAAGACCCAGGCCGCCTGAACAAAATGAGGCCCGCCGGGCACCAGGGCTCCCGCAATGATAGGGAACGCTATACTATGCACAGGTGTCTTATCGCAGCCTCGACACCCACCCGGCGCCGCCCGACCGATCGGGGGCGCATGACCGTCGCCGAGCGCGAGCTGATGTCAGGAATATTCCGCTCGCCAAGCGACCTTACGACGAGATCATGACGTAAAATGAAGAACCCGACACTGGCCAGGCGTATTGGCCTGGGCGCTGCCCTGTTTGGCCTTGCCGCCCTGTTGGCGACTACGGCCCTTGCCGAGGAAGACGGCTCCAGCCCTCCCCAGGAGCTGCCCCGAGGCCATTACCACCTCCCCGATGAGGGCAACGTGATCGGCGAGGCCTATACGGTCGTCGTCGAGGAAGGCGACACCCTGATCGACATCGGCCGCCGTCACAACGCCGGCTATGAAGAGATGCGCATGGCGAATCCCGAGGTGAGCCTCTGGGCACCCCACCCCGGTACCGAGGTGGTCATCCCGGCCCAGCACATCTTGCCGGATGCACCGCGGGAAGGCCTCGTGGTCAACCTCTCGGAGCTGCGCCTGTACTACTATTCGCGCCCCGGTATCGTCGAAACCTACCCCATTAGTATCGGTCGCGATGGCTTTGCCACACCGGTGGGCGTGACCCGAACCACCGTCAAGGTGAAGGACCCCCATTGGTCACCGCCGCGCTCCATGCGCGAAGAAGCGGCCGCCCGTGGCGAGCCGGCTCCCGCCGTGGTACCGCCGGGCCCCGACAACCCCTTGGGCCGTCACGCCATCCTCCTCGGCCTGCCCAGCTATCTGATTCACGGCACCAACAGGCCCGATGGCGTCGGCATGCGTGCCAGCCGCGGCTGTATCCGCATGTTCCCCGAGGACATCGAATCGCTCTACGAGCGCGTGCCCAGCGGTACCCAGGTCAACATCATCGACCAGCCGTTCAAGGTCGCCTGGTCGGCGGATGGCGTTCTCTATGCGCAATCCTTCCCCTTGCTAGAGGAGAACGTGGGCACCTTCGAGCCGATTCTCAATGCCATGGAAGTGGTAGCCAATGCCTTCGGCGAAGAGCGCCCCCCGATCGACTATGCCCAGCTGCGCCGGGTGGTGGAAAACCCCGATGGCCGCCTGGTCTCGTTGTTGCAGGTCGCCGAAGAGGAGCCGGCCCCATCGACCGATCCCCATGGCGAAGAGCTCAACGAGGGGCTGTTCTCTGAAATCGAACTCAGCCAGGTTTCCGGCCTGTTCCTGGAACTCGAGGCCTTCCGGCGCTAGAGCTTTCGACCGGACACAGCGGCACCGCCCCAACGAGAAAACCCCGCCGAAGCGGGGTTTTCTCGTTGCAGAACCGCCATCGCCCGAGAGCGATGTTGGCACTCGGCAGAATTACTTCTGCATGGAGCGCTGGAACATGCGGTTCATTTCCTCGCGGTTCTGCTCGGACATCTGCAGAGCCGCCTGGGCGTCACGCTGAGCCTGGTTAGCAGTGTTTTGCGCCTGAGTGGCGATGCTGCGAGCTTCTGCAGCGTCGGCCTGAGCGGCTTCAGCAGTCTGGCGAACCTCGTCCAGAGCAGCGTTGGTAGCACAACCAGCCAGGATGGCCATAGAAGCAGCAGCGGCGGTCAGCTTCAGGGTGGTCTTCAGAGTCATGATGTTCTCCTTGAGTCTTCCTTGGTACTGCACAGTTAGTACAGCGGCGTTAATGTTGCCTGTGATCCAGGCTCCCCTGCTCAGTGCAGGATTCTTGCAGCGACTGCTGCCAAGCACAGGAGTCAAACGCTGTTTTATAATAACACACGGCGCTTGTCCATAGCTCGAAACGTCCCTTGCGTATCTTGAGCCTAGCGGATGACGACGCGAGTGCCAATGTCGATTAGCTCGGAAAGCCTTTCGATCTGCTCATCGGTCACCGCCACGCACCCTTGGGTCCAGTGATAGCTCGCATGAACCTCCGGGTCCCCCCTACCGACGCCATGAATACCGATGAAGCCCCCCAGCACGGTTTGCTGGGGCGGATAACCGTGGTGCCGGTAGTAGGCGAAATAATCTGCGTAATCCTGCTCCGTGTAAAGCCCTGATTCCAACGCCATGCGCGCATGCGAGGGCGTGGGATAGTCCAGACCCACGAAAATGTGCCAGTCACTCTCCCAATTGAAGCGATTGACGCGAAACTCGCCCTTCGGCGTCACGTTGCCGCCCTGGGTTCGCATCACACCGGCACCGGATCGACCCAGCGAAATGGGTGCGAAGCGTTCGAGAAGCAGATTGCCGCGATAGATGCTCAATGCGGCCTCACGGTCGTCGACGAGGATCCATACCTCTTCGGTATGACGAGGAACGTGGGCACGCGCCAGCATGGACTCTATCAGGTTGGCCTGGGCCTCGCGCCCCATCAGCAGAGTGAAGGGCGCCAACAGGGCAAGTTGGCCAAAGCGGCGGCGGGAAACGGATCTCATCGGCTCCTCATGGGCAGATCGGTACGCTACAGGCGTTTTATAACGTATCGATTGACGACTGTCAGTTCGCTTAACGTAACCAAGCCTTGCGGTGTGCATGACGACTGTCATTGGCCTTGCCCAAGGCTACCGACTGCTGAGAAGAATAGGCAGCCATTGGAGCTTTGCCAGCCATCCCAATGCGCACAATTAGCTTGTGCACTAGTTTATGGCGAGTCTTAAAATGCCACCTCTGCAAACGATGTTGGAACTCAAGCCGACAGGATTGCGCCCATACGGAACACTTCCCGCAAGTTGGTGATGCCCTGCTCGGCCTTGGCCAGCCCGTCGACCAGCATCAGGCTGATGCCACGTTCGAGCAGGCTGCGGCGCAGCTCGGACTCATCGGCATGGCGCAGGATCCGGGCATGGTCCTCGGGGGTGAGCTGCCAGATTTCAAACACGCCGATACGGCCGCGAAAACCCAGGCCATCGCATTGTGGACACCCCTTGGCGCTCCAGGTGAGCGCTGGCGGCGCCCGACCGATCGCCTCCAGCCATTCACGGTCGCGCCGGTCGGGGGGCACCTGCTCGCGACAGTGCTGACACAGGCGGCGTACCAGCCGCTGGGCAACGATCAGCCCCAGATTGGCACTGATTTCACTGTCGGCAAGGCCGAGCTGTCGCATCGAGGTCACTACCCCTACGGCGTCGCGACTATGCAAAGTGCCCATCAACGAGCGGCCGCTGCTGGTCACGCTCAGGGCCGCAAGGGCAGACTCGTGGTCACGAATTTCACCGATGAGCACATAGTCGGGATCGAGCCGTAGAAGCGAACGAGTCCCGTTGGCAAAATCCAGCCCATGGTCGAGATCCACCTGGATCTGGTTGACCCCGGGGATGCTGTACTCCACGGGGTTTTCCAGAGTGATAACGTGGCTGTCGGTCAGCTGCAGTTGGCCAAGCAGCGTGTAGAGCGTCGTGGTCTTGCCTGCGCCAGTCGGCCCGGCCACCAGCAGCATGCTGCCCGTGGCATCCATCCAGCGTCTTATGCCCAGCGCACCCTCCTCGCCGATACCCAGTGACACGATATCGTCGAAGGTCTGTGGCGGCGCCAGGAAGCGAACTGCGAGCTTCTCTCCCGCCATGCAATGCACCGCCGTGACGCGAAGGGTGATCTCCTCTTCGCCGTTCTCCTCACGCGACCAACTGAAACTCCCTTCGGCGGTGGCCAGGGATGGCACCGGATTGAGCTTGGACAACACCTTGAACTGGTTGACCAGGCGCGCCCCTTGCGCCACATCGATGCGCAGCGCATCGACGATACGCCCATCGATACGCAGACGGATTCGGTAGCCATCCTGCCCGGGGTCCAGATGCACGTCAGTGGCCCTGGACCGCAGGGCATCGTCGAGTAGTGCGAATGCCTCGAGCGTGGTGCCGCTCGGATACTGCCCCACCGCCAACAACGGCAGCAATGAAGGCAACAAGTGGCGCTTGTAGGACTCCTCCGACACGATCAGCTCCTCCCTGATGGATCCTCGGCGGAACTCGGCCGATGGAGGCAGTCTAGCCCATGAGCGGCTCACCGCAGCCCGGTGTCACGGCCCCCCAATGCATGACACCCCCGGCAGGTTAACCTGCCGGGGGTGCTTGTCGTCGTCACGCTTCGGGGCCCGACCCTACCGCGCTATGCGCTGCGCTCCACGGTGAAGATGCTCTGCAGCTTGTCCTTCTTGCCGTAGATATGCACCGTAGTCTCGTCGAAGGGGAAATGATCGCGGTATTGGCTGCTGTTGTTGAAGCGCGGCTTGTGGGCGTTGATCATGGCCGCGGCAAGGCGTTCGCGGTTGGCATGCCCGGCCAGGCCGACGGAGTACCAGAGTTCCTCGTCCGGCTGCAGGAACGCCTGCCACTTGGCTTGATCCGCATGATGCTCGAGGCCATAGCGCGCGCTGCGATGCTCGCCGACGTAGAGCAGCTCCTGTATTTCCATCTGCTCGGTTTCCGGATCGCGCGCGGCGCGGAAGACACAGAAGATCCCCGACTCGTCCGGAGCCTCGCGCAATTGGTCTTGCGTCCAATAGCCCAGCATCTTGGGGGAGAGTAGCTGATCCGACATGGGACCTCCTCAATCATCTTCCAGTCGTTGCTTATCACGAGCGATGCATCGCACCTCGACGGCTTGGCCCGCCGGGAACGCTTCGAAGCAATGCTCTTGCGTCGCTGCCGTCGGCCAGATCGACTCGATACGCATTGAGTCCCTGCAGGCTCCTGTGCGAGGCGTAAGCCGAAACGAGCAGCCAGGGCGGCTCCTTGCTTTCATCCTAGCCAAACCCCGCCGTCATCGCCTGACGTATATCAAACGAAAGTGATAAACAGCCAACCGAAGAGCTACCACTCCTCGCTGGTTTCGCGCAGCGAGGCGATTTCTTGCTTGGCCTCGCGCAGGCAGGCGCGCAGCTCATCACCCAGCGCAGCACCGCTGCCTACCGCGATGAGCCCAGGCTGGGAAGGATTGCGGCGGCGCGCCACGCCGGCACTGTCGTGCAGCGCTTCGAAGCGTTGCAGCAACCAGCCAAGCCAGCTCTCGGGGTGACTCGCCAACTCGCGCAAGCGGTGGAGCTCGGCAACACCGGCTCCCTCTGGGCCCAGCAGCTCGCGCCAGTCATGGCGCTCGAGCCGGGCATGTTCGGTCACCTCACGCAACAGCGACTCCAACGCCAGCTCGGTCAGCGCCAGCGCGGCCTCTTCGCTGGCCATCCGCCGCGCTTCGGCGTGCTCGTCCTTGCCCGGAGCGATATCGAGGATCAATTCGGCCTGATAGAGCAATTGGTTGGTACGGGCTCGTGGGCTCACTTGTGCTTGTCCTCCACCTGCCACCTACCGTTAGCGTAGGTCGCCCGCCAGCCGGTTGCCTTGCCCTCCTCCTCGGTCATCACGAACTGCTCCTTGCTCTTGCGCGAGTAGCGGATCTGGGCCGGACGTCCTTCGGAATCTTCGCTGGGCGCATCGAGCAGGTAGCGGTACTTATCGGGCAGTTCATCGGCATGGACCTTCAACTCGCGAACCAGCGGCGGGCGCGTCTCGCGGTTGCGCGGGAACTTGCTGGCGGCCAGGAACAGGCCGCTGGCACCGTCACGCAGCACGTAATGGTCCTCGACCTTCTGGCACTCCAGCTCCGGCATCGGAATGGGATCCATCTTCGGCGGTGCCACCTCGCCGCTGCGCAGCAGCTTGCGAGTGTTCTTGCACGCCTCATTGGTACAGCCGAAGTACTTGCCGAAGCGGCCGGACTTCAGCTGCATCTCGCTGCCGCACTTGTCGCACTCGATGGTTGGCCCCTCATAGCCCTTGATACGGAACTTGCCCTGCTCGATCTCGTAGCCGTCGCAGTCGGGGCTGTTGCCGCAGATATGCAGCTTGCGGTTCTCGTCGATCAGGTAGCTGTCCATCGCCGTGCCACACTTCGGGCAGCGGTGCTTGGCACGCAGTGCCTGGGCCTCGGCCTCTTCGCCGGCATCGGCAGGCACGGCTTCGTCGCCGGGCAGCAGGTCGATGGTGGTCTTGCAGCGCTCCTTGGGCGGCAGGTTATAACCGGAACAGCCCAGGAACACGCCGGTGGAGGCGGTGCGAATCTGCATCTTGCGGCCACAGGTGGGACAGTCGATGTCGGTGGGCACCGGCTGGTTGGGGCGCATCCCCTCCTCGCTCTCGGCGGCCTCCAGCTCCTCGCGGAACTCGCCATAGAAGGCGTCGAGCAGCTCGCGCCAGTTGCGCTCGCCCTCGGCCACTTCGTCGAGGCTATCCTCCATGCGCGCGGTGAAGGAGTAATCCATCAGATCGGGGAAGGACTCCTTGAGCCGCTCGGTGACGATATCCCCCAGCTTCTCGGCATAGAAGCGCCGGTTCTCCAGCTTGACGTAGCCCCGGTCCTGGATGGTGGAAATGATCGAGGCATAGGTGGACGGGCGACCGATCCCGCGCTTCTCCAGCTCCTTGACCAGGCTCGCCTCGGTGTAACGGGCCGGCGGCTTGGTGAAGTGCTGCTGGGGGTCGAGCGCCTCGAGCTGCATCGGCGTGCCCTCGGCAAGGTCCGGCAGCGCCTGGTCTTCGTTCTTGCCGGCCGGCTTCAACACCCGGGTGTAGCCATCGAATTTCAGCACCCGCCCCTTCGCCCGGAGTTCGTAGCCACCGGCTTCCACGGTCAGGGTACTGGACAAATACTCGGCCGGTGTCATCTGGCAGGCCACGAACTGGCGCCAGATCAGGTCATAGAGGCGTTCGGCATCGCGCTCCATGCCGGCCAGGTCGACGGCGCGGCGATTCACGTCGGAGGGACGGATCGCCTCGTGGGCCTCCTGGGCGCCCTCCTTGCTCGAATAGCGATTGGGCGACTCGGGCAGGTAGCGCTTGCCGTACTCCTGCTCGATGTGCTCACGCGCCATCGCCACCGCATCCTGGGAAAGATTGGTCGAGTCGGTACGCATGTAGGTGATGTAGCCCGCCTCGTAGAGACGCTGGGCCAGGGTCATGGTCTTCTTCACCGAGAAACCCAGGCGGCCGCTGGCGGCCTGCTGCAGGGTCGAGGTGATGAAGGGAGCCCCGGGCTTCGAACGCGTGGGCTTGTCTTCCCTGGCGGTGATGGCAAGCGACGCCTGGCGCAGGCGCTCGATGCGCTCGAGTGTCTCGGCCTCGGACGTGGGCCGGAACGCCTTGCCGTCCTGGCGCACCAGCTCGAAGCGAACCGGCTCGCCCTCGCTCGACACCAGATCGGCGTGTACGTCCCAGAACTCCTCGGGTACGAAGGCACGGATTTCACGTTCACGCTCGACGATCAGGCGCACCGCCACCGACTGCACCCGGCCAGCGGAGAGCCCGCGGGCGATCTTCGCCCACAGCAGCGGCGAGAGCATGAAACCCACCACCCGGTCGAGGAAACGTCGCGCCTGCTGCGCTTCGACGCGGGGAATATTGAGGCTGCCAGGCTCCTTGAACGCCTCCTTGATGGCGTTCTTGGTGATCTCGTTGAACACCACGCGGCGATAGCGTTCGTCGTCACCACCAATGGTCTCCTTGAGATGCCAGGCGATGGCCTCCCCCTCGCGATCGAGATCGGTCGCGAGATAGACGGTATCGGCCTTCTCGGCGAGCTTCTGCAGCTCGGAGACGACCTTTTCCTTGCCGGGCAGAATCTCGTAGTGAGCTTTCCAGCCATGCTCGGGGTCGATACCCATGCGCCGGATGAGCTGTTCCTTGGCCTTGTGTTTCCTGTATTCGGCCTTTTCGTCGGGCGACATCTTGCGCGTCGCCGCTGCCTGGCGCGCGCGCTCCTTGGGATCGGAGGCCGCTTTGCCCGAGCCGCTCGTCGGCAGGTCACGAATATGACCCACGCTCGACTTCACGATGAAGTCGTTGCCGAGATACTTGTTGATCGTCTTGGCCTTGGCCGGCGACTCGACGATGACCAATGACTTGCCCATAGTGCTCCATATTCTGCACGGCGAGGTTCTTGAGCCCCAGCTGACGGTTCCGGCCCGCCTTTCCTCGGCGGACGATCCTCGCGGGGTGAAAAATCCGCTTACCCTACCCCAGCAACCCTTTTCGCGCCAGTCGCTTCCGCCATGGCGGCAGTAAAGCAACAATGTGAAAGTAGCATCAAGTCGGTCATACCGTCGTTGCGACGACACGATTACCCAACGACCAGCGCCCCTGCCGGGAAGGCAGAGGCGCTGGAGCATCGTTACAACCTTTCACTCAACGCTTGTGTGGCTTTCGCGAAGCGCCCGGCTTGCTGTCCGCCTTGCTCGTGGGGGCATCGGAGTAACTCTCGGCTTGAGATTTTGAGGCCTGTTTCCGCACCTTACCGGCCGACGCCTTCGCGCTGGCGGAACGCCTGGGCCGATCGGGCTTGGGGGTTTCGGACTCGGCCTTGAGCAGGTTTGCCACTTCGCGGCGAGCAGCAGTCTCGGCCTTGGCCCCCGTCGCCACCTCGTCGTGAAGCTCGACTAATGCCTGGCGGCGGTCCGCCGGCTCGACCCGCTCCAGCGCCTCGCCGAACAGTTCCCGAATGCGCTCGTAGCGCTTGCGAACTTGCGCGGAAAGCTCGCCGCTGGCCGCCAGCACATGCTCGATATGCTCCAGGGAAGCACGGATCTCGTCGCCCCCCTCGCCCGCAAGTAGCTGGGGTATCGCCGCCAGCGCCGCCTCACGATCGAGCTTGAGGATGAAGAACTGCTCACGCACCAGGTGCTTGAAGTCCGACAGGCTGCTGCCCGGCTCCAGCTCGGCGCGCGAGGCCCGCAGGCGCTTGAAGTTGCGCTCATCGGTCGTGGGGGCTCCGCCCAGCACGTGGATCACCGAGCGCATCACCGCCTCGTGGATGCCACCCTCGGCCACGCGTTGGCGCAGTTCATCCTGGCGCCGCTCTAGGAAGCGGCGATGCTCCGGCTCGCTGCCGGGCTGACGACGGTGCACGTGGGCATCGCCACCCAGCCCGACCAGGGCCTGTAGCAGGGGCTGGCCATATACCGCCAGGAACGTGTGCTCGATACTTTGATCGCGAATCTCGCGCCAGGTATCCAGCCCACGGGATATCTGCTCGGAAACGGCCCTCTCCATGGTACGCAGGATATTGTCTTCGCTGACCGGATGGCGATCCTCCCGGACCCATTCGGCCAGCACCGGTAGCGGTACGGAGAAGGGGTTGCGATCGGACAGCAGCTTGTAGCCCAGGCGAATCGGGTGCATGCGGCGCATGAGTCGCGCCGCCTCGGGAGTGATTACCGCACGAATCCAGGGCTGAACGAACTGGCGATAGAGCCCCAGGTTGATCTCCGAAATACGCGCCACGGTGGCAAAGCGCGTGTCGTCGTCCTCGCGATGGTGCAGCACGTCCCGATTGAGCCCCTCGATGGAGCGCGCCTTGAACTCGAGCAGGTAGTCGCGCTCGAGCAGTTCGGCATCGTCCCGCTCCTTGGCACTGGTCACCGTGGTCTCATAGAGCCCCGGTGGCAGCACGTCGATGTAGTCGATGTTGGCGGTGAACTCGGCATGTTCCTTGCGCGACACGCTGCCCGACACGAAGATGCCCAGGTGGCCTGTGCTGTCGTGCACGCAATAGACGATGGTCTGCTCGCTGGCGATGATATCGTCGGTGTCGTCATACAGATCGCGCACCCAGCCCAGCGCCTGCGGCGGTGGCGTGATGTCGTCGCCCTGGGAGCAGAACACCACCACTGGCGAGCGCACGTTGCGCAGGTCGATGCGACGACCGTCCGAAGTGACCAACTGCGCGGTGGAGAGCCGATTGCCGACGAACAGGTTGTCGACGATGTACTGGATCTCCTCGCCGCCCAGCACCACATGACCGCCCCACCAGCGCTCGAAATTGAGATAGCGCTCGGCTTCGGTATCGACGTTGGCGTAGAGGCGATACTGCTTGTCCCACCAGGTATTGGCGGGATTGAGGCGTTCGAAGTTCTGCACCAGCAGGGCACCATCGAACAGGCCGTCACCCAGGTCGCTGGCCAGGGTCGTCATCCAGCTACCACCGGTCATGCCACCGGTATAGCGCATGGGGGCCTTGCCCCGCTCGCCAGCCCAGTAGGAGAGTGGCGCTCCGGCAATCAGGATCGGCCCGAAACAGTCGGGCTCGAGCGAGGCAGCCATCATGATCTGCCAGCCTGCCTGACAGTTCCCCACCACCATGGGTTTCTCGCACGATTCCGGATGACTCTCGATCACTCGGCGCAGGAAGGCGATCTCCGCCTCCACCACATCCTCGACCGTCTGGCCAGGCTCGGGATAAGGCAGAAAGCCGATGAAGTAGCAGGGGTGGCCGGCACGCAGGGCGACGCCGATTTCGCTGTCGGGCTTGAAGCCGCCGATGCCGGGACCGTGTCCGGCCCGCGGGTCGACGACCACGAAGGGACGCGCCTCGAGATCGACCTCGACATCGGGCGGAGGCAGGATACGCATCAGTTCGTAGTTGACCGGCCGTGGCAGGTTGCGGCCGTCCATTACCACCTCGGCATCGAAGCCGAGCACGTTGGGCTTGGTCTTCTCGATGTGTTCGAGATACTGGTTGCCACGTTCGCGCATCACATCCATGTACAGCACGCTGCGCTCGACGGCATCTCGCCAGTAGTCGAAGGCGGCACGGCCGAAACCGAATGGGTCCAGGAAGCCGAGGGCTTCTTTGGTGGGTGTCGGCAAGAGTGTGTTCATGTTCGGCTCCAGTTTTCTCCGATGATGAATGTAGCGACATCGGGAGGAGTGAAAATGCTGCAATGCAACAAGCATAGTACGCCCTGCGGCTCCTCGACGCAGCCGTTTTGTCGATTTTTTGTGGCGAAAGAGCACTCAGCCGTTTTCACCAACATCGCCCTCCACACTTGCTGAGCCGCCATGCCACTCGGCCAGCGCGCGGCGTTCGCGACGGCTGGCTTCTGCCCCATCCCGCCCCCAGGTCAACAGCCGCACATCGGCCTCAACGCCAACCTGGGAGGGGCGGTCGAGCCTGACGCCCGGGCCACCAGCCAACTGCCCCGCTACCGAAGAGAGCAGGCGCCAACGTGCCTGGCCTGGCCGCCCCGGCCCATGCCCCATGTGTCCGACCCGAGGGCGCCTGAGCCGTTCACCCGCCACCAGGCGAATCTGTTCTACTGCCAGGTCGAGACCGCTCAAGACCTCGGCCAGCCCCTCGTAGCCCGTCAGGCCAGGGCGCATGCCAACGAAACCCAACCGGTTGTCAGCCAGCGAAAAGCTCAGCGTTGCCAGGCCAACCAGTCCGAGCGAGCGAGCTCCCCGCACGGCCAGCTGTCCCAGGTAGGCACGCTGCTCCGGCGTCAACCGTTCGCTTGGCGCCATGGCGAAACCCTCGCCGAGCAGTTCATGCTCGACCAGGGCAAGCGCCTGGCCGCGACAGTCGGCCAACACTGGCAGATGTACCCGCGGCGCCTGCGCCGACGTCTCGCCCAGGGGCAGCCCCGCCTCACGCATCAACTGACGGACGGCCCCGTCGTCGCACATGGCGGCGACGAGCGTCTCCCGCGGGCCGATGAAGGCCAGCCCGGCACGCGCACAGCCACGGGCGAGAAGCCACTGCTCCTCGGCTGACGCTTCCCCCGGATGCACGGCGTCGCAGCCCAGCCGCCGGGCACGCTCCACCAGGGCATCGCCGGCCACACCAGCGCTGTCGTACCAGGCCAGCTCGAGTTCGGTGCAGGCCTGGCCGGCACGCAGCGCAGTCAGCCCGCGCCCCGCCAACATGACTCCACGCCAGCCTCCCTGGCGCAGGGCATCGATATAGGGGGCAGACGACGGCTGCGGTTGCTTGCCAAGGCTGCCGGCATGACCCTGCCCGTCGGCAGTGATAGCATGAAAGGGCTTTTTCAACGGGCCTCCCGACCCTTTTAACGGATTGATCGATGACGACGCCTAGCCTGCTGAACCGCCTGACCTTTCGCCAGCTGCAGGTGTTCCAGGCCGTGCATGGCCAGCAGTCCTACTCCCGGGCCGCCGAACGACTGGGCCTGACCCAGCCGGCGGTCAGCGCACAGATCCGCCAGCTCGAACAGGCCCTGGGTCAACCGCTGTTCAAGTACACCGGCAAGACCCTGCACGTGCTGCCGGCAGCCGATGCGCTGGCGGCGTCGACTCAGGCCATATTCGGCCAGGTCTCGCGCCTGCAGATGGCGCTATCGGACATGGACGGCACGATTTCCGGGGAACTCAACCTGGCAGCCGTCTCGACGGCCCAGTACGTGGTGCCACATCTGATCGCCCGCTTCCGCGCTCATTACCCCAACGTTCAGGTACGGCTGCAGGTATGCAACCGCAGCCAGGCATTGGAGCGGCTGGCGGCCCGTCGCGACGATCTGGTGATCATGGCGATGGTCCCCGAGGACGACGACAACCTGGTGTTCATGCCGTTCCTGGAAAACGAACTGATTCCCATCGTCTGGCCCGGCCATCCGCTGCTCGAGGCACCCTCTCCCACCCTCGAGGACCTGGCCCGGCACTACCTGCTGATGCGCGAGTCGGGTTCGGGCGTGCGCACCGCCTTCGAGCAGCTTGCCGCCGAACAGGACGTCGCGCTTCAGCATACCATGGAGCTGGGGACCAACGAGGCGATCAAGCAAGGCGTGATGGCGCACCTGGGCGTGACGGTGCTGCCGCGGCTGGCCGTACGCCTGGAACTCGGTGCGGGGCTGCTGGCCGAATTGACCCTGCCGGGCTTCCCCCTGCGTCGCTCCTGGTGCACGGTCTACCCTAGGGACCGCTTCCCTACTCCGGTGACCGAACTGTTTCTGCGCTTCGTACGCGAGCGGCTTGGCGAGATCGAAGCGCATTTCAAGGCATCGCCACAGCCGATGCCGGATCACGGCGTGGTCTGTCTGCCGATACCTCCCGGGGGAGAGCTTTCCCAGGGGCTTGCATAGCGCAGCACCGGCCCCCACCGCTGTGCCTGGCAGGCGCGGGTATGATAGATTACGGGCCTGCGACCATCGTATCAATTGCTGGCCATGCAGGCTGGTGCTGTCCCGGAACGCGACGTTCCCCGGCACCACGGCATGGTCGTGGCAGCCGCCGAGTGGAGGGGCTCACACCCTATGAGCGACAACACCTCAAAACGCGTGCCGAGCGGCGCGAAATTCCGCACCGAGCATGGCTTTGCGGCCATCAAGGACGGTATCAAGCAGCGCAGCCAGGCCGAGGAGCGCCCTGAGCCGGGACGCAAGCCGCAATGGCTGCGCGCCCAGATCCCCGGCGGCGGCCGCTTCGAGGCGGTAAAGCGCAACGTCAATGAGCATCGCCTGAGTACCGTTTGCGCCGAGTCCCACTGCCCCAACATGGGCGAGTGCTGGAGCAACGGTACGGCCACCATCATGCTGATGGGCTCGGTGTGCACCCGCGCCTGCCGCTTCTGTGCCGTCGATACCGGCAACCCACGTGGCTGGCTGGACAACGAGGAACCGGCCAATACCGCCAAGTCGGTGGAGCTGATGGGGCTGCGCTACGTGGTACTGACCTCGGTCGATCGCGACGACCTGGCCGATGGCGGCGCCGCCCACTATGCCGAGTGCATCCGGGCGATCAAGGCCAATACCCCGGCGGTGGTGGTCGAGGCGCTGACGCCGGATTTCGACGGCGACCCAGCCGCCATCGAGCGAGTGGTCGACTCCGGCCTCGAGGTATTCGCCCAGAATGTCGAAACGGTGGAGCGGCTGACCCACTACGTGCGCGACCCGCGCGCCGGTTACCGCAAGACCCTCGACGTGCTGGCCCATGCCAAGCGGTATCGCCCCGACGTGCTGACCAAGACCAGCCTGATGCTGGGGCTCGGTGAGACGGACGAAGAAATACTCGCGACCTTCGATGACTTACGCGCCATCGACGTGGATATCGTCACCCTCGGCCAGTACCTGCGCCCCACCCGCAACCACCTGCCGGTGGAGCGCTGGGTGACGCCGGACGAGTTCGAGCGCTATCGTCGGCTGGGCCTGGAGAAGGGCTTCATGGAGGTGGCATCCGGCCCCTTGGTGCGTTCCAGCTACCGCGCCGACCGGGTGTTCGAGAAGAACAACCTGGGCCTGGCTGCGCCGGCCGAGATACCGGGCCAGGCACCCGACCCCAACCGCATCCAAGCGGTCAACGTCGGCTGAAACAAGCCACAACCCAGTAGCCCGTCATGACGAAGGCGACCTCCCCGGTCGCCTTCTTCGTTGCTACCTGCCCGCCGCAGATACTGGCGGGCATAGATCAATCGGTATCCACCTCCAAGGAGGCTGGCCACTTCAACTCTGATTCTTCGACCGATTCCAGGCTTCGCTCCAGTCGCTGTGCCAGGCATTCGGCAAGCCGCATGCCGACCTGTTCGGTAGAAGGCGACCCAGTGACCAGGTCGGCCAGGCGCGTCATGGCCATGCCGGCATAGCCACAGGGGTTGATGCGCTGGAACGGGGCCAGGTCGGCGTCGACATTGAGCGCCACGCCGTGATAGCTCGCGCCACGCCGAATGCGCAGGCCCAGCGAGGCGATCTTGGCCTCGCCGACGTAGACTCCGGGCGCATCCGGACGCGCGTGGGCCTTGACGCCATGTTCGGCCAACACGGCAACGACGGCATTCTCGAGCGCCGAGACCAGATCGCGAACGCCTAGCCGGACCCGGCGCACGTCAAGCAACGGATAGAGTACGACCTGCCCTGGCCCGTGATAAGTCACCTGCCCGCCACGATCCGTCTGCACCACTGGAATATCGCCCGGCATCAGCAGATGCTCGGGCTTGCCCGCCTGCCCCTGGGTAAAAACCGGTTCGTGCTCCACCAGCCAGAACTGATCCGGCGTCGCCTCGTCGCGGCTGTCGGTCAGTTCCCGCATGGCCTGCCATACCGGCAAATAGGGGCGGCGCCCCAGACGCAGCAACGCAATTGGCGCACCAGCGCCCTGCCCGGCCAACCTACACCACCATGTGCACGCGCCCGGTCGCCTTGAGCTCGGCGAACAGCGCCTTGAGCTGGGCTTCTCCGGTGGCACGCAGGGTCAGCCGCACCGACTGAAAGCGGGCATTACGGCTCTCCACCACTTCGATACTGGTTGCATCGAAGTCGGCATCATGGCGCAGCACCACCTGACACACGGTAGCGGTGAAATCCTCGGCAGCATCGCCCACCACCTTGATCGGGTAATCGCAAGGAAAGGTGATCGTCGGCGCCGACGTATTTGCCGCCGTTGGCTGACGCAGGTCACGCAGTTTATTGTCTGACATGGCTCTCTACAGGTCTCGAAGGTAATTTCCGAGTATTTTACTCAACTATTTCTCGTCGACCAAGCCCGCACCGATCCAGCCGCGTCTAGAACCAGCCGCCGAGCAAGTTGCTGAAGAAGCGCCGCACCTGGTCGAACAGCCGCTTGAACAGCCCCCCTTCCTCGATCGACTCGAGGGCCACCAGCGCCTGCTCGCCCACGACCTCATCACCGAGACGTACTTCCAGCGTGCCCACACGGTCGCCGAGGCTGATCGGTGCGGTGAGATCCTGGCGAATGTCCAGCCGCGCGCTGAGTTCCTGATTGCGCGCGCGCGGCAGCGTCATGGCCACGTCATGGTCGACGCCGACACGCAGCTCGTTCTTCTCGCCCCCCCAGATACGCGGGGTATTCAGTACCGCCCCCTGGTCATAGAGCTTGAGCGTCTCGTAGTAGCGGAAGCCATAGCTGAGCAGTTTCTGGGTCTCCTGGGCGCGAGACTCCTCCGAGCTGGTCCCCATCACTACCGAGATCAGACGCATGTCGTCGCGCGTGGCGGATGCCACCAGGCCATAGCCGGCCTCGGTCGTCCAGCCCGTCTTGAGGCCATCCACGGTCGGGTCGCGCCACAGCAGGCGGTTGCGGTTGGGCTGGCGAATGTCGTTATAGGTGAAGTATTTCTCGGAATAGACGGCGTAGTGCTCGGGATAGTCGTTGATGATGTACTGCGACAGTATCGCCATATCCCGTGCGGAAGAGTACTGCTCGGGATGCGGCAAGCCGGTGGCGTTGGCGTAGTTGGTGTTGTGCATGCCCAGACGCGATGCATGCTGGTTCATCATGTCGGCGAAGGGGGCCTCACCACCCGCCAGGTGCTCGGCCACGGCGACACTGGCATCGTTGCCTGATGCGATGATAATGCCGTGCAGCAGGTCACGGATCGAGACCTCGGTATTGACCTCGATGAACATCTTGGAGCCCCCGGTACGCCAGGCGTTCTCGCTGATGCGCACCTTGTCGTCCAGGTTGATGTTGCCACGATTCAATTCGCGCTCGACCAGGTAGGCGGTCATCAGCTTGGTCAGGCTGGCCGGCGGCAGGCGCTCGTCGGCATTGTGCTCTACCAGCACCCTGCCGCTGTCGGCATCCATGAGAATCCAGGAGTTCGCCGCGATCTGCGGTGGCGCCGGAATCATCGTCTGAGGCTGGGGCGTGGGCACCGCCTGGGCCAGCGCCTGTGAAACGACCAGCAGCAGGCTGAACAGCGTCAACGGTAGAATCCGTGAGCGGAAACGGGAAAGCAGCACTCGCATGGGCATGGTTCTCTTCGCTACGTCGAGAAGGGTCAAGGGAATAAGCGCGCCGTTCAATCGGCGCCGTTGACGATAAAGGCTTGGTCGAAACCGGCACGTCTCAGCTCGTCGCGAACGGGTTCGACCTGCCCGGCATGTGCCAGGGGGCCGACCTGGACCCGGTACATGCCGGTGGCATCCGCAACCCGCACGGGGTGGGACAGCTCACGCTCCAGGCGAGCCTTGAGCGCCCGTGCGTTGTCGGCCGAGCCCAGCGCGGCGATCTGCAGGTAGATCGGCATTGCATCGCTTTCGCGCTGGCCGTTGCTTTCCGCAGCACCGGAGGCAGGTGCTGCGGAGCGCACCGGTGAGCTGTCGGCCTGACTTGCCGTGACGGTTCGCGACGAGGAGCCGGCCGCCGGTTGGACAGCGGCCGAAGTCGTCCGGTTCGTTCCGTTGCCGCCATTTTCTGCCAGCCAGACCACGGGGTCGATCGCTTCGACCTTCACCCTGCCCGTACCGCGGTCGAGAATGTCGAGCCTTGCCGCGGCCGCATAGGAGAGATCGATCTCGCGATCGTTGTGAAAGGGGCCGCGATCGTTGACTCGCACGATCACCGAGCGGCCATTGTCCAGGCTAGTGACACGGGCGTAGGTGGGCAGCGGCAAGGAACGATGTGCTGCGCTCATCTTGTACATGTCGTAGATCTCGCCATTGGACGTGGCATAGCCGTGGAATTTCTCGCCGTACCAGGAGGCCGTGCCCTGCCGCGCATAGCCGCGGGCATCCGGTAGCACCTGATAGGTCTTGCCCCACACCTCGTAGACGGGACGGTTGCCACCCCGCGAGGGCGACTCCACGCGTGGCACGGCATCGGGAATCTGGCTGACATCGGGCGGATTCTCCGGGTAGGCATCACCGCTCATGGCATAGCGCTGCCCCCCCGTCGAGGCCCCGGCGGGAGCCGTGGACGCACCGTCCCGCTGCGACGGGGTGCTCGAACCGCTGCCGGCACAGCCCGCCAGCAGCGTCATCACGGCCAGAACCAACCACAGCACTTTCACAGCGAACCCTCCTGCTCGGCAGCCACGGATGCGGACAGCGGGAAAGGCTCCAGGTCGCGAGAATCCGCTATCGCTTCGGCCAGCTCGGTCACGGCCATGGCATAGAGATGGCTATGGTTGTAACGGGTGATGACGTAGAAGTTCTCATGCCCCAGGCGGTAGCGCCAGGCTGTATCGTCCATCTCCAGGGCTAGCGGAATGACCTTCGTCGTCGCATCGAGTTCTGCCTCGGGCAAGATTCCGGCACGCTCCAGCTCAGCCAGATCGAGATAGGGACGCTGGGTACGGTTGAAGTCGACCCCCCCGGGGGGCGTATCAGGGCCGTCGGCCTCGGCATAGATGGGTTCGTCACGGCGCCAGCCATGCTCGGCGAAATAGTTGCCCACGCTGCCGATGGCATCGACCGGGTTGGCCCACAGGTCGCGCTGCCCGTCGCCGTCGAAATCCACCGCATAGGCGCGGTAGCTGGTGGGAATGAACTGGGGATAGCCCATGGCACCGGCATAGGACCCCATGAGGCTACCGGGCTCTACCTCCTGTTCATGGGCGATCTCGAGAAAGGCTGCCAGTTCACCGCGAAAGAAGTTGCCCCGTACCGGATGGTGAAAGGCAAGCGTGGCCAGGGAGTCGATGACGCGGTGACGCCCGGTAAAACGGCCGTAGCTGGTCTCGACGCCGATGATGGCGGCAATGATTTCCGGCGGCACACCGTACTCGCGCTGGGCACGAGCGAAGGCGTCCTCGTGAGCCTCGATGAAGGCGACACCGCGGGCGATTCGCTCTGGCTGCAGGAATATCTCGCGATACTCGTCCCAGCGCAGCCGGCGCTCCGCCGCTCCCTCCATGGCGTCGAGTACGCCCTGCTGGAAAGCGGCTTCATGCAGTGCCGTCTCCAGCCAGTCGCGCTCGATGCCGCGTCCCGCGAGCTCTTCCAGCAACTGCCTGGCCCCTTCGTGCTCCGTAGGGGAAAAATCCGCGGCATGAAGAGCCGGCGCCAGCAGCCATAGGCCCGTTGCCGCCAGCGCGGCTCCGCCGACCCCTTTCCACTTTCTCAATGGCATCATGCTTGCGCCACTCCTTGACTGGGGCCATGTCGTGGGGCCCGCCCTGGCGGCTATCGCGGCAGCAGCCGACGGTGCCCATGAATGGACATGAGAATACCGAATCCCGCCAGCAAGGTCACGCTGGAGGTCCCACCATAGCTGACCAGCGGGAGGGGTACACCGACCACTGGAAGTATGCCGCTTACCATGCCCACGTTGACGAAGACGTAGATGAAGAAGGTGAGGATGATGCTGCCCCCCAACAGCCGCCCAAAGGTATCGTGCGAAGCAGCGGCAAGCCACAGCCCGCGAACCACGATCAAGAGATAGAGCAGCAATACCAGCAGCATGCCCACCAGGCCGAACTCTTCGCCAAGCACCGCCACGATGAAGTCGGTATGCCGCTCGGGGAGGAATTCGAGCTGGGACTGGGTTCCCTGCAGCCAGCCCTTGCCCCACAGGCCGCCACTGCCGATGGCCGTGGTCGACTGGATGATGTTCCAACCGGCGCCCAGAGGATCGCTTTCCGGGTTGAGGAAGGTGAGTACCCGCTGACGCTGGTAGTTGTGCAGATTCATCCACAGCAGTGGCAACGCCGAGGCGGCGACAATCGAAAGAAAGACGATGAAGCGCCAGGAGAGCCCTGCCAACAGCACCACGAAGACCCCGGCACAGCCCACCAGCAGCGAGGTACCCAGGTCCGGCTGCTTGGCAATCAACACGACGGGCAAGCCAAGCAGCAGGGCGCACACCAGCAGATCTTTCCAGCGAGGCGGTAACTGGCGCCGGCTGAGCCACGCCGCCAGCATCAGTGGCATGGCCAGCTTCATCAACTCGGAAGGCTGGAATCGAATCACGCCGGGAATCACCAGCCAGCGTTGCGCCCCCATGCCAACGTCGCCGACGAGTTCCACCGCCACCAGCATCAACAGGCCAACACCGTAGACCAGTGGTGCCCAGCGCAGCAGGGTAGCGGGAGGAAGTTGAGCCAATACCACCATCACCACGGTCGCCACCAGAAAACGCGTACCCTGCGCCAGGACGACCTCGAAGCGCTGTCCGCTGGCGCTGTAGAGCACCCCGAGACCTGCCACCAGCAGCACCAGCAACAGCAACAGCAGCCAGGGATCGAGATGTGTTCGCTCCCAGAAGCTCTTGCGGCGTGAGATACCGCTTTCCGGCGCCCGTACCGGCCGGGCTCGCAGCCCTTTGGTCAGCCCTGTCAATGGCATCATTCAATTCCCCGCCACGGTACCGTTGTCGTTCTCCATTGCCTCGCGTACCTCCTCGACATCGGGCGCGTCCTCTTCCAGCAGCCAGGCATCGGTCATGGCCCGTGCCAGATGCGCCGCATGGGTACTGCCGCCGCCAGCGTTCTCCACGATCACGGCCACGGCGATCTGAGGGTCCTCCAGCGGAGCAAAGGCCATGAACAGCGCGTGGTCGCGCAGCCTCTCGGCCAGCTCCTCGGCGTTGTACTTCTGGTCCTGCCCCAGCGAGAAGACCTGGGCGGTGCCGGACTTGCCGCCCATGCGGTATTCGAGCCCCACCCCAGTGCGCCTGGCCGTACCCTCGTGCCCGGTAAGGACCTTCTCCATACCGGAGAAGACCCGATCCCACCAGCCCTCATTGCTGATGACGATATCGTCGGGAGTGTCCGGTAGCCGCGCAGGCACCGGCTCGTCACCGATCCGGCTTGCCAGGCGCGGCCTTACCCATTGGCCGCGGTTGGCAAGCACGGCGGTGGCCGTTGCCAGCTGCAACGGGGTGACCTGCCAGTAGCCTTGGCCGATACCGACCGAGAGCGTTTCGCCGGGATACCAGGGCTGGTTGAAACGCGCCCGCTTCCAGTCCCGCGACGGCATCAATGCCCCACTCTCGCCGAACACGTCATGGCCGACGCGCTGGCCGAAACCGAAGGCGCTCATCTGTTCGTGCAGACGGTCGATGCCCATCTCGTGGGCGAGAGAATAATAGTAGGTGTTGTTGGAGACGGCGATGGAGCGCTCCATATCGACGCGCCCATGCCCCCAACGCAGCCAGTTGCGATAGCGCCGGCTGTCGTTGGGCAGTTGATAGAACCCGGGGTCATTGATCGTTCGGTCGGGGGTGACCACTCCCTCGGCCAGGCCGGCCAGGGCGAGAAAGGGCTTGATGGTGGAGCCCGGCGGATACTGGCCGCGAATCGCACGATTGAACAGGGGTAGGTCGATGTCCTCCTGCAGCGCACGATAGGAAGCGAAGTCGATGCCGGTAACGAACTGATTGCTGTCGAATCCGGGCGCGGACACCATGGCCAGGATCTCACCGGTCTTGGGCGCAATGGCGACGATGGAACCGCGCCTGCCATCGAGCAGCTCATAGGCCAGGTGCTGCAGCTCTCTGTCGAGGGTCAGGGTCAGGTTCTTGCCGGGTACCGGATCGGTGCGCCCAAGCTCGCGCAGCACCCGCCCCCGCGCATTGGTCTCGACCTGGCGCAGCCCAGCCTCGCCGTGCAGCACGTCTTCGTAGAAGCGCTCCACCCCGGTCTTGCCGATGAAGTGAGTGCCGGCATAGCGGCCGGGGTCGAGCGTCTTGACCTCTTCGGCATTGATGCGTCCCACATAGCCCAGGGCATGGGCCATGATGTGGGAATCCGGGTAGTAGCGCAGCAGTTGGGCCTCGACCTCGACCCCCGGCAGGCGATGCCGGTTGATCGCCAGGCGGGCAATCTGTATCTCGTCGAGATCGCTCATCAGCAGCGCCGGCTGAAACGGCCGCTGGGGCTGGCGCGCGCGCAGGCGAAAGCCCTCGGCCTCTTCCGGGGCGAGCTCCAGCAGCTCCTCGAGCCGATCCAGGGTGGCATCGAGGTCGTCGACCCGCTCGCGCGTCAGGGTCAGGTTATAAGTGGGGCGATTCTCGGCCAGCAGAACGCCGTTGCGGTCGTAGATCAGCCCTCGTGTCGGCGGCAATGGCTCCACCCGCACACGATTCTTCTCGGAACGGGTGGTGTAGACCTCGTGCTGGACGACCTGCAGGTACACCAGCCGCCCGGCCAAGAGGCCGGTCAAGAGCAGGATCGTCAAAACGGCCAGGAACGCACGCACGCGAAAGATACGCAGTTCCTGCTCGGGGTTCTTCAGGGTCTCACGGCGGTCGCGCATGCCGGAAATGGTCTCGACTCTTGGTTGTCGTAAAGCCGCCGTTCAGCGGTGGTAGGGATGTCCCACCATCAGGGTCCAGGCACGATAAAGCTGTTCGGCAAGGATCACCCTGACCAGCGGGTGCGGAAGGGTCAACGGCGACAGCGACCAGCGCCGATCGGCAGAGGCGGAGAGCTCCGGCGCCAGTCCGTCCGGTCCGCCTACCAACAACACCACATCGCGTCCCGCGAGGCGCCAGCTCTCAGCCTCCTGCGCCAGGCGTTCGGTGCTCCAGGCCTTGCCGCCGACCTCGAGCGCGACCGTGAGCTCATCACCGCGCAACCGCTCGCGAATCCGCTTGGCCTCGAGTGCCATGGCCCTGGCCGTGTCGGCATTCTTGCCTCGCTGGCCGGGAGCGATCTCCTCGATCTCCAGCGCGAAGTCGCGTGGCAAGCGCTTGCGATACTCTTCGACGCCGTCGTTGACCCAGCCAGGCATGCGCGTACCGACCGCCAGCAGGCGGATCCTCATGCGCCACCATGCTCCTGCTGCTGCTCCGAATCGCTCGGCAAATCGGCCCACAGCCGTTCCAGGTCGTATAGCTGGCGGGTCTCGGGGAGCATGACATGGACGACCAGATCGCCCAGGTCCACCAGCACCCAATCGGACCCGGGCTGTCCCTCCACGCCCAGCGGCTGGATACCCTTGGCCTTGGCCTGCTGGACCACGTGATTGGCAAGCGCGGCAACGTGGCGCGTGGAGGTGCCGCTGGCCACGATCATCAGGTCGGTCACGCTGGTCAGCCGGGACACGTCCAGCTGTGCAACGTCCTTGGCCTTGAGATCATCCAACGCCTCTACTACCAGAGTCTTGAGCGAATCGTTCTGCATAGCCCCTCATCAACGGGAAGTCTTGGTCGCGCCATTGTAGCCTCTTGGGCAGCCGCTGGCAGCGCTCAACGACGTCGATAAAGCAAGTTGGCGAGAATTTTCTCTTCAACGGCTTCGGGCAGCAGAAAGCGGACACTGCGATCCGACGCCAGGCGTTGACGAATCTCGCTCGCCGATATCGCCATGCGCGTTGGCAGCGCAAGCCGCAGCAGGCTGCCCGCCGGGCGCTGCATCAATGCACCGGGGCTATCGACTTCACGCCCCTCGATCAGTTCGGCCAGGGCGGCCGGCAACGAGGCTTCGAAGTCGGGGCGATCGATCACCACCAGATGGGCCAATTCGAACAGGCGCTGCGGCGAGTGCCAGTCGGCCAGGCGCAGGAAGGCGTCATGACCCAGCGCCATGACGAGCCTTGCCTGGGCGCCATACTCCCTGCGCAGGCTGGCCAGGGTATCGGCGCTGTACGATGGCCCGTCGCGCTCCAGTTCCCGAGGGTCGGCGACGAGCCCTGGCGTATCGCCGATGCCCAGCCGCAGCAACGCCAGGCGCTCCTCGGGCGTGACCTGGGGGGTTCCGCGCAGAGGCGGCACCTTGGCCGGCACCATGTGAACCCGGTCCAGCTCCAGGACCTCGAGCAGCTCTACGGCACTGCGCAGATGCCCCAGGTGAACGGGGTCGAAGGTGCCACCCAGCATGGCCACCCGTGGCGGCTCCAACGGGGCTACGGCGCGCCGGGCCGGCAGCGCGCTGGTCTGATGCGAGGTCACCGGCGAACCTGGCCGTCGCCCAGCACCACGTACTTGCGGGTAGTCAGCCCCTCGAGCCCCACCGGCCCCCGAGCGTGCAGCTTGTCGGTAGAGATGCCGATTTCGGCGCCCAGACCATACTCGAAGCCATCGGCGAAGCGGGTCGAGGCATTGACGATCACCGAGCTGGAATCGACCTCGGCCATGAAGCGACGTGCCAGCCCGTAGTCGTCGGTGACGATGGCATCGGTATGGTGCGAACCGTAGCGCTCGATGTGCTCGATGGCGGCGTCGATGCCATCGACCACGCGAACCGCCAGTATCGGCGCCAGGTATTCGGCATGCCAATCGTCCTCGCTCGCGGCGGCAATGCCAGCGAGAATGGCCTGGGCACGCTCGCAGCCACGCAGCTCGACGCCGTGCTCGGCATAGGCTTCGGCCAGCAGCGGCAACAGCTCCGCGGCAACGGGCGCATCGATGAGCAGCGTCTCCATGGTGTTGCAGGTACCATAGCGCTGCGTCTTGGCATTGACCGCTATCGCCAGCGCCTTCTCGGGGTCCGCCGTGGCATCGATATAGACGTGGCATACTCCGTCCAGATGCTTGATCACCGGTACCCGCGCTTCGCGCGATATACGCTCGATCAAGGACTTGCCACCGCGGGGGATGATCACGTCGACGTACTCCGGCATGGCAATCAGTTGCCCTACCGCCGCGCGATCGGTGGTGGCCACCACCTGTACGGCATCTTCCGGCAGCCCGGCCACCCGCAGCCCCTCGCGGATGCAGGCGGCAATCGCAGCGTTGGAGTCGCGCGCCTCGGAGCCACCACGCAGGATGCTCGCATTGCCCGACTTCAGGCACAGGCTGGCGGCCTCCAGGGTCACGTTGGGCCGCGATTCATAGATGATGCCGATCACACCGAGCGGCACCCGCATCTGGCCCACCTGGATGCCGCTGGGGCGAAACCGCAGCCCGTCGATCTCGCCGACGGGATCGGGTAGTGCCGCAACCTGCTGCAACCCCTCCACCATGGCGTCGAGCCGGCCATCGTCCAGCGCCAGACGATCCAGCAGTGCGGGCTCCAGGCCGTTGTCACGACCGCGCGCCAGATCGGCGGCGTTGGCGGCCAGCACATCGCTGCGGCGATGCTGGAGCTGCTCGGCCATTGCCAACAGGGCGCGGTTCTTGTCGCCCGTGACGGCACGGCGCATATGAGTGGCGGCGACACGTGCCGCCTGGCCAAGGCGGTTCATATAGGCGACGACATCACCCACCGCGGCATCGGTGCGTTCGGTTTGGGAGGCGTGAGCGGACATGCTGAATGAAGTTCTCCTGGGCAGAGCGCCACATGGCGCTACGGGCGTTATACTGGCGCGACACCAAGTCGAACTCCATAGTAAGGCACCATGCAGAGCAAGTACAAAGTCGGGCTGATGCGCCTGAACCTGTGGGCCGCAGCGCTGCTACTGATCCTGCTGGCGTACCTGTCGGAACGGTTGTCCAGCGCCCTGTTGCTGGTTCTGACCAGCGTCTGGCTGATGGTAACGGCCAGCCTGCTCGAAATGAGCCATCGGCGCCCCGCTACCGTGCCCTGGCAATTGCTGCCCAGCTTGCTGCTGGCCGGCCTGCTTGCCGCCGATCCGGAACGCCACGCGCTGTGGCTGTGGGTCTGGCCCGCCCTGCTGATGCTGCCCCAGCCCGGCTGGGTACTGGCCCTCACCTGCGCACTGGCGACGCTGACCTGGTGGATGCTGGCGGATTTGCTGGGGATCGAGCAGACGCTGTTCTCCGGCCTGGTATTGCTGCCATTGATGCTGCTCGGCCTGGCGCGCAACCGCCATTTGCTGCCGACACACTCTGCCGCGCGTCAGCGCATGCGCCTGGTGCCGGGGCTCCCGCTTTGGAGCGGCCAGCAGCTTGCCACCGACCTGCGCCGTGAGCGCGCACGCTGCCGGCGCGAAGGCGTTCACGCCGAACTGATGCTGCTGCGCACATCACGTCGCCAGCTCTGGCCACTGGCCCAGGATCTGTGTCGCCTGACCCACGAGTTCGAGAACTGCTATCGCCTCGACCACCGCACCTTGGCTACGCTGTTGCTCAGCCGGGACGGCAAGCAGGCCGGCGAACGGCGCCGCACGCTACTCAAGGGGCTGCGCCCCAACGCCAAGGTCCGCTTCGCCTCGCTGAGCGATCTCGGCACGCTCGAGGAGGCGGTCCAGCGTTTCGAGCGTCAGCGCGAGGACCTGCTGGTCGAGCCGGGGAGCGCACATGGCTGACGACAACCGCAACCACACGGCTCGTATCGTCGTTGCCTATGCCATCTCCACCCTCCTGCTGGGGGGCTATTCGATCTGGCGCTATCTGATGGGCGACTACAATCGCATCCTGCTGCCGGCTTCTCTCGCCCTGGTCATGCTGGTGGCCTGCCTGATGTGTATTGCCCGCGCCAGCCAGGCGCGGCTGTCGGCCTACCTGGCGCTGATCGTCGGCTACTTGATGCTGGCCCTGGAGCTGCCATGGCTCGACGAGTCGGGGATCATGTGGCTCGGGTTCGCCCCCCTGCTCACGGTACTGCTGCTGCCGCTCGCCTCCGCCATGCTGCTCAATCTGCTGCTGGCCCCCGTCTGGCTCCTGCTCAGCGATTCCCAGTTGGACGTGCACCTGGCACTGAGCTATGTCGCCATGGCACTGGTGGCTGCCCTGGTGCCATGGGAACAGCGCCGCCAGCAGGCGCTGCTGGATGCCACCAACCCGCGCGACCCCCACTGTAACGCCCTGGCGCGCGAAGCCCTGCACGAGTTGCTGGCCAGCGAGTATCAGCGCACCCAGTTCCTCGGTCAGCCCTTTGCCGTGCTGACGCTTCACCTGCCCCAACTGGAAATGGCCAGCGAGCAGTTTGGCAACCGGGCGCGTCAGTCCCTGCTCGATGCGTTCTGCCTGGCCGTCAACCGCTGCTCACGACGCCACGATTTCCTCGGCCGGCAGGGCACCTCCACCTTCTGGCTGGTACTGCCGGACACCAGCCAGAGCGGCGCCCAGATGGTACAGCAGCGCATCGAGCAGGCGTTGGAAACCACGGTCCTGGTGGACACCGGCCCGCTGCGGGCGGCCATCGCCCACTGCCAGCGTCTTCCGGGAGAGAGCTGGCCACGCTTCGAGCAGCGCCTGCTCACCATGGCACGACACCTCAGCGGCAGCTGAAAGGACCGCTGAGCACAGGAGCTGGTAACCAAGGAGTCGATGCTTGAGCTTGACCGAAACCCTGCTGCAACTTGCCCCGCCCCCCGAGATGCTGCTCCTCATCGTGGGCGCCATCGCCTTGGTCGAGTCGCTGGCCCTGGTGGGCCTGCTGCTGCCCGGGGTGGTCCTGATCACGGCGGCAGCCTCATTGGCAGGCCATCAGGACATGGCCGTGACCTCCCTGCTGCTGGCGGCGTTCATCGGTGCCATCCTGGGTGACGGCATCAGCTTTGCCCTGGGCTATACCCAGCGCGAGCGAGTCACTCGGCTGTGGCCATTGTCGCGTCATCCGGAGTGGCTGGCGCGCGGCGCACGCTTCTTCCAGCGCTACGGCAGCCTATCGGTATTCTTCGGGCGTTTCGTCGGCCCGGTGCGCCCCGTGATCCCGCTTATCGCCGGCATGTTGCACATGTCACCGCGGGCCTTTCTCTGGGCCAATCTGGCATCGGCAGCGCTCTGGGCCCCGGCCTATGTCTTGCCGGGATACCTGCTGGGACAGACCTGGCAGCAGTTGCTGACGTTTCCCGCCGGGTTCGAGCAGCTGTTGATCGCGGTGGGCGTTGCCGTACTCGTACTGGTAGTGGCCTTTTCGTGGCTGCGCCAGCAGGTAAGCCGGTCAGGTCGCGTGTACCGCCTGCTGGCGCGAGCCGCAAGACGCTATCCGCTGCTGCGCCGGGCGTGGCTGAAGCAAAGCTGGCGCCGCGGTGAAGTGCCCTTGGCAAGTTGGCTGTTGCTGATCTTCTCCCTGGGCGGGCTTTCGGGGCTGACCATCGCCGTCATTCGCCAGCGCGGCCCCTTTCCCATTGATTTACAGATCCAGGCCCTGTTCGACGGCCTGGTCGTGCCGTCCCTGCCCGAGGTGAGCCAGCTCCTGGCACGCATCGGGGACATGTATGGCATCCTGGCGCTGGTACTGCCCTGGGGGCTATGGCTGCTGGCCAGGCGCCACATGAGCGCCCTTGCCCACATAGCCGCCGGGCTCGGTGGTATCGCCCTGCTCAACACCTTGGGTAAGGCGCTGATCGGCCGGCCGCGCCCGGACACACCGGACTACCTCACCGGTTCACTGGCCTATCCCAGCGCCCACGCCTCCTCCGCCGTGGTGCTGTATGGCCTGGCTGCCGCCTTCGTCGCCCAGGAACTGCCCTATCACCGACGCTTCTGGGTCTACTGGCTGGCCATCGCCCTGACCCTGCCCATGGCGCTGTCGCGCCTGGTCATTGGCGTACACTGGTTTACCGACCTGCTTGGCGGTGGGCTGCTGGGGCTGGTGGTCTGCGCGCTGGTGCGCCTGGCCTGGCAGCGCAAGCCGCGCGCTTCGCTCACCCCCTGCCCTTGGCTAGCCCTGGCCGTCGCTTCGCTGATTCTGCTCGCCACACGGGTGGCCTTGCTCCCCCCCGTGTAACTGCATCGCGCCATGGTGCGATTCAACCAAGCGCCAGCCATAGCCCAACGCCTACCATCAGCGTACCGGCAATGCGGTTGAGCAGCCTCACGTTGCCGCTCTCGCCAAGCACCCGGCGCAGGCCACGCCCGCCGGCGGCATACAGCAACAGGCTCAGGAACTCGATGGTGAGGATCACCGCGACCAGCACGCTCAACTGCCCCGTCAGTGGACGCGAGGCATCGAGGAAAGGTGGCAGCAGGGCGACGAAGAAGGCCCAGCCCTTGGGGTTGGCCACCGCCGTGACGAAGCCCTGCAGCACCAGTTGGCCGCGCGAGGCCGGCGCCAGCTCGATGCTCTCGAGCGGAATGGCCATGCGTCCTCGGGAGCGCCACATCATGACCCCCAGATAGCCGAGATAGGCGCCGCCGACCCACTTGAACAGAGCGAAGAGCTCAGGCTGGCGCAGCATCAGGGTGGCCACGCCGGCCCCAGCGGCGGTAGCCACCAGACCGACACCGACGAGTTCGCCCACCATCATCCACAGGGTACGTTTCACCCCCTGGGTCATGCCCAGCACCATCGACAGGGTCATGCACATGCCCGGCGTCAGCGAGACGAACAGAAAGGTCGGCACGAAGACCGACAGCAGCGATAGCTTGATCATGGAGGCGCCTCGTTCTTGGTACTCAGGCTGTCAGGCAGGAATGACGTGCAGATGACGCTGGCTAATGAATGCCCCTTACTCCCCCCAACGAGGCATCAGCCGGTGCTCGATGTCGAGCTGGTTGAGTATGCGCGCCACGATGAAGTCGACGAGGTCGTCTACCGTCGCAGGCCGGTGGTAGAAGCCCGGCGCCGCCGGCAGGATCACCGCCCCCATGCGGGCAAGGCTCAGCATATGCTCGAGATGTATCGTCGACAGCGGCGTCTCGCGCGGCACCAGGATCAGCTTGCGCCGCTCCTTGAGCGCCACGTCGGCGGCACGCTCGATCAAGTTGTTGCTGGCACCCGTCGCCACCGCCGACAGCGTGCCGGTGGAACAGGGACAGATCACCATGGCGGACGGCGCGCCCGAGCCCGACGCCACCGGCGCCATCCAGTCCTCGCGCCCGAAACAACGGATCTGGCCGGGAGCGGCCCCGCTGCGCTCGATGAGCGCCTGGGCCAATCGCTCGGGCCGCGCCGGCAAGCTGGCATCGGTTTCGGTCTCGATGACCAGATGGGCGGCCTTGGAAACCAACACCCACACTTCATGACCTGCCGCGGCCAGCGCATCGATCAGGCGCAGACCGTACTGGGCACCGGAGGCCCCGGTGATCGCCACCGTGACCGGGGGAGAGAAAGCCGGCTCAGCCATGGGCCACCTCGAGTGCCGCCAGCAGCTTCTCGTGGATGCCGCCGAAGCCGCCATTGGACATCACCACGATACGGTCGTGCGGGCGCGCCTCGGCCACCAGCGCCGCCACCAGCGTGTCGATGTCTTCTTCGAGCCGTGCCGGCACGGGGCTGGCCTCCACCACCGGCTGCAGCGACCAGTCGAGGCCCGACGGCTGGTACCAGAAGACCCGATCGGCGGCAGCCACGCTTGCCGCCAACCGCTCACGCAGCGCCCCCAGACGCATGGTATTGGAGCGCGGCTCGATCACCGCCAGCAGGCGGCCACGCGGCGTGGCGGCACGCAGCCCCTCGAGGGTGGCGGCGAAGGCCGTGGGATGATGCGCGAAATCGTCGATGACCTGGATGCCGGCCACCTCGCCGCGCACCTCCTGGCGACGACGCGGCGTCTCGAAGCGAGAGAGTGCCGCACAGCCCCGCGCCAGATCGACACCGCAGGCATGCGCCGCAGCCAATGCCGCCAGGGCGTTGCGCGCATTGTGGGTGCCGGTCAGCGGCCAGTCGACCACGGCGTCCTCGTTCACTTCGCCTTGCTGGTGGATGACTCGAAAGCGTGAGGCGTCGTCACGCTCCAGCACCAGCCGCCACGGGCTCGCGGCATTGCTGCCGAAGCGCTCCACCGGCGTCCAGCAGCCCATCTCCAGCACCCGGTCCAGCGCCGGCTCGCCGTCGGCCACCAGCAGCCGGCCGCGCCCCGGCACGGTACGCACGAGATGATGGAACTGCCGTTCGATGGCGGCCAGGTCGGCAAAGATATCGGCATGATCGAACTCGAGATTGCCGAGAATCGCGATGTCGGGACGGTAGTGAACGAACTTCGAGCGCTTATCGAAGAAGGCGGTGTCGTACTCGTCGGCCTCGACCACGAAGGGCGCGCCGGCAGCGCCGAGTCGCGCCGACACGCCGAAGTTGCGCGGCACGCCGCCGATCAGGAAGCCCGGCTCGAGCCCGGCCGACTCCAGCAGCCAGGCAGCCAGGCTCGCCGTGGTGGTCTTGCCATGGGTGCCAGCCGCGGCAATCACTTGCCGGCCCGGCAACACGTGCTCGGCCAGCCACTGCGGGCCGGAAATGTAGGGCATGCCCTGGTCGAGCAGCGCTTCCACCTCGGGGTTGCCTCGCGACAGCGCATTGCCGACTACCACCAGATCGGGGCGCGGCGTCAGGTTGGTCGCAGCATAGCCTTCATACAGGCCGATGCCGGCCTCTTCGAGCTGGGTACTCATCGGCGGATAGACGCCTGAATCCGAGCCAGTGACGGTATGCCCCAGATCGCGCGCCAGCAGGGCCAGGCTACCCATGAAGGTGCCGCAAATACCGAGAATATGAAGGTGCATGGAGTTCCGACCTTTTATCGCCAGGTAGAGCTGACGGGCAGTGCCCGCCGGAAAGGAACCGGCAGACTAGCACGGCCCGGAGGCGCCTCTCCAGCGACGTGCAGGTTCGGCGCCTTTCGTCTAAAATGTCTCGCCTTGTCGTGAAGCATGAAATGGACATTTCCCAGGAGCCCATAAGCCCCATGGCCCAGCATAACGCCTTCTATGCCCAGTCTGGCGGTGTTACCGCCGTGATCAACGCCAGCGCCTGCGGCGTGATCGAAGCCTGCCGCCAACACTCCGATCGCATTGGCAAGGTCTATGCCGGACACAACGGTATCATCGGCGCTCTGACCGAGGACCTGATCGACGTGACCCAGGAGTCGGACGAGGCAATCGCCGCCCTGCGTCATACGCCCGGCGGCGCCTTTGGCTCCTGCCGCTACAAGCTCAAGGACATCGAGAGCCATCGCGCCCAGTACGAGCGGCTGATCGAGGTCTTCAAGGCCCATGACATCCGCTACTTCTTCTACAACGGCGGTGGCGACAGCGCCGACACCTGCCTGAAGGTCTCGCAGCTCTCCGAGAAAATGGGCTATCCGCTGACCGCGATCCACGTTCCCAAGACCGTGGACAACGACCTGCCGATCACCGACAACTCGCCGGGCTTCGGCAGCGTGGCCAAGTACATCGCCACCTCCACGCTGGAAGCCTCCCTCGATATCGCCTCCATGTGTGCCACTTCGACCAAGGTGTTCGTGCTCGAGGTAATGGGCCGCCACGCCGGCTGGATCGCTGCCGCCGGAGCCTTGGCAGGTGAAGGCGAAGGCCAGCCCCCTCATCTGGTGATCTTCCCAGAGGTGCCCTTCGAGCGCGGCAAGATCATGGCTCGCGTCGAGGAGTGCGTGGAGAAGTATGGCTACTGCGTGATCGTGGTCTCCGAGGGAGCCCGCTACGAAGACGGCACCTTCCTTGCCGATTCGGGCAATACCGACGCCTTCGGCCATCGCCAGCTGGGTGGCGTGGCGCCGACGCTGGCCGGCATGGTCAAGCAGGACCTCGGTTACAAGTACCACTGGGCGGTGGCCGACTACCTGCAGCGAGCGGCGCGCCACCTGGCTTCACGCACCGACGTGGAACAGGCCTATGCCGTGGGCCAGCAGGCGGTGGAACTGGCCGTCGCTGGCAAGAATGCCATGATGCCGGCCATCAAGCGGATCAGCGACGAGCCCTACGAGTGGCGCATCGAGTCCGCCCCCCTGGCCGAGGTGGCCAATCGCGAGAAGTTCATGCCGCGCGAGTATATCCGGGAGGACGGCTTCGGCATCACTGACGCCTGTCGCCGTTATCTGTCGCCGCTGATCCAGGGCGAAGACTACCCCCCGTTCGAGAACGGACTGCCCAAGGTGGCGAAGCTCAAGCTGACCAAGGTCGAACGTAAACTGCCCGAATTCAAGCTCTGAGCCGTAGCCAACCGCTTGACGAAGCCCTCGCTCCGGCGAGGGCTTCGTCGTTTTGGATACCCACATCGCAACCACTCACCGCAGCAGCCACGAAAGTACCAGCAGCAATAACAGAATCCCGGCCACACCTTGCCAGAAATTGGCCGGCTCACGCAGGAAGCGGCGCGGATCGTGACGCACCGGCCTGCCTCGGCCATCCTGATGTCGAAGCGCATAGAGGAGTTCGGACATACGCCGGAAGCGCAAGGAACGCTGGGGATCCAGAGCCCGGCGCAGGGTATCGTCGAGCTGAGGCGTGATCTCGGGATTGTGTAGCCTGGCACTCCGGTAGCTCAGCTGCTCGAGGTCGGTATGGCTGCGCAGCCGATCCGGACTCAGCTCATAAGGCAACTCTGCGGTCAGCAGCCAGTAGATCGTCGAGGCCAGCGAATACTGGTCGCTGCGCCGGCCAACGCTGTCGTCCAGCGCATATTCCGGCGCGCTGTGTTCGGACAAGCCGGTCTGGCGGGCCAGTTCGCGTGAGCGCCGATGGCCGTCCAGGTCACGCATGTGACAGGCACTGAAGTCGGTCAAGACCACCTGGCCATGGGTGTCGATCAGGATATTGTCGGGGTGGATGCGCTGGTGCAGCACCTCGCGATGATGCAGGGCCTGGACCGCCTTGCCCAGTTGCACCGCGATATCCAGGCGCTGGGCCAGGCTGGCCTGGGGATGGCGCAGCGCCCACTCGGTCAGCGTCGTGCCTTCCACATAGGCCATCAAGTAATAGAGGTAGCGCCGCGGGCGTGAGGACTCCATGACCCGGGCCACGAATGGCGACTTGACCCGCTCCACCACCCACTGCTGCAACAGGAAGTGTTCCAGGTAGGCATTGCGGTTGGAGAGTTCGGGGCTCGGCGCCTTCATCACCATTTCGCGCTCGGTGCGGCTATCGCGAACCCGGTAGACCCGTGACTGGGCGGTGCGCGACAGCACCTCCTGCACTTCCAGACCGTCGATGCGCTCTCCCGGGGAGAGTTCAGGCGGAATCGGCAGGTCACCGTAGATGCGGCTGGGGTGATCCTGCTCCACTTCGGGCAACTGGTCGATGCGCACCAGCTGGAAGCAGAACTGGTCGGCACCATAGCCGCGCTCCTGGGCTCGTTCCCGCGCTGCCGCTGCCAGCCGCTCGCAGGCCGCATCGAGATCGCTGGCATCCAAGCGAATCAGGCCCACGTAGTCGGATGGCATCAAGGTGCCGCGCACCGCCTGGGTGGTGAACAGGAAGATGTCGCCCTGCTTCAGGGGGAGCTGCATGTAATCGATGTCGATGCTGCCATCCAGCCCCAAGGCACGCGACGGATAGCGATAGCCGCCCAGATCGGTAATATGGTCGCGGGTGAGCTGCTCGAACTCGGCACCGCGCAGGCGGAAGACCAGGGTATCCCCCATGTGGAACAGGTGTGCCTCGCGCCCGCGATAGACCATGGCGGAGAGGGAGGCGACATAGCTGCCACCCTCGATGAAGGTGCTCTGGCTGTAACACCAACCGTTGAGCGCTCGCAGTACGCGCGTGGCCGAGGTCTTGACGTCCCAATGATCCGGCGTGGAAAAGTAGTCGGCCAGGAAGCCCCTTACGCTGAGGTCGCCGGCCTGCTTGGCGATGGCATTGCGCGAGCTGGTATCGCTGATCACCGCGCAGGCGCCCTTGGCGGCAGACTGGGCGGCCTGGCTGGGGATGCGTACCGACATGGAGCTGCGATGGTGCCGCCGGTCCGGCGCCACGAAGGCCTGCCCGACGCTCAACGCGAGCCGATTGGCTGGCAAGATGCGCTCCTTCAAGATATCGCCACTGATCACCGCTTGCTCCGCATGGCTGGCCGAACCGCCCGACGTCGGCCATCATACACGGTTGTGGCCGACTCAACCTGTCAACCAAAGCCCAAGTCGGCCAACCGCCGCCCTACTCTCACCTATGTCGCATTGGTAATCATCGGGCCTGGTCCGTATAATTCTGCCCATTTTGCGGTGTCTCCACTTTTCGCCAACGAAGGAAGCGACGATGAACTTCGACCACATCCCTGCCGGCAAGGATCTTCCCAACGACGTCTACGTCGCCATCGAGATCCCCGCCAACCACGCTCCGATCAAGTACGAGATCGACAAGGAGATGGGCGCCCTTCTGGTTGACCGCTTCATGGCCACCCCGATGTTCTATCCGGCCAACTACGGCTTCATCCCTCACACCCTGGCCGACGACGGCGACCCGCTCGATGCCCTGGTGGTCACGCCCTACCCGGTTCAGGCCGGCAGCATCATCCGCGCTCGCCCGGTCGGCATCCTCAACATGACCGACGAAGCCGGCGAGGATGCCAAGCTGGTATGCGTGCCCCACGCCAAGCTGACCACGCTCTATGACGACGTTCAGGAAGTCACCGACCTGCCCGAGCTGCTGCGCCAGCAGATCGCTCACTTCTTCGAGAATTACAAGGATCTCGAGAAGGGCAAGTGGGTGAAGGTGGAATCCTGGGAGGGCGCCGACGCCGCGCGCAAGGCCATCGAGAAATCCGTGGCCGCCTACGAAAAGGCGTGAGCCAGGCCGAGCCGTGTCGAGACGGGCCGTCCCTCGGGGCGGCCCGTTCGTTTTCCTGCGACACCAGGGCGCACTCGTAAGGTTCTAACGTTGCCGTCGACTGAGTTATTCTGGAACTCGGCGTTTCGCTAACGGATCACTCCAAGCGAGTACCGCGACCGCTCATGAGCGCCGACTATCGACCGCTTCCGTTTACCAGAGGGTTTCCTGCGTTGACTAGCCGTCATCTCGCCATGCGCCTGATCTGCTGCCTGCTGCTGTGGTTGCCGCTGGCCGCCCAGGCCCAATGGTTCTCCTCCTCTTCCAGCGGTCAGAGCGACTTCCTGCCGGTCATGGAGGCCTTCCAGCCGAGCGCCTGGCATGATGGCGAAACGCTCTACATCGGCTTCGAGAACGCTGAAGGCTATTACCTCTATCGTCACCAGTTCGGTGTCGAGAGTCGTGACGGCGCGCTCCAGATCGGCGAGCCCACCCTTCCCGCGGGCGAATTCAAGAGCGACGAATTTCTCGGCGACGTCTACGTCTTCTACGACCGAGTAGTCTTCGAGGCGCCGCTACAGGGCACTGCCGAAGGGCCGCTGGACATCACCGTGCGCTTCCAGGGCTGCGCCGATGCCGGGCTCTGCTATCCCCCGGAGCGGGTCGAGCTGCAGGCTCCCGCCAGCGCCATGCCGGCGGCCTTCGCTGGCTGGCAAGAGGGCGGCGGCGCGGATGGTCCGGGTGACGCCACTACCTCCCCTGCCACGCCGCCACCCGCCCTGCAGAGCCAGGACGGCCGCTTCAGCAGCCTGATCGGTGAAGCCAGCCTGCCACTGGCCCTGGGCCTGTTCTTCCTCGCCGGGCTGGGGCTGACCTTTACCCCTTGCGTACTGCCGATGGTGCCGATCCTCTCATCGATCATCGTCGGTCAGAATCCAACTCGACCGCGCGCCTTCGCCCTCTCCGCCAGTTATGTCAGCGGCATGGCGCTCACCTACGCCCTGGTCGGTGTGTTGATGGGCCTGTTCGGCGCCGGCCTCAATTTGCAGGCTCACTTGCAATCCGCGCCCGTACTGATCGCTTTTGCGCTGCTTTTCGTGCTCTTCGCGCTGGCCATGTTCGGCACCTTCGACCTGCGCCTGACGCCGCGCCTGGCAGGGCGCATCGATGCCTGGCAGGCCCGTGCCCAACGCAGCGGGCCACTGGGCCTTGCCGGCGCCGGCGCACTGTCGGTACTGGTGGTTTCGCCCTGTGTATCGGCACCGCTGGCCGGTGCCCTGGTCTTCATCTCCTCTACCGGCGATGCGCTGATGGGTGGCGCCGCCCTGCTGGCCCTGGGCCTGGGCATGGGGGTGCCGCTGCTGCTGGTCGGCACCTTCGGCGCCACCGCCCTGCCACGCAGCGGTGCATGGATGAACGGCGTCAAGATCGCCTTCGGCATCCTGCTGCTCGGCGTGGCGGTATGGCTGGTGGAGCGCCTGCTCCCACCCGCTGTCAGCCTGCTGCTGTGGGCCGCGCTGGCGATCGGTAGCGCACTGGCATTGGGCGCCCTGTCGCTCAACCTGGCCCAGGGCTGGGCTCGGGTACGCCAGGCCATCGGCCTGCTGCTGCTGGCCTGGGGCATTGCCCTGGTGTTCGGCGCCGCCATGGGCGGCAACGACCCGCTGCGCCCCCTGGCATCGTTTACCTCCGGCCCGGGTAGCGTCGAGAGCGTCGAAATCACCACGGTGGAGGATCTCGAGGCGCTGCGAGGCACGCTGCGAGAACGTGCAGATCAAGGCCAGCCTGCCTTCGTGCACTTCACCGCGGACTGGTGTATCTCGTGCAAGCAGATGGAGCGCCAGGTATATCCCACTCCCCAGGTCGCCGAGCCGCTGTCGCATTTCACCCGTATCAATGTCGACGTGACGCGCAGCGACGCCACCAGCCGCGCGCTGCTCGACCACTTCGGTCTGTTCGGCCCGCCGAGCCTGCTATTCTTCAGCGGGGAAGAAGAGATCCGCGAAGCCCGTATCCAAGGCGAAGTCAGGGCTGGCGAACTTGCCAGCCACCTGCAGGACCTGCTCGACTGGTTGGAGCAGCAACGCAGCTGATTCGCTACCCGCCGCCGCAACAGATGGGCAATCGAACAGCGTTCCCCGACCGGCTGGACATCCCCAGCGATTTTAGGCACACTCCGCCAACAACGCTTATCAAGGCCGATAGAGGCGTCAATATTCGCCATCTTGCCGCGATCTATCGAAAGTTGGCCTGGGTTGACAGCGCCCTGGCCCACTGCCATCCACCACCGGTCGAGACTCAATATGGATATCCGTAAGGTCAAGAAACTGATCGAGCTGCTGGAAGAATCCAACATCAGCGAAATCGAGATTCAGGAAGGCGAAGAATCGGTGCGTATCAGCCGCCACCCCAATGGTGTCAGCTGGCCCCAGCCCCCCGCGCCGCAGTTTGCCGCCCCACAGGCAGCGCCCAGCCAGACCGCACCGGCACCCGCCGCCGGGCCTGCCGAGGAAGCCCCGGCGACCACCTACCAGGGCCACGCCCTGACTTCGCCGATGGTCGGCACCTTCTACCGTAGCCCGGCTCCCGGCTCGAAGGCGTTCGTGGAAGTGGGGCAGAGCGTCAAGAAGGGCGAGACCGTGTGTATCGTCGAAGCCATGAAGATGATGAACCAGATCGAAGCCGATCGTGACGGCGTGATCGAGGCGATCCTGGTCGAGGACGGCGAACCGGTCGAATTCGACCAGCCGATGCTCATCATTTCCTGATCTTTCACCGACACTGGCGGACTCCCTATGCTGGACAAGGTTCTCATCGCCAACCGTGGCGAGATCGCCCTGCGAATCCTGCGTGCCTGCAAGGAGCTGGGCATCAAGACGGTCGCGGTGCACTCCAAGGCCGACCGTGAACTGATGCACGTACGCTTGGCCGACGAGGCCGTGTGCATCGGACCGGCCCCTTCGGCCCAGTCCTATCTCAACATTCCGGCGCTGATCAGTGCCGCCGAGGTCACCGACTCCAGCGCCATTCACCCCGGCTACGGCTTTCTTTCCGAGAATGCCAATTTTGCCGAGCAGGTGGAGCGCTCCGGGTTCGTGTTCATCGGCCCGCGCGCCGAGACCATTCGCCTGATGGGCGACAAGGTCAGCGCCATCGAAGCCATGAAGAAGGCCGGCGTACCCACGGTTCCCGGCTCGGACGGCCCGCTGGGCGATGACGAGGGCGACAACATCACCACTGCCCGGCGTATCGGCTACCCGGTGATCATCAAGGCTGCCGCCGGCGGCGGCGGGCGCGGCATGCGCGTGGTACACACCGAAGGTCACCTGCTGTCGGCGATCAACGTGACCCGCACCGAGGCGCACTCGGCCTTCGGTGACGGCACGGTCTACATGGAGAAGTTCCTCGAACGGCCTCGCCACGTCGAGGTCCAGGTGCTGGCCGATGGCCAGGGCAATGCCATCCATCTGTACGACCGTGACTGCTCGCTGCAGCGGCGTCACCAGAAGGTACTGGAGGAGGCCCCCGCCCCCGGCATCGATCCCGAGGCCCGGGCCAAGGTGCTCGAGGCGTGTCGCGAGGCGTGCATCGAGATCGACTATCGCGGTGCCGGTACCTTCGAGTTTCTCTACGAAGACGGCCAGTTCTTCTTCATCGAGATGAACACCCGCGTGCAGGTGGAGCATCCCGTCACCGAGATGGTGACCGGTATCGACATCGTCCGCGAGCAGCTGCGCATCGCCTCGGGTCTGCCCCTGTCGATCCGCCAGGAAGACGTCAAGCTCAACGGCCATGCCTTCGAGTGTCGCATCAACGCCGAGGACCCGCGCACCTTCATGCCCTCTCCCGGCAAGGTCACCCTCTACCATCCCCCGGGTGGGCTCGGGGTGCGCATGGATTCGCATATCTATACCGGCTATACCGTACCGCCCCACTACGACTCGCTGATCGGCAAGCTGATCACCTGGGGCGACAGCCGGGAAATCGCCCTCACGCGGATGCGCAACGGGCTCGATGAACTGCTGGTGGAAGGCATCAAGACCAACACCGATCTGCACAAGGACCTGGTCCGCGACGCCAATTTCCAGCAGGGCGGTGTCAACATCCATTACCTAGAGAAGAAGCTCGGTTCCTAGCAAATTCGCAGATCCGAGAATCGCTCCCGGCGGGGTGGCCACGGCCACCCCGCATGCGTCATGCACAGGAGATTGCCATGCCCTGGCTACAACTCAAGGCCCGCATCGCCCCGGAGCAGGCCGAACTGCTCGAGGAGCTGCTGCTGGCCGAAGGTGCCACTGCCATTACCTTGCAGGACGCTCATGACGATCCGGTCTTCGAGCCCGAGCGCGGCACCACGCCGCTGTGGAACGAGACGGTGCTGACGGGGCTCTACGACGACCTCGAAGGGCTCGATGCCATGCTCGAGCGCCTGGCTGCGGCCTGGGCCGAGACCCTGCCCGACGAACCCTGCCCGGTCATCGAACACGAGCTGCTGGCCGATCGCGACTGGGAACGTGAGTGGATGGAGGATTTCCAGCCGCTGCGCATGGGTCAGCGGCTATGGATCGTGCCCAGTTGGCATCAACCTCCCGACCCCAATGCCGTCAACCTGCACCTGGACCCAGGCCTGGCCTTCGGCACCGGCACCCACCCCACCACAGCGCTGTGCCTCGAGTGGCTCGACACGCTGGCCTTGACGGGCGATCTCGACGGCGTCGAGATGCTCGACGTGGGCTGCGGCTCCGGCATCCTTGCCATCGCCGCGCTCAAGCTGGGGGCAGCGCTCGCCACCGGCACCGACATCGACCCCCAGGCGCTTCAGGCCAGCCGCGACAACGCCGAGCGCAACGACATCGCGGAGCACGAACTGACGCTGCGCTATCCCGAACAATTGGATGCCGGACGACGCTTCCCGCTGGTGGTGGCCAACATCCTGGCAGGCCCCCTGGTGGAACTGGCACCGATGATTGCCGGCCATGTGGCCCCCGGCGGCCGGCTAGCCCTGTCGGGCATTCTCGAGCGGCAGGCCGACGAGGTGATCGATGCCTACCGTGACCAGGGATTGATCATGGACGAACCACGGATTCGCGAAGGCTGGGTCCGGCTCAGCGGGCGCCGGCCGGCCTGAGACTCGCGCTTTGCCACCTTCACCCTGCCCCTTCGGGGGCGTATGATATGCAACCCCGAGTTCACTGATCCGTCTCATGACCGATAGTCGCCCGCTGCCACAGATCGGCCGGCACCGCCTGCCCAATCGAGTCATCCTGGCCCCCATGGCCGGCGTGACCGACCGTCCGTTTCGCCAGCTCTGCCGCCGCCTGGGAGCGGGGCTGGTGGTAGGCGAGATGGTCACTTCGGACCCGGCACTTTGGCATACGCGCAAGTCGCGCCAGCGCATGGACCACCGTGGCGAACCCGGCCCCCGAGCCGTGCAGATCGCCGGCGGTGACGCTGCCATGCTGGCCGAGGCGGCACGCCTCAACGCCGACCAGGGGGCCGAGATCATCGACATCAACATGGGCTGCCCGGCCAAGAAGGTCTGCAACAAGGCCGCCGGATCGGCCCTGCTGCGCGACGAAACCCTGGTGGCCGAAATCCTCGAGGCGGTGGTGGCGGCGGTCGAGGTCCCGGTAACGCTGAAGATCCGTACCGGCTGGTGCGCCGATAGCAACAACGGTGTGCGCGTAGCGCGGCTGGCGGAAGCCGCCGGCATCCAGGCGCTGGCGGTGCATGGCCGTCATCGCCAGCAACGCTATCAGGGCGAAGCCGAGTACGACACCATTGCCGCCATCAAGCAGGCCGTGCGCATCCCGGTATTCGCCAATGGCGATATCGACTCTCCACGCAAGGCGGCCCAGGTTCTGGACTATACTGGTGCGGATGCGGTGATGGTCGGTCGCGGCGCCCAGGGCAACCCCTGGATCTTTCGCGAGATCGACCACTACCTGCGCCATGGGCGCAGCTGCCCTTCACCCGAGCCAGACGAAAGGGCCAGCGTATTGCGGGGGCACTTGCACGCCCTGCATGAATTCTATGGCGACTACATGGGGGTGCGAATCGCGCGCAAGCACCTCGGCTGGTACCTTGCCAGCGACCGTCGCTTCAGCGCCGGCCGACAGCGCGATCTGCGGGCAGCCTTCAACGCCCTGGAGCAGCCCGACGAACAGTATGACTTCATCGACGACCTTTTCCGCCCGGAGGGTAAAGCCGACCTTTCCTGGGCATCGAATGGAATCAGTGCCGCATGAATCGTGAAGCCTTCAATCGCAACGCCGATCTGCCAGAGCTGGAAGCCAGCTCCTGTGCCGGCCTGCCGGAGCTCGACAGCCCCTCCCTGCCATCGGACACGTTGGCGGAGCAGCCGCTGCGTGAGGCCGTAGATGCCGCCATGCGACGCTATTTCGATCATCTCGATGGCGGCACCGTGACCGACCTCTACGCCATGGTGATGGCAGAGGTCGAATCGCCGCTGCTGGCAAGCGTGCTCGAGTATACCCAGGGCAACCAGACTCGCGCCGCCGAGATGCTTGGCCTCAACCGCGGCACGCTACGCAAGAAGCTCAAGCAGCACGACCTGATCTGAACCCGGCCGGCTTGGCGCTCCCCCGCCACCCGGCCGGCTTACCTCCACTTCCCGACATAGAGTTGCTCCTCATCATGGCCCAAGCCTCCCCCACCCCGGTACGCCGCGCGCTGATCAGCGTCTCCGACAAGACCGGCATCGTCGACTTCGCCCGCGGACTGTCCGGACACGGTGTCGAACTGCTCTCCACCGGCGGCACTTTCCGCCTGCTGCAGGAGAACGGCATTGCCGTGACCGAGGTGTCCGAGCACACCGGCTTCCCCGAGATCATGGACGGTCGCGTCAAGACCCTGCACCCGAAGATCCACGGCGGCATCCTGGGGCGTCGCGGCCAGGACGATGGCGTCATGGCCGAGCATGGCATCGCGCCCATCGACATGGTGGTGGTCAATCTCTACCCCTTCGCCCAGACCGTGGCCAAGCCGGACTGCTCCCTCGAGGATGCGATCGAGAACATCGACATCGGCGGCCCAACCATGGTGCGTGCCTGCGCCAAGAACCACGCCCATACCACCATCGTGGTGGATGCCGGCGACTACGCCCGGGTACTGGCTGAAATCGCCTCCAACGACGGCGCGGTAAGCGACGCCACGCGTTTCGACCTGGCGGTGAAGGCCTTCGAACATACCGCCGGCTACGATGCCGCCATTGCCGACTACCTGGGCCAACGGGTACCGGGCGGCGAGGATGGGTTCCCGCGCACCTACAACGTACAGTTCGTCAAGAAGCAGGCCATGCGCTACGGCGAGAACCCGCACCAGAGCGCAGCGTTCTACGTCGAGGCCGACGCCAGCGAAGCCAGTGTGGCCACCGCCCGCCAGCTGCAGGGCAAGGAACTGTCGTTCAACAACGTGGCCGACACCGACGCTGCCTTCGAGTGCGTCAAGAGCTTCACCGACACCGCCTGCGTGATCGTCAAGCATGCCAACCCCTGCGGCGTGGCGGTCGGAGCTACTCTTAGCGAGGCCTACGACAAGGCGTTCGCCACCGATCCCACCAGCGCCTTCGGCGGCATCATTGCCTTCAACCAGCCGCTGGATGCCGATACCGCCCGCGCCATCATCGACCGCCAGTTCGTCGAGGTGATCATCGCCCCCGGAGTCGATGAGGCGGCTGCCGCCATCGTGGCCGAGAAGCAGAACGTGCGCCTGCTCGACGTCAGCGATAACTGGCCCGGCCAGCGCGAGCACGCCCACGACTTCAAGCGCGTCACCGGGGGGCTGCTGGTACAGGACCGCGACCTGGGCATGGTCGGCCGCGATGAGCTGACCGTGGTCACCGAGCGCGTTCCCTCCGAGCAGGAAATGCGCGACCTGGCCTTCGCCTGGAAGGTGGCCAAGTACGTCAAGTCCAACGCCATCGTCTATGCCAAGGACGGCCAGACCATCGGCGTCGGCGCTGGCCAGATGAGCCGCGTCTACTCGGCCAAGATCGCCGGCATCAAGGCCGCCGATGAAAACCTCTCCGTGCCCGGCTCGGTGATGGCCTCAGACGCCTTCTTCCCCTTCCGCGACGGCATCGACGCCGCGGCAGCGGCCGGCATCACCGCGGTGATCCAGCCCGGCGGCTCCATGCGCGACCAGGAAGTGATCGACGCCGCCAACGAGGCGGGAATCGCCATGGTGTTCACCGGCATGCGCCACTTCAGGCACTGACGCTCGCCGAGCCGCAAGGAGCAAGGAGCAAGGAGCAAGTCACACGCAAAACCCCACCTGGGCTAGACGCCCGTGTGGGGTTTTCGCGTTATGCTTCTCTACCTCGAGAAACGGTGCGAGCGACGGTCAGACAAGGCGAAAACTGGCGAAGAAGCGGAGCTTACTGTTGTAAGTGAGCATTCTAAGCCAGTTTTCAACGCCGTATGACCGAGCGCAGCCCGTTTATTAACCAAGATCGATGCAGAGGTACTTGGTTTCGAGAAACTCATCGATCCCCTGGTGGCCGCCCTCGCGGCCAAGGCCCGAGGCCTTGACGCCACCGAACGGCGCCGCGGTGTTGGAGATGAGCCCAGTGTTGATACCTACCATGCCGTACTCCAGCGCATCGGCGACGCGCCACACGCGCCCCAGGTCACGCGAGTAGAAGTAGGAGGCCAGGCCGTACTCGGTGTCGTTGGCCATCTGCACGGCGTCTTCCTCGTCCTCGAAGGGAAACACCGCCGCCAGCGGGCCGAAGGTCTCCTCCTGGGCCACCTTCATGTCGCCAGTGGCGAAGCTGATCAGCGTCGGGGTAAAGAAGTTCCCGCCCAGCGGATGGGGGTGGCCACCGAGCAGCAGCTCGGCCCCCTTGTCGACGGCATCGTGCACGTGCTCGCTGACCTTGGTTACCGCGTTCTCGTCGATCAGCGGCCCGATATTGATGTCCGGCTCGGTACCGTCGCCTACTTTCAACTCGCTATTCATCGCCACCGCCAGCTTCTCGCAGAAGGCGTTGATTACGCTCGACTGCACCAGGAAGCGATTGGTGCAGATGCAGGTCTGGCCGGCATTGCGGAACTTGGCGGCCATGGCGCCCTCTACCGCTGCGTCCAGGTCGGCATCCTCGAAGACGATGAACGGCGCGTTGCCGCCCAGCTCCAGCGAGATCTTCTGGATATGCTGGGAGGCCCGCGACATCAGCTCGCGGCCCACTTCGGTGGAACCGGTAAAGGTGATCTTGCGCACCAGGGGCGACTCGGTCATTGCCGCGGCGATCTCGCTGGCACGCCCCGGCACCACGTTGAACACGCCACGGGGTACGCCGGCACGCTCGGCCAGCAGCGCCATGGCGGTGGCCGAGAACGGCGTCTGGCTGGCCGGCTTGATGACGATAGTGCACCCCGCCGCCAGCGCCGCGCCGGCCTTGCGCGTAATCATCGCCGCAGGGAAGTTCCATGGCGTGATCGCCCCGACTACGCCGACCGGCTGCTTGGTGATCACGATGCGCTGGTTGGGCTTGGCTGCGGGAATGGTTTCGCCATAGACCCGCCGTGCCTCCTCGGCAAACCAGCGCAGGAAGCTCGCCGCATAGGCGATCTCGCCAGCCGCTTCCTTGAGCGGCTTGCCCTGCTCGTGGGTCATGATCATCGCCAGGTCGTCCTGATGCTCGAACATCAGGTCGTGCCACTTCATCAGGATGTCGGCACGCTCCTGGGCGGTGAGCGCTCGCCAGCCGACGAGCGCCGCATCGGCAGCGGCGATGGCGCGCTCGGTCTCGCCCCGGCCTAGCCTTGGCACCGTGCCGAAGGTCTCTCCTGTCGCCGGATTGATGACTTCGATCTGTTCGCCACTATCGGCCGCTACCCAGCTGCCGTCTATATAGGCGAAAGGACAATAGAGCTGTGTTTCCTTGAGGGCTTCCATGTTGTCTCTCCTGGCCTCAGCGTGGTCTGTACCGAGTGAAAGTGAAGTCGTGCCGAGTCCTGCCCAGTCACTGGGCCTCGACGTTGCGCTGCTCGGTTACGTTCTCGGGAATGCCTTCCTGTGTTGGCGGCTGAAGCATAGCGTTAAGTATGGCAAGTATCAGGACCAACGCGATGGCAATCCAGCAGAAGGCACGGCCGATGTAGCGTTCGGGCTGGCGCTGGACCTGACGCAAGCCCATCACGGCGAAGATGGCGGCAGCAAGATTCAGAGGCATCAGGCTGCCCTGGAACAGCAGGGCGATGAGCGCCGTGACGATGGCTGTCATGGCCCAGGGGGCATAGCGACGCCGCGGCGAATCCGGGGAGGAGCTGTCGCGTTCCAACGAATCGTCTCTCTCTGTCGGCTCAGCAGTAGGCACCCATGCTAAGCGCAAAGGCCGATTGCTACCAACCCCGAGCAGAAAGAGGCGAAGCTTTTCAGCGGTTTCGACGCGGTTCCCGGCTTGCCGAAAGGGTAATGGAAACCGAATCGGCAAAACGCAACGCGTGCGGCTTGTCGATCTCGACCTGCGCCGTGAGCACCTGTTCGTGGCTCATGATCAGATCGAGAACCTCCCGTGTCATGCGCTCCAGGAGCAGGAAGCGGCTCTCTTCCACCAGCTCGATCACTTCCTTGCTGATCGTACGATAGTTGAGCGCCTGCTCGATATGGTTGAACGCCACCGCCTTGTCGGCTCGATAGCGGATCACGGCGTTGATCACCACATCCTGGCGGTTGTTGATCTCATCATCCTTGATACCGATGAAGGTACGCAGGCGCAGGTTCTTGATGCGAATCGTGGCCAGGTCGTGATCGAGATGCTGATCGTCCAGGGCATGCAGCGTCATGGCGTTGGCTCCAGGGAGGAACGTCGTTGGCACGGGACACGCCCCGTCAGCGGCCGTTGACCAGGGTGAGGAATTCCTGACGTGTGGGCTGGTTATCGCGAAAGGACCCCAGCATCACGGAAGAGGTCATACTGGAATTCTGCTTCTCCACGCCGCGCATCATCATGCACAGGTGTCGCGCCTCGATCACCACCGCCACGCCGCGCGCGCCGGTGACACGCTGCACGGCCTCGGCGATCTGGCGCGTCAGGTTTTCCTGAATCTGCATGCGGCGGGCATACATGTCGACGATGCGCGCAAATTTGGAAAGCCCTAGCACCTTGCCGCTGGGCAGGTAGGCGATATGGCACTTGCCGATGAAAGGCAGCAGGTGGTGTTCGCACATCGAGTAGAGCTCGATGTCCTTGACCACTACCATTTCGTCGGTCTCGCTCTTGAAAACGGCGCCGTTGATGATCTCCTCGAGGGTCTGGGAGTAGCCACGAGTGAGAAACTGCATCGCCTTGGCGGCCCGTTTCGGCGTATCGCGCAGGCCTTCTCGCTCCGGGTCCTCACCCAGCTCGAGAATGATCTGGCGGTAGAAGTTGGCAAGCTCATCGTTCATGGTCAGGCCCTGCGACTCCGTGTACCGTTCGTCTCGCGATGGCCCGGCCATCGTCATGGATTCGTACAAATATTATGCGCAATATTTTCTTTGTACAGCTTTTTTACGCCTCTGGACGACATTCTACCGTAACCCGAGGTTTGCCGCAGGCGGTATACCTGAAAACGACATCCTGCGACATTCGTGCCACTACTACGCCTGGGCGGCTATGGTAAAATAACGGCCTTGAAAACTGCCGATACGCGCAGCCTGGTCCCTCCGAGAGCCCGATATGATCAAGATTCCAGACGCGATACTGACAGCCAGCGGACTGGCCTTTCTCCTCTTGCCCCTGCACGCCTTGGCAGACACCCTTACCGTGCCCGGGGATGCCGTCATCGCTGCCCAGGTCATCGATGAACTCGAGCTGCAAGGGGAGAGCGAACGCCACGACGACATCCTGCTTCGCCCCGTCAGCGGTATTGGCGATGCCGTCCATGAGCTGCCCGAATATTGCGTCGTGGTGGGCGATGCCCGCATGGATGGCGATCGCCTGCGCATCACTACCAAGGCGCTGACCTGCATCGAGACCGATGGCGGCGACAGCGACATCTACAGCGGCGAAATCTCCGCTGCCGCATACGAATTGGATGGCAGCTACGGGTTGGCAGTATGCGAAACCGGCCACTGCAAACTGTCGAGCGATCACGTCTTTCACCTCAAGCTGGCCAGTCGCCTGGAGATCGAAGAGCAGGACAACCCCTCTGCCCGAATCAACGAGCAGCGCCGCCAAGCCGAAGGTGCCGGCGTGGCCAACCCGATCCCCGCCGAGCGTCCCGACCCCGACAGCGACTGACCCCTCCTGCTTTGCGCACCCTGGGTGGGTGCGCGTCCTTCCACTTCAGGCCAGCCAGCGCGGCGACCGAGCCAACGCCAGGCGCTGCTGCTCCAGTTGGCGAATGTGTGCCTCCCAATAGCCGGCATCGGCGACCCAGGGAAAGGCCGGAGGAAAGGCCGGGTCGTCCCAGCGCGCCACCAGCCAGGCGCTGTGCCGCATCAGGCGCAGCGTACGCAAGGGTTCGATCAGCGCCAGCTCGCGGCGGTCGAACTCCCGGTGCTGTTCGTAGCCCTCCAGCACCTCCGAGAGCTGCATGTGCCACTCCGCTTCATGCTCGGCGGTGAGAAACATCCACAGGTCCTGTACAGCAGGCGCCATCAGGGCGTCGTCGAAATCGACCAGAGAAAAGGCGTCGTCGCGGCCGAGCAGGTTGCCGATGTGACAGTCGCCTTGCACCCGAATCGTCTGCTGCGGCGTCCAGGTATGGGCCTGCAACTCCTGATGCAACACCTCGGAGAGACGCTCGTAGGCCTGGCGCTGACGGCGGTCCAGCCAAGGCGCTGTCAGCACACGCTGCCGGGCCTCACGCACCATGCCATCCAGATCGAGACTCACGCGATGGCGAAAGGTAGAGCGCTCGCCAATGGCGTGCACGGCGCCGATCAGCTCGCCCAGCGCAAACAGGTGGGACGGATTCTCCAGCTCCGGCGCCTGCCCCGACAGCTGCGGGAACAGCGCCAGCCGAAAGCCCTCGGCATGATGCAGGCTCTGCCCCGCCGCGTTGCGCCAGGGTGCCGCCACGGCCACTCCCTCTGCTACCAGCTCATCCAGGAAATCGTGCTCTTCCTGGATCTGCGCATCGCTCCAGCGGGCCGGGCGATAGAACTTGGCCACCCAGCGCCGCCCCTCGTCGTCATGCAGCAGGAACACCCGATTCTCGTAACTGTTCAAGGTGAATGGCTCACCTGGCAACCAGAAGCCGAGCGACTCGATGGCCGCCACGACACGGGCAGGCGACAGGGCTGCGAAGGGATGTGGCGTGCTGTGCATGTGCTTCACCGGCTGAAGAAAGCCCCCATGGTAACAGCCTAGGCGCAGCAGCGGATCATTCGTCCAGCAGCGGCGTGCGGGCCACTGCCCAGGCCTCCACCTCACACGCACCGGCCGCCCGGCAAGCCTGCGCCAGCGCGTCCAGCGTGGCGCCGGTGGTCATTACGTCGTCCAGCAGCGCCACGCGCGACGGCAGCGTGCCCCTGATCTCGAAGCCGTCGCGCAGGTTGCGGTAGCGCTCGACGCGATCCAGGCCGCGCTGCGAGCGGGTGTGCTGCCGTCGCTGCGCCTGTGAAAGCCGCAGGCCATGGCGCGCCGCCAGGCGCTGGGCCAGCCAATCGGCCTGGTCGAAGCCGCGCTCCCGTGCTCGTGCAGGATGCAGCGGTACCGGAATCAGCGCCTCGGGCCAGGCCAGGGCCTCCCCCGGCAGCCCGAGCTCCAGGAGTTCGAGCAGCACGTTGCCGGCACGTGGAGAGGCATGGAACTTGAAGCGCTGGACCAGCCTTACCACCTCATCCTCGTAGCGCAGCGGCGCCCGCGCACGAACGAAAGCCGGCGGTCGGGTCAGGCAGTGGCCGCAGCGCTTGCCCGAAAGCGACCCGGAAGGCTGCGGTTCGGCACAGCTCGGGCAGGCCGGCAGGTTCCACGGCAGCGCCTCGAAGCAGGCCTGGCACCATGGGCGTTCCGGCTCGGCAGGCGCCAGGCAGAAGCCGCAGCGCCCCGGCAGGGCCCGGCGCAGGCCGCGGTCGATACCCTGCCACAGCGGCCGCAGCCAGCCGCTCAATCGTGCGAACCCTGGCGGCCCATCCCGCAGCGCATCGCGCTTCCGTTCCGATTGCATGGGTGGCTATCCCTGTCACTCCTTCTGTATTCGAAGAAGCTTATCATCTCCCTCATGCTGGCGTTCCTCATTCGCCGGTGCCATCTCGTCAACTCAGCCACCCCACCAGGTTGACAGAAAGCCAATTTCACGTACGCTCACAGTCAACGTTCAAGTACCACCAAGTTGACCAAGACGAGTCCCTCCATGTCCAACGCCCTGCATGCCAGCCTGAACGGCCAAGCCCAACGAGAAGCCGAGATTCGCCACGACTGGTCGCTGGCCGAGATCGAGGCGCTCTTCGCCCTACCCTTCAACGACCTGCTGTTCCGCGCCCAGCAGGTGCATCGTGCCCACTTCGACGCCAATGCCGTGCAGGTCTCCACCCTGCTGTCGATCAAGACCGGTGCCTGCCCGGAGGACTGCAAGTACTGCCCGCAGTCGGGCCACTACGCCACCGGACTGGACAAGGAGAAGCTGCTGGAGATCGAGAAGGTGGTGGCCCAGGCCAAGGCCGCCCAGGAGGCCGGCGCCAGCCGCTTCTGCATGGGTGCGGCCTGGCGCAGCCCACGCGAGAAGGACCTCGCCGTGGTGCTGGAAATGGTGAGCCGGGTCAAGGCGCTGGGGCTCGAGACCTGCATGACGCTGGGCATGGTCGACGGCGCACAGGCAAGCCGCCTGGCCGAGGCCGGCCTGGACTATTACAACCACAACCTCGACACCTCACCGGAATACTATGGTGAGATCATCACCACCCGCACCTACGCCGACCGCCTGGAGACCCTGGCCAACGTGCGCGAGGCGGGCATGAAGGTCTGTGCCGGCGGCATTCTCGGCATGGGGGAAGCCCCTCGCGACCGCGCCGCCCTGCTGCAGCAGTTGGCCCGCCTCGAGCCGCATCCCGAATCGGTACCGATCAACATGCTGGTCAAGGTGCCCGGCACGCCGCTGGAAGACGTGGAGGACCTCGATCCCATCGACTTCGTGCGCGCCATCGCCGTCGCCCGGATCTTGATGCCGGCAAGCCATGTGCGCCTCTCGGCCGGCCGTGAGCAGATGGATGAATCGACCCAGGCGCTGGCCTTCCTCGCCGGGGCCAACTCCATCTTCTACGGCGACAAGCTGCTGACCACCGGCAACCCGCAGGCCACCCGCGACCGGGCTCTGTTCGACAAGCTCGGGCTGCATCCCGAACGGCGCGATACCTGTCACGACGACGACCGGCAGCAAGCCGCGCTCGAGGGCGCCCTGGCGCGTCAAACGACTCAAGCCCGCAACGCCGGGCTGGCCTACGACGCCACCCAGGCCTGAACGCGATGTCGCCTCCCCCTCACGCCTGGCCCGAGCGTCTCAGTGAAGCTGCAGCCTGGCGCCGCGCCCAAGGGCTTTGGCGCGAGCGTCACACGCGCCAGGCCGGACTGATCGACTTCGCCGGCAACGATTACCTTGGCCTGGCCAGCGACCCTCGGTTGGCCGAAGCCCAGGCCGCAGGAGCACGCGAGTTCGGTGCCGGCGCCGGCGCCTCGCACTTGGTCAGCGGCCATCTGGAGGTCCACGAGGCCCTCGAACGGCGCCTGGCCGAACTCGTCGGGCGCCCCCGCGCCCTGCTCTTCTCCACCGGCTACATGGCCAACCTGGGCACCCTGCAGGCGCTGTGCGACAACGACACCCAGGTCTTCCAGGACCGCCTCAACCACGCCTCGCTGCTCGATGGCGCCGGGCTTGCCGGGGCGCGCTCGAAGCGCTTCCACCATCGCGACCTCGACGATCTCGACCGCTTGCTTGCTCGGTCGCCGACGGACTCGGCCAGGCTGGTGGTCAGCGACGGCGTGTTCAGCATGGACGGCGACGTGGCCAACATCGGCGGCCTGGCGGAAGTCAGTGCCCGGCATGCCGCCTGGCTGATGATCGACGATGCCCATGGGCTGGGCGTTCTCGGCGCCCATGGCGACGGCTGCGTCGGTCGAGCCCATGGAGTCGATCGCGTGCCGATACTGGTCGGCACCTTGGGCAAGGCGCTGGGTACCGGCGGCGCCTTCGTCGCCGGCAGCGAGGCATTGATCGAGTATCTGATCCAGTTTGCCCGCCCCTATGTCTATACCACGGCCCAACCGCCCGGCGTGGCCGCCGCCACCCTTGCGGCGCTCGACGTTCTAGCCACCGAGCCGGAGCGCCGCGGGCGCCTGCGGGACACCATCACGTACTTCCGCCACGAGGCATCGCTGCTCAACCTGCCGCTGGCCGACTCCTTCACCCCCATCCAGCCGCTGGTCCTGGGAGAGAGCCAGGGGGTAATGCGTTGGGCCGTTCGGCTGCGTGAAGCAGGCCTGCTGGTCGGCGCCATACGCCCACCGACCGTGCCGCGGGGCGAAGCCCGGTTGCGCATCACGCTGCGCGCCACCCATGGCCGGGAAGACCTGGATCGCCTGCTCGAGACACTGGCAGGCCTGCAACGGGAGGGCGTGCTTTGACGACGCTGGTTCTGCTCTCCGGTTGGGGGATCGATGCGCGCATCTGGCAATCGCTCGCCCCCTACTGGCCAGAGGGGGTCGCGGTACGCACTCCCGATTGGCCGGGCTACGGTGAAAGAGCCCACGATACCCTGCCGACGCCTCTCCCAGCCCTGGCCGGCAAGATGCGCGATGACCTGTCGTGCGATACCGTCTGGGTCGGCTGGTCGCTCGGAGGCCTGCTGGCCGGCGCGCTACTGTCTCATCTGCCGCCTCCCCGCGGCCTGGTGCTGGTGGGGACAGGACCACGCTTCTGCAGCGAGGACGGCGTCAGGCCTGCCGAGCTGGCTACCTTTCGCCGCGCCTTCGATCGTGATCCACGTGCGACTTGGCAGCACTTCCTGCGCTGGCAGCTGCAGGGAGAGCCTGCCCCACGGTTGGCACACCGCCGCCTGCTCGACCTTCAGGACCAGCACCCCAGCGCCTCCAGCCAGACCCTGGCCACGGGCCTCGATCAGCTGGCTCGTCTCGATCTCAGCGACCTGCTTGCCGCACCGCCCTGCCCGATCCATCGACTCGCCGGCGAGCGTGACAGGCTGATGGGAAAGGCAGCGCGGCAAACAGCCGATGTCATTCTCGCCGATAGCGGCCACTGCCCGATGCTGTCCCGTCCAGAGGCCCTGGCGAGCCTGCTCGTCGAGCTGGCACACAAGATCGACCTCGATCGCAGCGGACAGAGCGTGAGCGTCTCATGAGCCCCACTCTCGCGCCCACCGCCTGCCATGAGGCAAGCGCGCCAAGCGTATGGCGGCGACACGTTGCCAGGGCCTTTTCCCGGGCGTCGGGCCAGTACACCCGCCTGGCCCAGGCTCAGCAACAGATGGGCGAGGCACTCTGGCCACTGTTACCCGATCGGGCAGGTTGCGTGCTCGACCTGGGCTGCGGCCCAGGGCACTGGTGCCGCCGCCTGGCGGCCCGCTTTGGCCCGGGCTGCCGGGTGCTTGGGCTCGATTTGGCCCCGGGCATGCTCGATGTCGCTCGCCGAGAATCCCCGAGGGGCATCGGCTGGCTGTGCGCAGACGCCGACGCCCTGCCTCTCGCGGACCGACAGGCGGACCTGGCATTTTCCAACCTGGCCATCCAGTGGTGCCCGGACCTCGACGCCGTGATGGCGGAACTCTACCGGGTGCTGCGCCCCGGCGGTCGCGCAGTGATCAACACCCTGGGCCCAGGCACCTTGCACGAGGTCGCTCACGCTTGGTCGTCACCTGACGCCCTGCTCGAATTTCGCTCTCGGGAGCGACACCTGGCCAGCGCACGTATGGCCGGCTTCCCACATGCCCACTGCAGCGCCATCACCGAACGCTTCTTCTATCACGACCTGGCGGCGGTGATGGCCTCGATCAAGGGAGTCGGCGCCCAGACCCCGCGCCCCGCTGCCCGCCTCACCCGCTCCGACCTGGCCGATGCCAAGCGCCGCTACGAGTCGCTGCGTGAGCCTGCGGGGCTGCCGGTCAGCTATCAACGACTGACCCTGGTCCTCGACAAGGAGCCAGTAGCATGACCCGTTATTTCGTGACCGGCACCGATACCGATGCCGGCAAGACCCTCGTTACTGCCGGTATGCTGGCATTGGCCCGCTCACGAGGGCTGACCACCCTGGGGCTCAAGCCCATCGCTTCGGGGTGCCGCCGCACCGAGACCGGGCTGCGCAATGACGATGCCCTCGCCTTGCTGGCACGCAGCGTGCCGCCGGTGGCCTATGATCAGGTCAACCCTTTCGCCTTCGAGCCCGCCATCGCACCGCATCTGGCCGCCTGCCAGGCCGGTGTGGATGTCGATCTTGCCCAGCTCTGCGAGCACGTCGCGCCCCTGCTGGACGAGCCTCGTGACCTCATCCTCATCGAGGGCGCCGGGGGCTGGCGCGTCCCCCTCAACGACAGCGAGGACCTCTCGGGCCTGGCCCTGCGCCTGCGCCTGCCGGTGATCCTGGTGGTAGGCCTCAAGCTCGGCTGCCTCAGCCATGCACGGCTGACGGCAGAGGCCATACGCGCGGATGGTGTTCGACTGGCTGGCTGGGTGGGCAACTTGCTCGATGCCGACTTTGCGCGTGACGCTTCGCTCTATGCCGACAACCTGGCCACGCTGCAGCGCACCCTCGCGGCCCCCTGCCTGGGCGTGGTACCACGCTTGCGTCGAGTTGCCGCAGCCAGGCGACCCGACGCCACCGTCGCCCATCTCGTACTGCCCGAAGGCGATTGACTTGCGACCGAGGGTCCGTACAATGTGGACGCCTGCCCAACCCTGCGGATGTGGTGGAATTGGTAGACACGCCAGATTTAGGTTCTGGTGCCTTCGGGCGTGGGAGTTCAAGTCTCCCCATCCGCACCATCACGGCTCGCCTTCGTCGAGCTGCGTGACACTCCCGGTGACCTTACCTTCGCTTTTCCTTACGACGGCGCTTCATCTTTGCCGCGCCTACGCGTGCCTGCAGTGCAGGTTCGATAACTCACTCTTCGCACTCACGGAGGCATGATGGCATCCCCCGTCTGGCATCCCTATGCCCACCTGCTCACCCAGCAAGCCACCCCCAAGGTCGTCGGCGGCGAAGGCCCTCGCTTTACCCTCGAGAACGGTGAGACGCTGCTCGATGCCACCTGCTCCTGGTGGTGCATGATCCACGGCTACGCGCATCCGCGCCTGGTGAACGCCATCAAGGAGCAGGCCGACACTCTGTGCCACGTGATGCTGGGTGGCCTGACCCACGAGCCAGCCGACCGCCTGGCACGCGAACTGGTACGGATCACGCCACCCGGGCTCGAACATGTGTTCTTCTCCGACAGCGGCTCGGTGGGCATGGAAGTGGCCATGAAGATGGCGGTGCAGTACCACCACCTGCGTGGCAAACCCGGCAAACACCGCATGTTGTCGCTGATGAAGGCCTACCATGGCGACACCAGCGGCTGCATGGCGGTGTGCGACCCCGAGGAAGGCATGCACGGCCTGTTCGCCGGCTACCTGCCCAGCCACCATTTCGCCCCGGCGCCCACGGCCTCCTACGACGCCGAGCCTGAAGCCGTGGCACGGGATCTCGCCGCCCTGCGTGCGGTACTGGAGCAGCATCACCATGAGATCGCCGCACTGCTGATGGAGCCGCTGTTGCAGGCCGCCGGCGGCCTCAACATGACCTCGCCGCTCTATCTCAAGGGGGCGCGCGAGCTATGCGACGAGTTCGACGTGTTGCTGGTGTTCGACGAGGTGGCCACCGGCTTTGGCCGTACCGGCAAGCTGTTCGCCGCCGACCACGCCGCGATCACTCCGGACATCATGGTGCTATCCAAAGGGCTGACCGGCGGCTACCTGGGCCATGCGGCGACCCTTGCCACCGATCGGGTGCACGACGCCTTCATCGGCGACACGCCGCGGCATGCCTTCATGCACGGCCCCACCTTCATGGGCAATCCCCTGGCCTGTCGCGTGGCGCTGGAGAGCCTTGCCGTGTTCGAGGAGGAGAACTACCTGGAGAAGATCGCGGCCCTCAACCGCGTGCTGCGCGAAGAGCTGCTCGCAGACCCGGCGCTTCGTCGCCACCCTCGGGTGCGTGACGTCAGGGTGCTGGGCGCCACCGCCGTCATCGAGGTCAACGATGCTACCGACCTCGATGGCGTTGCGGCATTTGCACGCACCCAGGGCGTCTGGCTGCGTCCCTTCGGCCGCTGGCTCTACACCATGCCCGCCTATATCACGTCGCGCGAGGACATGCACAACATCACCCAGGCGATGAAAGCATGGTTCAACTGACGAAAAACGCCGCCCTCGTGGAGGGCGGCGCATTTCACTTCGTCATCGCGTCACTACAGGCAGCCAAGCAGCCAACCATCAAGCCTCAGGCCATGGCAGGCTGGGCGTAGGAGATCGGCGCCAGCTCGCGCTCGTTCTCGAAGGTGACGATTTCGTAGGCATCGGGCTGGGCCAGCAGCGCCCGGCACAGCTGGTTATTCAGCGCATGCCCCGATTTCACACCGCGGAACTCGCCGATCAGGCTATAGCCCAGCAGGTAGAGATCGCCGATGGCATCGAGCACCTTGTGCTTGACGAACTCATCCTCGTAGCGCAACCCGCCCTCGTTCACGATTCGGTAGTCGTCCACGACGATGGCGTTGTCGAGGCTGCCGCCCAAGGCCAGGTTGTTGGCACGCAGATGCTCGAGATCGCGCATGAAGCCAAAGGTCCTGGCGCGGGAGACTTCCTTGACGAAGGAGGTCGTGGAGAAGTCCACCACGGCGGTCTGCTTCTGGTCCTCGAATACCGGGTGATCGAATTCGATGGCAAACGACACCTTGAAGCCCTGATGCGGCAAGAAGCGTGCCTCCTTGCCGTCCTCCTGCACCACTATCTCACGCTTGATGCGGATGAATTTCTTGGGTGCTTCCTGTTCGGCGATACCCGCCGACTGGATCAGGAACACGAAGGGGCCGGCACTGCCGTCCATGATCGGCACTTCGGGCGCGCTGATATCGATATAGGCGTTATCGATCCCCAGGCCTGCCAGAGCAGACATGAGGTGTTCCACGGTCGCCACCTTGACGTTACCCCGCGAGAGCGCGGTGCACAGAGTCGTATCGGTAACCAGGGCGGCACTGGCCGGCACCTGCACCTCAGGATCCAGGTCCGTACGCACGAACACGATACCCGTGTTCACCGGCGCCGGACGCAAGGTCAGGTACACCTTCTTGCCGGAATGGAGGCCAACGCCGGTGGCGCGGATGGTGTTTTGCAGGGTGCGTTGTCTGATCATGGGCAGTAGCCAGGCCGTTGTAAGTTATCAAACACCGTTCACTATAACACCGAACGAGCGTTTCAACAAAAAAACATCTCCTGGCCCTGCCTATGCACGCAATAGCTTTTGTCAATCAGCCTGTCGACGCAGGAAGGCCGGGATATCGAGGTAGTCATCCAGTTCCTGGGGCGAGCGACGCTTCTCCGCCTGAGGCTTGACCGTTTCCTGGGGCTCGGCCTTGGCCGCCACACTCTGCTGTCGCATGGCCGGCTGCGCACGCTGGCGATATTCACTGCCTTCATTGCGCTTGACGGTCTCACGACCTGCAGCGGCGGCCTTGACCTGGCGCCCTTCGAGCCCTGCAGCCACTACCGTGACCCGCAGCTCGTCGGTCATGTCCATGTCGATGGAGGTACCCACGACGATGGTCGCGTCCTGCGAAGCGAACTCCTGGACCGTGGCGCCGACATCGTTGAATTCGCCGATCGACAGGTCCGGTCCAGCAGTGATGTTGACCAGGATGCCACGTGCGCCGTGCAGGTCGATATCTTCCAGCAACGGGCTGCGAATGGCCTTCTCGGCAGCTTCGCGGGCGCGGTTCTCGCCGGTGGCGCCACCGGTACCCATCATCGCCATGCCCATCTCGGACATCACGGTGCGCACGTCGGCGAAGTCGACGTTGATGATGCCCGGGCTGGTGATCAGTTCGGCGATCCCCTGCACGGCACCCAACAGCACGTCATTGGCGGCACTGAAGGCGGTCAACAGGCTGGCGTTCTTGCCCAGCACCGAGAGCAGCTTCTCGTTGGGGATGGTGATAAGGGAGTCGACATGTTCCGACAGCTCCCTCATGCCCTCTTCGGCCACGCGCATGCGCTTCGGCCCTTCGAAAGGGAACGGTCGGGTGACGACGGCCACGGTGAGGATGCCGAGCTCCTTGGCTACCTGGGCCACGACCGGCGCGCCGCCGGTGCCGGTACCGCCCCCCATGCCGGCAGTGATGAAGACCATGTCGGCACCGCTGATCAGCTCGGCGATACGCTCGCGGTCCTCCATGGCGGCCTGGCGACCCACGTCGGGGTTGGCGCCAGCGCCGAGCCCCTTGGTGATCTCGTTGCCGAGCTGGAGCACGGTCTTTGCGGCCACCCGCTTGAGCGCTTGGGCATCCGTGTTGGCGCAGATGAACTCGACGCCTTCGATATTGCTCTCGACCATGTGATTGACGGCGTTGCCGCCGCCGCCACCTACGCCGACGACCTTGATGACCGCACTGCTCGAGGGTGCGCTATCTACCAGTTCGAACATAAGCCCCGTCTCCTGGACCGCGCCGCGGCCCTATTAGAAATTTCCTTTCAACCAGCCCTTGAGTTTTGCCAGCGCCGGAATCCCTTCCCATCCTCCACGCTGGGAGACGTCGTCGCGCCTGGGTGGCGCTGCCACTACCCTACCCTCACGGCCATGCCCTTGCCGAGCCTCCTGAAGGGCGTAATGTAGCAAACCTACACCAGTGGAATAAATCGGGTTGCGCACCACGTCGGAAAGCCCACGCACGTTGTGGGGACAGGCGATACGCACCGGCATGTGAAAGATCTCCTCGGCCAGCTCGACGACCCCCTCCATGCGAGAGGTGCCGCCGGTAAGCACCACGCCGGCTGCCACCAGGTCCTCGTAGCCGCTGCGCCGAAGTTCATCGCGAATCAAGGTGAACAACTCCTCGTAACGCGGCTCTACCACTTCGGCCAGGGCCTGGCGTGAAAGATCGCGAGCAGGGCGATCACCGACGCTGGGTACCTTGATCATTTCATCGCTGGCAGCCAGTTGGGTCAGGGCGCAAGCGTACTTGACCTTGATCTCTTCGGCGTACTGGGTCGGGGTGCGCAGCGCCATAGCGATGTCGTTGGTGACCTGATCGCCGGCAATGGGAATCACCGCCGTATGGCGAATGGCCCCTTCGGTGAATACGGCGATGTCGGTGGTACCGCCGCCGATGTCGACCATGCAGACCCCGAGTTCGCGCTCGTCTTCGGTCAGCACCGCCATGCTGGAAGCGAGCTGCTCGAGAATGATGGCGTCGACCTCCAGGCCGCAGCGCCGTACGCATTTATCGATATTCTGCACCGCATTTAGCGCGGCGGTAACCAGATGAACACGCGCTTCGAGACGCACGCCGGACATGCCGAGCGGCTCACGAATGCCGCCCTGAGTGTCGATGGCGAATTCCTGAGGCAAAACGTGCAACACGCGCTGCCCTTCGGAGATGGCACGCGCTCGAGCCGAATCGATGACACGATCGATATCGGTAGACATCACTTCGCGCTCTTTTATCGCGACCACGCCGTCCGAGTTCATCGAACTGATATGGCTGCCCGCCACGCCGACATACACCGAATGGATGTCGCAGCCGGCCATCAATTCGGCCTCTTCCACGGCGCGCTGGATCGATTGAACCGTCGACTCGATGTTGATCACCACGCCCTTTTTCATGCCACGCGAGGGGTGCGATCCGATCCCGGCGATCTCGATACCGCCGTCATCGGTAGGCTGTCCGACGATGGCCACTACCTTGGACGTTCCGATATCCAGTCCGACTACCATGTTGGATGAGTTGGAAGTGACTGCCATGCGCCGGAGTGTCTCCTGAAACTAGACCTGCTGGGAATCCCATTATTCTGATAAATGGCCATTGCGCCCATTATAGAAACAACTTGCGTTAAACCACCAGTCCATTACGAAAAACCTGGTTCACGATACGGGTTATTGAGGACAAAGAAAATAGCGCAATGGCTGCAAGATGACGTCTGTACGTGACGAAAGGTTTCAACCCGTACCGTCATCCTCCTCCACGATGTCGGTTTCGCCATGCCAGGCCACGGCCACACCGTTGGGATAGCGCAGGTCGATGTAGCGAATGTGCGCCGCTTGCGGGCCCAACTGTCGCTGCCATGCGGCAGCCAGCCTGGCCAGCCGCGCTTCACGATCGCTGCGCCCCAGCATCACCCACACGCCATCGTCGAGCTGAAAGCGCCAGGCGCCACGAGGCTCCAGTCGCAGCTGGGTGATGGCCAGCCCCAGCGCTTCGAAGCGAGGAGCCAGCCGGTCGTGGTAAGCCAGAACCTCGGCACCGCTACCAACCGGCCCGGCCAGGTCCGGTAAGCCATCGGGCGGCTCCACCGGGGCAAAGGCAAACGGCTCGCCGTCAGGGTTGAGCAGGTAGTCGTCGTTCCAGCGCGCCACCGGTACCTGCTCGACCAGCTCGAAGGCCAGGGCATAGGGCCACTCCCGGGCCACCCGGACCTCGGCCAGCCAGTTGATGTTACGTGCGCGCCGGCGCAGCGCTGGGAGATCGGCCGACAGCCAGGTCTGGCCCTGCAGCAGGGGAGCCAGCTGCGAGCGCAGGTAGTCGGCGCTGACGTGATGCAACTCGCCGCGGATCGACACTCGCTCGATGGGTCGATCGAGCCAGGTCCACAGAGCGCGACCGCCAGCCCCCAACAGGATCAGCAGCAGCAATATGCCCAGCGTCGAGCCACGGGTGCTCATGCCTGGCGCGGCTCCAGCGTGGTGCCGAGGATGCGCAGCACCAGCTCATCGAAATCGATGCCGGTATGGGCAGCCGCCTGGGGCACCAGGCTGTGGTCGGTCATCCCTGGCGCGGTGTTGACCTCGATCAACCAGAAGCGCCCTTCGCCGTCACGCATCACGTCGACGCGCCCCCAGCCTTCACCGCCAACGGCTTCGAAGGCCTGGCGGCACAGCTCACCCAGCGCCGCCTCCTGCTCGGCGTCCAGGCCACACGGCAGGTGGTAGCGCGTATCGTTGGAGTTGTACTTGGCTTGGTAGTCGTAGAAGCCGCTAGGCACCTCGACGCGTATGGCCGGCAGCACGCGCTCGCCCAGCAGCGACACCGTGTACTCCTCGCCGTGGATGAAGCGCTCGGCCATGATCCGCGCGTCAAAGCGCGCCGCTTCCCGATAGGCCGACCTCAAGGCTTCCCTGCTCTCGACGATGCTGATGCCCAGGGTAGAACCCTCGTGCACCGGCTTGACGATCAGCGGCAGCCCCAGCCGAGCGACGATGCCATCCCAGTCGGCGTCTTCCGTCAGCATCAGCGATTCCGGGGTCGGCAGCCCCAGCGCCTGCCACACGAGCTTGGTGCGTTGCTTGTCCATGCCCAGCGCAGAGGCCAGCACGCCGCTGCCCGTATAAGGAATGCCCAGCAGTTCGAGGGCCCCCTGCAGGGTCCCGTCCTCCCCTCCGCGGCCATGCAGGGCGATGAAGACGCGGTCGGGAGCGAGCGCCTCGAGACCGACCAGACCATCGCCGGCCGGATCGTAGCCGATCACGTCGACGCCCCTGCGTTCGAGCGCCGCCAGTACCGCCGCTCCGCTTCGGAGGGAAACCTCGCGCTCAGCGGAATTGCCACCATACAGCACTACGACCCGCCCAAATTCGCTCGTCTGCGTCATAGCTCCACCTCATCGAGAATCAAACGGCTCTCGGCCAGCCCAAGCGCGATACCGCCCACGTCCCCTGCCCCCTGGGTGATCAGGATGTCGTCGGCACGCAACACCTTGGCCAGCAGCGCCGGCAGCTCGGACTTGTGCTGTACGAAAATCGGATCGAGAGTGCCGCGCTGACGGATGGAGCCCGCCAGGGTCTTGCCATCGGCACCGGGAATCGGGGTCTCTCCCGCACTGTATACGTCGAGCAGCAGCAGCACGTCGACCCCGGCAAGCACGCGCACGAAATCCTCGTAAAGGTCGCGGGTGCGGGTGTAGCGGTGCGGCTGGTAGATCATCACCAGTCGCCTGCTGGACCAGCCAGCCCGCACCGCCTTGATCACCATCTCCACTTCACGCGGATGATGCCCATAATCGTCCACCAGCATGACCTCGCCGCTGCCGCCAGGCGGCGCGAAGTGGCCATGCACCTGGAAACGGCGACCCACACCGGCGAAGCCCGCCAGGCCACGCAGGATGGCGGCATCGTCGACGCCGGCGTCGGTTGCCACGGCGATCGCCGCCAGAGCGTTGAGCGCATTGTGCCGCCCCGGCATGCCCAGGCGCACCTCCAATGGTGCCAGACCGTCGGGGCGCAGGGCGGTGAAGTGAACCTCGCCGGCCTGCTGGGTGAAATCGGCAATCCGATAGTCGGCATCCTCGCTGAAGCCGTAGGTGACGAACTGGCGATGGATGCGATCGAGCAGGCCACGTACGTGCTCGTCATCGATGCACAGGATGGCCAGCCCGTAAAAGGGCAGGTTGTGCAGGAATTCGATGAAGGTGCCCTTGAGCCGTTCGAAATCACCGCCGTAGGTGCTCATATGATCGGCGTCGATGTTGGTGACGATGGACACCATTGGCTGCAGGTGGAGGAACGAGGCGTCGGACTCGTCGGCCTCGGCGACGAGGTAGTCGCCCTCGCCCAGTCGGGCGTTGGTCCCGGCGCTGGTCAGCTTGCCACCGATGACGAAGGTCGGGTCAAGCCCACCTTCGGCCAGCAGCGTGGCCGTCAGGCTGGTGGTGGTGGTCTTGCCGTGAGTGCCGGCCACCGCGATGCCGTGGCGAAAGCGCATCAGCTCGGCAAGCATTTCGGCACGGCGCACCACTGGCACACGGTGCTCGTGGGCCCAGCGGATCTCGGGGTTGGCGGGGTCCACGGCGGTGGAGACTACCACCACGTCGGCACCCGCCACGTTGTCCTCGGCATGGCCGATGGTCACGCGAATGCCGTGTTCACGCAACCGGGTCACCACCGGCGAGGCCTTCAGGTCGCTGCCGCTGACCTGATAACCCTGGTTGGCGAGAACTTCGGCGATACCGCACATGCCGGCACCGCCGATACCCACGAAGTGGATGTGCCGAATACGGCGCATGCCCAGGCCCCGCCCGTGGCGGGGCAGCGCTGCCTGACCGGGAACCGGCCTCAAGGTGCTATCGCTCAAGTGCTGTCTCCTTGCAACCGGCCACCAGGCGTTCGACGGCATCGAGGTGCGCACAGCGGCGCGCCTGCCGGGCCATGGTGGCAAGAGTGTCGGGGTCGAGCAGCGTCGCCAGGCTCTCGGCCAGCGTCGCCGCGGTCATGTCTTGTTGCGGCATCAGTTGGGCCGCGTTCGCTGCCACCAGAGCGCGGGCATTGGCGGTCTGGTGGTCGTCGACTGCATGGGGCAAGGGCACGAACAGCGCCGGCTTGGCTGCGGCAGCCACTTCGGAAACGGTCAATGCCCCGGCCCGGCACACCACCAGGTCGGCCCAATCGTAGGCCGCCGCCATGTCGTCGATGAAGGCGCTCACCTCGGCTGCGACACCCTGTGCCGCATAGGTCTCGCGGGTGACCGTGTCCTTGTCGCGGCCGGCCTGGTGACGCACCTCGGGACGGCTCGCCTCGGGCAGCGACGCCAGCGCCTCGGGCAGGCGCTGATTGAGCGGCAGTGCTCCCAGCGAGCCACCCACCACCAGTAGCCTCAAGCGCCGCTCACGCATCGCCGCGGCCTCGCGCGGCGACTCACCCAGGGCGGCAATCTCGTCGCGTACCGGGTTGCCGACCACTTCTCCACGCGCGCCGAATGCCTGCGGAAAGGCGGCATAGACGCGTCGGGCCAGCCGGGCCAGGGCACGATTGGTCAAGCCCGCTACGGCGTTCTGCTCGTGGATCACCAGCGGCCGGCGCAAGAGCCAGGCTGCCAGGCCGCCAGGACCGCTGGCGAAACCACCGAGCCCCACCACCAGCACCGGATCCAATTGGCGAATGATGCGCGCCGCCTGCCACACGGCACGCGTGAGGTTGAACGGCGCCTTGAGCCAGCCGGCCAGGCCGTTACCACGCAGGCCGGCCACCGAAATGCGGTGAAGAGGCAATCCGGCCGCCGGTACCAGGTGGTTCTCGATGCCCCGCGGGCTGCCCAGCCAGTGCACTTCCAGCGCTTCGGCCTGTAGTCCATGAGCCAGCGACAGCGCCGGGATCACGTGCCCACCCGTGCCTCCTGCCATGATCAGCACCCGCGGTGTCCTGGCCTGCGTCACTTCACGACTCCTTGTCCGTTGATGCGCGGTTCGCGGCGCTCCGAGACCTCACGCGGTGCGGTCGGGGTGGCACGCCGCAGCGACCGGCGAGTATCGATGTCCGCACGCAGCAGCAGCCCCACCATCGCCGCACTTACCAGCAGGCTGGAACCGCCATAACTGAGCAGTGGCAGGGTCAACCCCTTGGTCGGCAGCATGCCGGTACTCACGGCGATGTTGATGAAGGCCTGGGCGCCGATCACCATGGCGATGCCATAGCTGATATAGGCGGCAAAGGCCAGCCCCGCCAGCTCGGCACGCCGCCCTACCGCCATCGCCCGCCAGATCAACAGCGCGAACAAGCCCACCACGCCGATGGCACCGAACAGGCCAAGCTCTTCAGCCAGTACGGCGAAGACGAAGTCGGTATGCGCTTCAGGCAGGTAGAAGAGTTTCTGCACGCTGTTGCCAAGCCCCATGCCCAGCCAATGCCCGCGCCCGAAGGCAATCAAGGCCTGGGTCAACTGGTAACCGCTGGCGAACTGGTCGGCCCAGGGATCGGAGAAGCTTGTCAGGCGCGCCAGGCGGTAGGGCTCTGCAATGGCCACGTAGAAACCGAGCAGGCCGACCGCCGCCAGGATGAAGACGAACCGCCCCCATGGGGCCCCCGCCATCAGCAGCACGCCCATCACGCAGCCGGTCATGACCACTACGGCACCGTAGTCGGGCTCGAGGATCAGCAGCACGGCGATGACGCCCATGACCAACAGCGGGCGCAGGAAGGCGCCCCAGCTGCGGCGTACCTCGGGCAGGAACCGTTCCAGGTACCCGGCGAGGTAGACGATAAGGCACAGCTTGGCGACTTCCGACACCTGCAGATTGAAAGGCAACAGCGGAATCGACAGCCAGCGCCGGCTGCCGTTGACCTCGCGCCCGATCAGCAGCACCAGCAACAGCAGCGCGATGCTGACCAGCAACAGCAGCGGTCCATTGGCGCGCCACCAGGCTAGCGGGGAGCGCAGCGTCGCGGCAGCCGCCAGTAACGCCATGGCGACGAACAGGGCATGTCGCTGGCTGAAGTACCACGGGTTACCGGTAAGACTGGCGGCCACCTCGGTGGAGGCCGAGGTAACCATGACCCAGCCGATCAGAATCAGTGCCAACGCGGCGAGCAGCAGCCAGCCATCGAACGGTTGGTCCCGGGTCGAGAGCCCCTCGCGCAGCCGACGCAAACGGGCAAACCTGCGCGCGGAAGGCGCTTTGGTCTTAGCCATGCCCACACTCCTCGACGAGTCGCTGGACCCACTGCCGAAACGCCTCGCCACGGGCCAGGTAGTTGGGAAACTGATCGAGGCTGGCACAGGCCGGAGAGAGCAGTACACAGTCGCCCGGCTCGGCTATCTCCCGCGCTCGCCGCATGGCGGTCTCGAGGTCGGCGACCCGGGTCACGGCCACGCTGTCTTGCAAGGCAGCTGCGAGACGAGCGGCATCGGTACCGAACAGGATCGCCTCGCGCCCATAGCGGGCCATGGGCTCGGCCAGCGGCGCAAAGTCGGCTCCCTTGCCCAGTCCGCCCGCCAGCAGCACGAGCCGCCCCGGAAGCGTAGGGCCAAGCCCTGCAATCGCGGCCAGCGTCGCACCGACGTTGGTGCCCTTCGAATCATTGATCCAGCAGATGCCGTCGTGTTCGGCGATCAGTTCGCTGCGATGGGCCAGGCCCTTGAAACGCCGCAGCACCTCGCACATGGCGTCGAGCGGAAAGCCGAGATGGCTGCCCATGGCCAGGGCCGCCAGCGCATTGGCCTGGTTGTGCCGCCCCGCCAGCCCTAGCTCGTCGGTCGCGATCAGCGCAGTGCCGCCATGCATCAGCCAGTCGCGGCCGGCCTGCCTGGCAATGCCCCACTCATCCGATTCGGGAGGCAGGGTCGTGAAGCGATCCATCATCGGGAGTGGCTCGAGCGGCCAGGTCATGGCGTCCTCGGCGTTGACCACGGCGTGCCTGGCACCGCGAAAGATCCCCAGCTTGGCAGCACGATACCCCGTCAAGTCGCCGTGCCGGTCGAGGTGGTCCTCGGAAAGATTGAGAAAGGCGGCGGTTTCGGCACCCAGGCAGGGCGTGGTCTCGAGCTGGAAGCTCGAGAGTTCGAGCACGTAGAGTTCCGCCTCGGGCACTTCGGCCAATAGATCGAGAGCTGGCGTGCCCAGATTGCCGCCGACTGCCACGCGCCTGCCGGCCGCTTCGGCCATGTCGCCGAGCAAGGTGGTCACGGTGGACTTGGCATTGGACCCGGTAATGGCGGCGATCGGCGCACGCGCTGCACGCACGAACAGGGCGATCTCCCCCACCACCAGCGGCTCCCCGCTGTCGCGGCGACGCTTCAGCATCTCGGCCAGGCCCGGGGTGTGCGGGTCGACGCCCGGGCTCACCACGATCTCTTCCGCTTCGCTCATGTCGAGCGCCGTGAGCGCTCCGCAATGCAGGGCCACGCCGGGGTGGGCGGCGCGGAATTCATCGAGCCCCGGCGGCGCCTCGCGGGTATCGGCCACCATGAAGGGCACCTTCTCCCGGGCCAGATGCCGGCAGATGGCCCGGCCCGATATGCCAAGCCCGACCACCAGTGTCTCCCCCTTCGCCACCTTGGGCATTGCAGCCTCCTCGCGCAGTGGGATCGGCGCCACCTGGCTCAGCGAACCTTCAGCGTGGCCAGGCCGACCAGCACCAGTACCACGGTGATGATCCAGAAGCGCACGATGACGCGCGGCTCCGGCCAGCCCTTGAGCTCATAATGGTGATGCAGCGGCGCCATGCGGAAGATGCGTCGCCCGGTCAGCTTGTAGGAGCCGACCTGAAGGATCACCGAAATGGTCTCCATCACGAAGATCCCGCCCATGATGAACAGCACGATCTCCTGGCGCACGATGACGGCGACCACGCCCAGCGCCGCCCCCAGCGCCAGGGCTCCGACATCGCCCATGAAGACCTGGGCCGGGTAGGTATTGAACCACAGGAAGCCGAGGCCGGCCCCGGCGATGGTGGCGCAGAACACTGCCAACTCGCCGGCACCGACGATGTTGGGAATCTGCAGGTAATTGGCGAATACCGCATTGCCGCTGGCATAGGCGAAGATCGCCAGGCCCATCGCGACCATGACGGTGGGCATGATGGCCAACCCGTCGAGACCGTCGGTGAGGTTCACGGCATTGGAACTGCCTACGATCACCAAGTAAGTGAGCACCACATAGAACACGCCCAGCGGGATCACGATATCCTTGAACAGCGGGACGATCAGGCTGGTTTCCACCGCACTCGTTGCCGTCAGGTAGAGCATCAGGGCGGTGCCCAGGCCAATCACCGACTGCCAGCAATACTTCCAGCGCGCCGGCAGACCGCGCGGGTTCTTCTCGACCACCTTGCGGTAATCGTCGACCCAACCGATCGCCCCGAAACCCAGTGTTACCACCAGCACGACCCACACGAAACGATTGGCCAGGTCGGCCCACAGCAGCGTGCTGACGGCAATCGCCATCAGGATCATTGCCCCACCCATGGTCGGCGTACCGGCCTTGGACAGGTGCGACTGCGGACCGTCGTCGCGTACCGCCTGACCGATCTGTCGCTCGACCAGGCGGCGGATCATCCATGGACCCAACCACAGGCACAGCAGCAGGGCCGTCATGGTGCCCAGGATCATGCGCAGGGTCAGGTAATTGAAAACGTTGAAGGCGCTCTGGTACTGCGCCAGGAAATTAGCCAGAAAAAGCAGCATGTGTTGCGTTCACCTTGATGCGTCAGCTCGTAGCGCCGCCACAACCCGTTCCATGCCAGCGCTGCGCGAACCCTTGATCAACACGCTGGCACCGGTGGGTAGATGGGTCAGGACATGGCGCGTCAGCGCCTCGTGATCGTTGAAATGATACCCGCCGTCGCCGAAAGCCTGGCTCGCGGCCAGTGCCGGCCCCCCGCAGGTCATCAGCACGTCGATCCCCAATTCCCGTGCATAGTGGCCGACTTCTTCATGCAGCCGGTCCGAATCCGCCCCCAGTTCTCCCATGGCGCCCAGCAGGCACCATCTGGGGCCGGGCAGCTCGGTCAACAGCGCAAGCGCCGCCTTGACTGCCCCCGGATTGGCATTGTAGCTGTCGTCCAGCAGGCGACACTCCCTGATGCCCTGTAGCGGGCTCAGCCGCCCCGGCATCGGTACCGCTGCTGCCAGTCCTGCCAGCACACGTTCGTCGTCCAGCCCCAGTGCGCATGCTCCCGCCGCGGCAGCCAGCGCGTTGGCGACGCTGTGCCGCCCCAGCAGGGCCAGTTGCACCCGGCCAACCCGACGGCCATCCACGACAAGCGTGAAAGCATAGCGCCCCAGAGCGTCGCAGGCCAGCTCGGTGGCCCGCACACGGCACCCCTCGGCAAAACCGAAGTCCAATACCTCCCGCGGTGCGGCCAGCCGCGCCCAGAACGGGAAATAGACGTCATCGCGATTGAGCACCGCCACCCCGTCGGCGCCAAGGCCGGCGAGGATCTCGGCCTTGGCCTGAGCGATCTGGCCCATACCGCCGAACTCGCCGACATGGGCACCGGTGACGTTGGTGATGATGGCCACCTGCGGCTCGGCCAGACCCGTGGTCCAGGCGATCTCGCCGAGATGATTGGCTCCCAGCTCGATGACCGCCTGACGATGTTCGCCGGTAAGGCCAAGCAGCGTGAGCGGCGCACCAATATCGTTGTTGAGGTTGCCCAGCGTGGCCAGGGTCTTGCCACGCTGGGCGAGCAGCCGGGCCAGCAGCTCCTTGACGCTGGTCTTGCCGCTGTTGCCCGTCACTGCCACCAGCGGGCCACCCCAGGCGCGGCGGCGTGCGCGCCCGAGCAGCCCCAGCGCCAGGCGGGTATCCGGCACCACCAGTTGCGGTAGCGGGTCATCGACAGGTCGCTCGACCAATGCCGCGACGGCTCCCGCCTCGCGCGCCTGGGCGATAAAGTCGTGAGCATCGAAGCGCACGCCGCGCAGCGCCACGAACAGGCTGCCGGGCGACAATCGGCGCGTGTCGCTGACGATGTCGCCAAGTTCGAGGTCACGATCGGGCGCCGCCACGCCGAGCGCCTCGGCCACGGCAGCCAGGGTCTGCAGGCCGGATCCGCTCATTGCCCCTCCTTGCGTCGCCCCAAGGCGGCTTCGGCTTCGGCGATGTCGCTGAAGGCATGGCGTACGCCGGCGATCTCCTGATACGGCTCATGGCCCTTGCCGGCGATCAGTATCACGTCCTCGTCCCCGGCTGCCTCCAGGGTACGGGCAATGGCTTCGCTTCGCCCGGAAATGGTCTCGGCATGCTGCTGCGCCTCGGCTGACAATCCGCTGAGAATCTGCTCGCGTATCTGCACCGGATCCTCACTTCTGGGATTGTCGTCGGTGATCACCAGCCGGTCGGCATACCGCTCGGCGGCAGCCCCCATCAGCGGACGCTTGCCGCTGTCGCGATCGCCACCGCAGCCGAACAGGCACCACAGTCGGCCATCCCCGGGCAGGTGCTCACGCAGCGCACCCAGGGCATTCTCCAGCGCTTCCGGAGTATGCGCATAGTCGACGATCACGGCCGGCCCGCCCGCGTGTCCCATCCGCTGCATGCGCCCCGGCACCGGGGTCAGCCGCGGGGCCGCATCGAACAGTGCATCGAGCGGCTCACCCAAGCCATGCAGGCTGGCGATGGCCAGCAGGACATTGTCGAGATTGAATCGGCCCATCAGCGGCAGCTCGAGCGAACGCTCCCCCTGTGGGGTCGCCACCAAGGCCAGCTGGCCGTTGCGGCTGGGCTGCCAGTCGATCACTCGCAGGGTTGCCGCCGGGTCGTCGCCGACCGCCAGCACACGCACGCCATTCGGCAGGCCAGCCAACATCAGGCGGGCCAAGGGGTCGTCGGCGTTGACCACCGCAAGCGCCAGTTCGGAGCGGCGAAACAGGCGCGCCTTGGCAGCAGCATAGGCCGCCATGCTGCCGTGGTAGTCCAGATGGTCGCGGCTCAGGTTGGTGAACACTGCCGCGGCGACAAAGCAACCATCGAGACGCCCCTGCTCCAGTGCATGGGAAGAAACCTCCATGGCCACTCGGTCGATCCCACTTGCCGCCATCTCACCGAGAGCCTCCTGCAACGCCAACGGCCCAGGTGTCGTCAGCCCGGCATCCTCGAGATGCCCCGGGCGTCCAACACCCAGCGTGCCGATGAGTCCGGCATCACGCCCCAGGGCCGCGCTCAGCTCAGCAATATAGTGGGTGACGGAGCTCTTGCCGTTGGTCCCAGTCACACCGATCAGCTCCATCGAATCGGGCACCTCGAACAGCAGGCGGCCCAGTTCGCCCAGGCGCTGGCGCAGGAACGGCAGACCGAGTACCGGCCTGCCCTGCGCCGAGTCGGGAAGCGTCTCGTCCGGCTCGAGGTGGTAGAGCACCTGGACGGCTCCCGCCTGGAGCGCCTCGGCCAGGTAGGAACGACCGTCGCCGTCCACCCCGGGGACGGCCACGAAGACGTCGCCCGGCGCGATCCGACGGCTGTCGAGCACCAGGCGAACCGACGCATCGCCGGTAAAGCCTGGTTCCGTCAGGCTGGGCCAGCAGTGGCGCAAGGCCGCCTGGAGACGAGAAGCACTCACCTGCATCGACACACCTCTGTCGTAGGAAAGGCAGGGTTCATCTGGCACGCTGGTCCGGTGGCACATCGAGCAGACGCAGGGCGCTGCCCGTGACGCGCGAGAACACCGGCGCCGCCACGGCACCGCCGAAATAGTCGCCGCCCCTGGGGTGATCGATCATGACGATGGTGACGATACGCGGGTCGGAGACGGGAGCGATGCCGGCGAACAGGCTGCGATAGGCATTCTCTTCGTAACCGTGCACCGACGTCTTGCGTACTGTACCGGTCTTGCCGGCCACTCGGTAGCCCGGCACCCCTGCGCGCCTCCCCCCGGTGGTAGGCTGGACGGATTGCTCCATGATGCGCAGCAGCTCGTGGGCCACCTGCGGATCGATGGTCGGCGTTCCTTGCGGAGCCTCATCCAGCTTGAGCAGCGAAGGCGGCATGCGCACCCCCCCGTTGGCCAGCGCGGTATAGGCGCTGGCCAGCTGCAGGGCGGAAACCGACAGGCCGTAGCCATACGAGAGCGCCGCCCACTGGCTGCGCGACCAGCGCACCGGGGCCGGCATGTGCCCTACGGCTTCGCCGGGGAAGCCGGTCTCGGTGCTCTGGCCGAAGCCGAGCCGCCGGTAGAGGTCGGGGACCAGCGGGTCGTCGAGTTCCAGTACCAGCTTGGACATACCGATATTGGACGACTTTTCCAGGATACCGGCCAGATCCAGCCTGCCGTAGTTGCGGATGTCGCGAATGGTGAAGCGGTCGATGCGCATCCAGCCTGGCGATGTGTCGACCACCACGTCGCTGTCGAAACGCCCGCTCTCCATGATCGCCGCCATGGCCAGCGGCTTCATGACCGAACCCGGTTCGAAGACGTCGACGATTGCCTGGTTGCGCAGGCCCCGCGGGTCCAGACCGGCGCGGTTGTTGGGGTTGTAGGAGGGCTGGTTGGCCATGGCCAGCACTTCGCCGGTGCGGGCGTCCATCATCACCACGACGCCGCCGTCGGCGTCGTGCTCGGCGACCGCGGCCTTCAGCTCACGATACGCCATGTACTGCAGGCGCTGGTCGATGGACAGGGTGAGTTCACCGCCCGGCTGCGCCTCGCGCAGAATCGCCAGGTCACGCACCAGGCGTCCGCGCCGGTCCTTGATCACCCGGCGCTGGCCCGGGGTGCCGGCCAGGTAGGGTTGGTAGGCCAGCTCCACCCCCTCCTGACCCGTGTCATCCACGTTCGTCACACCCAGCAGTTGGGCCACCACCTCGCCGGCCGGATAGTAGCGCTTGTACTCGTGCTGGGCGTAGACACCCGGCACCCGCAGATCGAGTACACGCTGGGCGGCCACGGGCGTCAGCTGACGCCGCAGGAACATGAATTCGCGTTCGGCGAAGCGCTCCAGCCGGGCGTCGAGATCGTCCAGGCCCATGCCCAGCGCCTGCGCCAGCATCAACCGCTGGATACGATCCTCCGGCAATTCCTGTGGATTGGCCCACAGGGTCACCACCGGCGTGGAAATGGCCAGCGGCTCACCGTTGCGGTCGGTGATCATGCCACGATGGGCCGTGAGCGACTCGGTGCGCAGGGTACGCGCATCACCCTGCCCCTGGAGGAAAGGACGGTCGACGACATGCAAGGTCACGATGCGGCCGGCCAGCAGTAGCATCGCTACCAGCACCAGGCCCAGCACCACCACATAGCGCAGCCCGCCCATCGGCGCCATGGGCGGTCGGCGACGCGGCGTCACACCGCCACGTACATCGGTACTCATGGCCGGATGACCTCGACTTCGTTGACGTGGGGCAGGCGCATGTCGAGCCGCTCGACGGCCAGGCGTTCGATGCGCGCCGGCGACGACCAGGCGCTCTCTTCGAGCAGCAGCTGCCCCCACTCCGTCTGCAGCTGATCGCGCTCACGCTCGAGCTGCTGTAGCCGAACATACTGCGTGCGGGTCTGGTGGCTGGCGTTGATCACTGCCGTGGCACTCGCCAGACAAGCCAGCAACAGACCCAGAACCAGCAGCAGACGCCAGCTCGGCAGCCGGGCGGGACGCCAGGCTGCGCGCAGCATTTGGGAAGACAACCGTCCTTGCGCCATGCCGTTCCTCAAGTCAGCTTGCGTGCCGCACGCATCACCGCGCTACGCGCGCGCGGGTTGGCCTCGACCTCGGCCGGGGTGGGCCGCTGCGCCTTGCCCAGCATCTCCAGACGCTTGGCGAGCTGCTCCTCTCGCACCGGCACGCCCCGCGGCAAGTCGGTATCGCCGCGCACATGTTCACGGATGAAGCGCTTGACCCGGCGGTCCTCCAGCGAGTGGAAACTTATCACCACCAGATGGCCGCCCGGCGCCAAGGCCTCCAGCGCTGCCGACAGCGCCTTGTCCAACTGCTCCAGCTCAGCGTTGACGTGGATGCGCAGGGCCTGGAAGGCGCGTGTCGCCGGGTGTTTGCCCTTCTCCCAGGCGGGGTGAGCCACCTTGAGCACTTCGGCAAGGTCGCCGGTGCGCAGGAAAGGGCGTTCGGTGCGGCGGGTCACGATGGCTCGCGCCAGACGCTTGGCGAAGCGCTCCTCGCCATAGGCCTTGAAGACATGAGCGATATCGGCCTCGCGGGCCCGGGCCAGCCAATCGGCGGCACTCTCGCCCTGGCTGGGGTCCATACGCATGTCGAGAGGACCGTCGCGCAGGAAACTGAAGCCCCGCTCGGGATCGTCCAGCTGCGGCGAGGATACGCCAACGTCCAGCAACACCCCGGCAAGGCGGCCATGCAGCCCATGGCGCCTAGCGATCTCGCCCAGTTGGGCGAATTCGCTCTGCTCGATGGAAAAACGCGGATCGACCAGGCTACGCGCCTCGGCAATGGCCTGGGGGTCGCGATCGATGGCCAGCAAACGCCCTTCAGGATTCAACCGTTCCAGGATGGCACGCGAGTGGCCACCACGCCCGAATGTGCCGTCCAGATAGACGCCGCCAGCGTCGTGAACGAGCGCATCCACGGCCCCGTCCAGCAGCACGCTGGCATGACGAAAGCCATGTCGGCTCGGTTCAGCTGCGGATGGCGGCATGCGCTTTCCTGATGTCTCGAATTCGAATGAATGCACCGGCCGCAGCCGGTAGCGGAGGGTATGTTTGGGGGAGTCGGCCGATAAGCCGGGTTCTGTCGAGGACAGCCATTCATCTAGGAGTCGCGTCACCGCGACCCTCCAGCAACCTACCCGAACCCGACGCGGGCCACGCCATTGGGTTCCTATTTGGTCTTGCTCCGGGTGGGGTTTACCGTGCCACGCACTGTTACCAGGCGCGCGGTGCGCTCTTACCGCACCCTTTCACCCTTGCCGGCCTCCCGTGGGAGACGTAGGCGGTCTGCTCTCTGCTGCACTTTCCGTCGGCTCGCGCCGCCCAGGCGTTACCTGGCACCCTGCCCTATGGAGCCCGGACTTTCCTCCCCCCGCAGCACTCGCAAGCGCTGCCGGCGGCGACTGTCTGGCCGACTCCGAGCGCAAGAATACCAGCGCGCCCGAGGCCTCTCAATGTCTTTCCGCAGCGGATCAGCGCGCTTCCTTCAGCGCCTGGGCCCGGCCATACCACACCTTCTTGGCACCGCCCAGCAGTCGCGCCGCCACCGCCGCGGCCTGCTTCACCCCAACACCCTCGGCGAGCAGCGCCTCGAGCACGGCATCGGCCTCCAGGCTGGCAGCATCGGTGCTTTCCCGTGCCTCGGCACCAGCCACCATGATCACGAACTCACCACGGGCCTGATCGGGGTCGGTCTCCATGCACGCCAGCAGCGCCTCGGCGCTGCCGTCGAGAAACGTCTCGAAGGACTTGGTCAGCTCCCTGGCCAGCACCAGGCGCCGCTCGCCGAATACCGCAGCGATGTCCACCAGGGTGTCGCGTATTCGGTGTGGCGATTCGTAGAAGACCAGCGTCTCCTGATTCGCCGCGAGCCCCTCGAGCCGTTGGCGCCGCGCTCCCGTCTTGGCCGGAAGAAAGCCCTGGAACAGGAAGCGATCGGTCGGCAGGCCTGCAGCGCAAAGCGCCGCCACCAGGGCACAGGCCCCCGGTACCGGCACGATGCGGCGCCCGCGCATGCGCAGCTCGCGCACCAGCACGAAGCCCGGGTCGCTGATCAATGGCGTGCCGGCATCGCTGACCAGGGCAATGCTCTCGCCACGCCGCAGCCGCTCATCGAGCTGCTCGACCCTGGCCGCCTCGTTGTGCTCGTGCAGCGAGAGCATGGGGGCCGATAGGCCGAGGTGACGCAACAGCCGAGAGGTATGGCGGGTATCTTCGGCGGCGACCAGTGCCACCTCGCCCAATAGCCTGGCCGCCCTGGGGCTCAAGTCCTCCAGATTCCCAATCGGTGTGGCGACCACGTACAATGTGCCCAGATCAGTGTCAGACATGGCGGTTCCTCAGGGAGACTGTCGGGCTTGGCCGAATGTGGTTGATCGTCGGGCCCAGAGACAGGCCTTTGCCTCTCCGAGCCTGCAGACAAGGAAGGATACATGCTGAAATTGCCCCGCGGCCTGCTGGCCATCGTGCTCTTCGCCCTCCTCATGGCCGGCTGCGCCCCTCCCGGTATCGTCGAGCGCGTGCCCGACGACGACCCCGGCCAGCTTCTCGAGCGAGCCGAGCAGCAAGCCCCCGAGCAGGCCGCACTCAGCCGGCTCGAGGCGGCGGATATCCTAGCACGACGCGGCCAGCGCACCCAGGCGCTGGAGATCGCCAGTGAGATCGACGATGCCCGGCTGCCTGCCGAGTACCGCTTGCATTGGGCCATGCTGCTGTCGGAACTCGGTGAAGAACTCGAGGAGCCCTGGGCCGTGGTCCAGGCCGGCCAACTGCTAGGCGAAATCGATATGCCACGCGACGCTGGCCTGATCCTGCGCGAGCGCATGGGGCGCGCCCTGGCACAGATCGACGAGCATCGTGCCGCAGCCGAGATGCTGATGTACGTCCAGGCACGCACCGACCGCGAAGCACTCAACGACGCCATCTGGACGTCGCTTTCACGACTCGAGGGCAGCGAGCTGGCCAGCCTGCGCGAGGGAGCCGACGAACTCACCCTCGGCTGGCTGGGACTTGCCAGCCTGGTGCGAGAAAGCGACGGTGACATCGAGCGCCTGTTCGCTCGCCTGGAGTCCTGGCGCGAACGCAACCCTCAGCACCCGGCAGCCCGCAGCGTGCCCGCCGAACTCCTGGCGCTGCGTGAACTGCGCGGCAAGGAAGTGCGTCATATCGCCGTTTTCCTGCCCAATAGCGGCCCTTTGTCCGGCGTTGCCGAATCCATTCGCGCCGGCATCCGCACCCATCACCTGCACAGCGCCGAGCGCAATGGCGGCGTGCGGCTCTCGTTCCTCGATGCCAGCCACGGCAACCTCGACGCGCTCTATAGCGAAGCGCGCAACATCGGCGCTCAGGTGGTCATTGGCCCGCTCGACAAGGATCAGGTCAGCGAACTCGAGACCCGCGACAGCGTTCCCCTCCCGACACTGGCCCTGAACTACGGTGCCGGCCCGGCAAACCAGGCCAGGGGACTGTTCCAGTACGGCCTGTCGGCCGAGGACGAAGCCCGCCAGGTCGCCCGGCGCGCCCGCGAGGATGGCCATCGCCGCAGCGCCCTGCTGGTACCAAACAACGAGTGGGGCGCCCGGGTCGGCCGCGCCTTCGAGGAGGAGTGGCGCAGCCGCGACGGCATCATCACCAACACTGTCACCTACGACCCCCGCGGCTCCGCCACCGAGAGCACTCGTCGGGTACTCAGCGGCGGCCGCCCCGACATGCTGTTCCTGCTGGCCCTGCCCAGCTATGCGCGCCAGGTACCGCCAACGCTCGACTACTACGATGCTGCCAACCTGCCCATCTACGCGACTTCACACCTCTACGAAGGACGCCCGCAACCGCTGCTGGACCACGATCTCGACGAGGTCAGCTTCGTCGACATTCCCTGGCAGATCCCGGATGCCGCCGTGGGCGGAGTGGAAGCACTACCCTACCTCGCCAGCTTTCGCGAGCTGCACGAGGATGCAGATCCCTCCACCTTCCGGCTGATGGCAATGGGCGTCGACGCCTACGAGCTGGCTCGCCGGCTGCCGCAGTTCCAACTGCTTCCCGAGAGCGAGATGTTCGGCGCCACCGGCTTGCTGGTGTCAGGGCGTGACGGTCGCATCGAGCGGCGGCTGCCCTGGGCACGCTTCGAGCGCGGCGTACCACGCCCCATCCTGACCTTTGATCTCCTCGACAATGGCCAGCTCCGCTGACGCTCGCGCCCGCGGCGCACGCATCGAGCGCCTCGCCGCCGAGTGGCTCTCGGCACGCGGCCTCAAGCTCATCGCCAGCAACCAGCAGTTCAAGGGCGGTGAGCTGGACCTGGTGATGGGCGATGGTGAAACCCTGGTCTTCGTGGAGGTTCGCCATCGCGCCGACGTGCGTCACGGCCATCCGCTGGAGACGGTTACCGGCTCCAAGCAGCGCCGGCTGGTCCATGCGGCGCGTTTTTATCTGGCGCGTAACCGGCTATCATGTCCCTGCCGTTTCGACGTGCTGGCCGTGACCGGCACCCCGCCCGCGCTCGACTTCGAATGGGTACAGGGCGCCTTCGAAGCGTTCTGACCAGCCTTATCGTTCGTTCCGCGACAGGATTCGACAGAATGGATTTTCAGCAACGTATACTCGGCCATTTCAACGCCAGCATCGACACCAAGACCTATGCCAGTGAGGTATTGCCTCCCTTCATCGAAGTCGCCAGCCAAATGATGGTTCAATGCCTGGTCAACGAAGGCAAGATACTGGCCTGCGGCAATGGCGGCAGTGCAGGCGACAGCCAACACTTCTCCTCCGAGCTGCTCAACCGCTTCGAACGGGAACGCCCCAGCCTGCCGGCCCTGGCGCTGACCACCGATACCTCGACGCTGACCTCGATCGCCAACGACTACAGCTACAACGAAGTCTTCTCCAAGCAGATCAGGGCACTCGGCCAGCCCGGTGACATCCTGCTGGCCATCTCCACCAGCGGCAACTCGGGCAACGTGATTCAGGCTATCCAGGCGGCCCACGATCGCGACATGGCCGTCGTCGCCCTGACCGGCCGTGACGGCGGCGACATGGCCTCCCTGCTTGGCCAGGACGACTGCGAAATACGCGTCCCGGCCACTTCCACGGCGCGCATTCAGGAAGTTCACCTACTGGTGATCCATTGCCTGTGCGACCTCATCGATGAACAACTCTTCGGCAGCAGCGAGTAACCCCACATGACCTCAACCAGACTGTTCGCTTGTCTTCTGGCCTCCCTGGTTCTGGCCCTCGGCGGCTGTACCACGGTCACCGGCGTCGCCAACCCCGGCACCATCGACGAAAACTATGGCAGGCGCACGCTTGGTGCCCAGGTGGAAGATGAAAGTATCGAGACCAAGATCGCCCACAACCTGCGACGTAGCGATGCACGTCTTGGCGATGCCCGCATCAACGTCGACAGTTACAACGGTATCGTGCTCCTCACCGGCCAGGTACCCAGTGAAGAGCTGAAGCAGAAGGCTAACGAAGTGGCACTGGAGGTTCGCAACGTCCGCGACGTGCATAACGAACTGTCCGTCGCCGCCAATCTGCCGGCAAGCCAGCGTCTCTCCGATACCTGGATAAACACTCGCATCCGCACGACCCTGGCAGCCGACCAGAGCATCGACACCGGCCGCCTGCGCTTCGTCACCGAGAATGCCACGGTCTACATCATGGGCATGGTCAGGCGGGCCGAGGCCGATCGCATCGTCAACGCCGTTGCCGACATCGGCGGCATACAGCGCATCGTCAAGGTTTTCGACTATCTCGACTGAACGCGCATCTCAGCGCAAAACGCATAACGGCAGGTCATTGACCTGCCGTTATGCGTTAGCGCCTACATGGTGACTCGATGAGCCAGCGGCTACTTGATCACCCGCAGCGAAGGCCGCTTTTTGGATGACGACACCTTGCCGGCAGAGGACGACTTCTTGTCGCGCTCTTGCTTCACGCCATCGTCATCCCGCCCTTCATCAACGTCGACGCTACTCAGCTCGGGCCTGTCCGCCGCAGCCCCCTCTTCCCGCTGAGGCATCGGCATGGTCGGCTCATGACCGAACACCATGCCCACCCCGTTCTCTCTTGCATAGATGGCCACCAGGGCCGGCATCGGCACGACGACCTGCATGGGCTGCCCGCCAAAGCGGGCATGAAAACTGACGGCGTCGTTCTCGATGCGCAGGTCCCGCACGGCGGTAGGTCCCACGTTCAGTACGATCTGGCCATTCTGCACGAACTGGCGCGGCACATTGACGCCGGGTTGCTCGGCATCGACCACGATGTAGGGAGTATGGTCATTGTCCAGGAGCCACTCGTAGAGGCCTCTGGCTAGATAGGGGCGGCTCGACAACATGGCGTTCTGCCCTCCAGTCTATTGGCGTCGGGCAGGCCCGACGCCAGGTTCAGGTACGCATCTCGCGCTCGTTCTCGCTCAATGACGACACGAAGGATTCACGCTCGAACAAGCGCTCCATGTAGGCAACGAGCGGCTTGACCTGCTTCTCCGGAAGCTCGATACCCAGCACCGGAAGGCGCCACAGTATCGGCGCGATGCAGCAGTCCACCAGCGAAAACTCCTCGCTCATGAAGAAAGGCACGTCCTCGAAAATCGGCGAGATGCCGACCAGGCTCTCACGCAATTCCTTGCGTGCCTTTTCCACTTCCTTCTTGCCGCCGCTCTCGATCTGCTCGACGAGGGGGCACCACTCACGCTCGATGCGATGCATCCACAGCCGGCTCTGGGCTCGCGCCACAGGGTATACCGGCAATAGCGGCGGATGGGGAAAGCGCTCGTCCAGGTACTCCATCATCACCTTGGATTCGTAGAGCGCCAGATCGCGATCGACCAGAGTCGGCACGCTATTGTAGGGGTTCAGGTCGGCGAGTTCCTCGGGACGCTGGTCACCATTGACCTCGACGATATCGACCGCCACGCCCTTTTCGGCGAGTACGATGCGTACGCGATGACTGAAGTGATCATCGCTTCCCGAGTAGAAGATCATCGACGACCGCTTGGCCACTACACCCATGTAACAATCCTCGCATCAATTCGAACCAGCATGATAGCACGCGCCCCCGGCTGCGGGGGGTGGCATGTACTCTTGGACTTGGAACAATACGCAGGGGGCGCATGGCATGATGGCCATACGCCCCCTGCGGCACAACGGACCGATTCGATCGAATCAGTGGATGTCGCGCCAGTACTCGCGCTTGAGCAGGTACGCCAGCACACCGAAGATGAAGATGAAGATCAGCACCTTCGGCCCCAGCACCTGGGCCTGCAGCTTGGACGGCTCACCCACGTAGGCCAGGAAGTTGGTCAGGTCATAGACCGCCTCCTCGAACTCGTCGGGCTCCATGCTCCCCGGCCGGGTCACCTGCAGTACCTCGCAGGACTGGTACTTTCCGGTCAGCGGATCGAGCTCAGCCCCTTCGACGGGACGATCCGTCTCGGCGCAGACCTTCTCCTGCACGCCCTGCAGCGACTCGAGCACGTTGGGCATGGCCACCATGGGGAAGACCTCGTTGTTGACCCCATTGGGACGACTCGGGTCGCGATAGAAGGTCAGCAAGTAGGAGTAGATCCAATCGGGGCCACGCAGGCGTCCGTGCAGGGTCAGGTCGGGTGCCGCCGAGCCGAACCAGTTGGCGGCATCGCCATGATCCATGGCGATGCGCATCTGGTCGTTGAAGGCCAGGCTGGAGGAGAAGATCAGGTTCTCCTCGACCAGGTCCTGCGGCATGCCGAAGTCCTCGGCGGCCCGCGCGAAGCGCTGGTGCTCCAGCGAGTGACATCCCATGCAGTAGTTGACGAAAAGCTGCATGCCGCGCTGCAGCGACTCCTCGTCGTGCAGATCCGGTGTCATCGAATAGGGCACGTCTGCCGCCGGCGCAGCCATCGCCGTGAAGGGCACCAGCGCGAAGAGCAGTGCGAACAGTTGCTTTTTCATTAGCCAGTCACCCTTTCCGGTAGCGGTTTGGTCTTCTCCATCCTGGTGTAGAACGGCATCAGCAGGAAGAAGGCGAAATAGACCACGGTGCAGAGCTGCGCCACTGCGGTACGCATCGGCGTGGCTGGCAGTGCCCCAAGCACCCCGAGGATCACGAAGCTGATGGCGAACAGCGCCAGCATCACCTTGGATAGCCAACCCTTGTAGCGCATGGAGTTGACCGGGCTACGATCGAGCCAGGGCAGCACGAACAGCACGGCAATGGCACCGCCCATGAACACCACGCCAAGGAACTTGGCGTCGAGCCCGAACAGGTCGAAGGTGATCGCCCGCAGGATGGCGTAGAAGGGGGTGAAGTACCACACTGGCGCGATGTGATCCGGCGTTACCATCGGGTTGGCCGGCTCGAAGTTGGGTCGCTCCAGGAAATAGCCGCCGCCCTCGGGGAAGTAGAACACCACCGCGGCGAACACGAACAGGAAGACCGCCACACCGAACACGTCCTTGACGGTGTAGTAGGGGTGGAACGGAATGCCGTCCAGCGGCTTGCCGGTCTCGTCCTTCTTGGCCTTGATATCGATACCGTCAGGATTGTTGGACCCGACCTCGTGCAGGGCGATCAGGTGCAATACCACCAGCGCCAGGATCACGATGGGCAGCGCCACCACGTGCAGGGCGAAGAAGCGGTTCAGGGTGATGCCGGAAATCAGGTAGTCACCGCGCACCCACTGGGCGAGGTCAGGACCGACGAACGGAATCGCCGAGAACAGCGAGATGATGACCTGAGCCCCCCAGTAGGACATCTGGCCCCAGGGCAGCAGGTAGCCCATGAAGGCTTCGGCCATCAGCAGCAGATAGATGGCCATGCCGAAGATCCACACCAGTTCGCGCGGCGCCTTGTAGGATCCGTACAGCAGGGCGCGGAACATGTGCAGATAGACCACCAAGAAGAAGGCGGAGGCACCGGTGGAGTGCAGGTAGCGGATCAACCACCCCCACTCCACGTCGCGCATGATGTATTCGACGGAGGTAAAGGCACCCTCGGCCGAGGGGTTGTAGCTCATGGTGAGCCAGACACCGGTGAGAATCTGGTTGACCAGCACCAGCAGCGCCAGCGAGCCGAAGAAATACCAGAAGTTGAAGTTCTTGGGCGCGTAGTACTTGGACAGGTGGTCCTGCCACATCTGTGTGGCGGGAAAGCGGTCATCCACCCAGCGCATGATGCCGCTTTCAGCCTTGGCACGATTCGGGTTACCCATCAGGCGGCCTCCTCATCTTCGCCAACGACGATCACGTCGTCGCCATCAAAGCGGTACGGCGGCACCTCGAGGTTGAGCGGCGCCGGCACATTGCGGAAGACACGGCCCGACAGGTCGAAATAGGAGCCGTGACAGGGACAGAAGTAACCGCCGGGCCAGGCCGTCATGTCGACGTCTTCCGGCTCGGGGCGGAACAGCGGCGAGCAGCCCAGGTGCGTGCAGATACCGATCAGCACCGAATACTCGGGCCGCACCGAGCGCAGCGGACCGGTCACGTAGCTCGGCTGCTGCGGCTCGCTGGAATCCGGGTCGGCCAGACGGGAAGGATCCAAGCTCTCGGTGCGCTCGATCATATCGGGCGTGCGCCTGACGACCCAGACCGGCCGTCCACGCCACTCGACGGTCATGCGCTGCCCTGGCTCGAGCTTCGAGACATTTGCACTCACTGGCGCGCCCGCCGCCCTTGCCCTGGCACTCGGCTGCCAGGAAGCCACAAAGGGAACCGCCACTCCCACGGCACCCACCGCTCCTACGACGGTGGTGGCACCAAGGAGGAGACGGCGCCGCCCTTTGTTCACGCCGTTGTCTGCCATTTTATGGTTTCTCCCATCAGCTTACCCGTTGATCCCGCACGGAATGAGTTCCGCGGCCACGGATACCAAATCCGCCATATCTTAAGGAATCGAGCCGCTACGCACAAGCCGAGGCGGCCCTGACCAAGGTGGAATTATTTTTGCAATTTCTTGAAATAGAAACCAAAAAACCCGGGCAAACGCCCGGGTTTTTGCCAGCGACTGAGCAGAAAATCAGCGCTTGGAGAACTGCGGGCGACGACGCGCCTTGCGCAGACCGACCTTCTTGCGCTCCACCTGACGAGCGTCACGAGTGACGTAGCCAGCGGCGCGAAGCGTCGGACGGAAGTCCTCGTTGTACTCCATCAGTGCACGAGTGATGCCGTGACGAATGGCACCCGCCTGAGCAGAACCGCCGCCGCCCTTGACGGTGACATAGACGTCGAACTGACCGGTCGTTTCAGTCAATTCGAGCGGCTGGCGAACCACCATGCGGCCGGTAACACGACCGAAATACTGATCCAGGTCGCGGTTGTTGACGGTGATCTTGCCGGTGCCCGGCTTGAGGAAAACACGAGCGGTGGAAGTCTTGCGGCGCCCGGTACCGTAATACTGCTGTGCCATGGTGATGATCCCCTCAGATGTTCAATTCTTGCGGCTGCTGGGCGGCGTGCGGATGTTCGGCGCCGGCGTAGACCTTGAGCTTGGAGTACATGGCGCGCCCCAGCGGTCCCTTGGGCAGCATGCCCTTCACGGCGGACTCGATCACGCGCTCGGGTGCGTGCGCGATCATCTTCTCGAAATTCATCGAGCGAAGACCACCCGGGTAACCGGTGTGACGGTAGTAGGTCTTGGCCTTGGCCTTGTTGCCGGTAACCTGCACTTTCTCGGCGTTGATCACGACGATGTAGTCGCCGGTATCCACGTGAGGGGTGAACTCGGGCTTGTGCTTGCCGCGCAGACGACGAGCGATTTCGGTGGCCAGGCGACCGAGCGTCTTGTCCGCCGCATCGACGACATACCAGTCGCGCTGCACGCTCTGCGGCTTAGCTGTGAACGTTTTCATGGAGAAATCACCACAAAATCAATCAAGTGTATTGGACCCCGCGCACCATCGTGCATCGGGATCATCCCTATTTTTCTTGGTTGTCGCCCCCAGAAGCAGCGACAACGGTCGAGAAGCGCGCATTCTACATGATTTACGCGCCCAGGTTAAAGCCTTATCGAGCCTGCCTCATGGCTTGTGCGGCAGGGCGAGATACTCGTGCGACTGCATCTCCTGCAGTCGCGACAAGGTACGCTGGAACTCGAATTCAAGACGCCCGCCGGCATAGAGCGACTCCGCCGGCGCCTCGGCCGACATCAGCAGCTTGACGCCGCGGTCGTAGAATTCATCGACCATATTGATGAAGCGGCGTGCCTGGTCGTCGGTCGCCGCTCCCATCCGGGTCACGCTGGAGACCAGCACGGTATGGAACTCGCGGGCCAGCTCGATATAGTCGTTCTGGCTACGTGGCCCGTCGCACAGTTCTCGGAACTCGAACCACACCACGTCGTCATGCAGGCGCCGCGCTCGCAGCACGCGGTGATTGATCTCGATTGGCACGTCGACCTCTCCATCGTGCCTGGCGATTTCACGAAAGCTACGCACCAGCTCCCGCTCCGCCGCATCGTCCAGCGGCGCATGGAATATCTCGGCACGCTCCAGGGCACGCAGGCGATAGTCGACGCCCGAGTCCACGTTGACCACGCGGCAGTGGCGCTTGATCAGATCGATGGCCGGCAGGAAGCGGGCTCGCTGCAGGCCATCCTTGTACAGTTCGTCGGGCACGATGTTCGAGGTGGCCACCAGCACCACGCCGCGCTCGAACAGCGCTTCGAGCAGGTTGGCCAGGATCATCGCATCGGTGATGTCCTTGACGAAAAACTCGTCGAAGCAAATGACCCGCGCCTCGGCGGCGAACTTGCCGGCAACCAGCGTCAGCGGGTTCTTCTCGCCCTTGTAATGCTCCAGCTCGTTGTGCACACGCTGCATGAAGCGATGAAAATGGGTGCGCATCTTGTCGGGAAAAGGCAGGGACTCGTGGAAGGTATCGACGAGATAGGTCTTGCCACGCCCCACCCCGCCCCAGAAGTAGAGCCCTTGGATCGTAGGCAAGACAGGCTCTTCGCCCCCCTTGTCGCGCTTGCCGAACAGCCCCGCCACCCGGGACTTGAGGCCGCGCCCCGTGGTCACCGCTCGCGGCTCGGTCCTGGGCGAGGCCACGAGCTGCTCGTAGAGACGCTGCAGGTGCTCAACGGCCTGCTCCTGAGCAGGATCGTAGTGAAAGTCGTCGCGCTCGAGGTCGGCCCGGTAGCGCGCCAGCGGTGTGCCGGCATCGGCCGAGTGGGACCCCGCAGGCGTCACGGTCGCGCACATGGAAGATTCCTTGCTGATCTTGGCTCGTATCGTTGCAGGCCCCGCATTATACGCATCCCACGCGCTGCGCGCAGAAAAATGGCTGGGCCACCCATTACCACCGATCGTTGACCCGCCGACGGCCAACGCTTCTATAATGGGCCGGCCAGCCATGACTCGAACCGGGAAACGGCACTGGCATCGGCGTGTATCTGTATCAGGAGAACTTCGTGGATTACGGCAATGTGAACTGGATCGTGGCTATCGTCAGCCTGCTGGCCGGCCTTGGTATCGGCGCCATCGGCTATCGCATGCTCGGCGCATCGGCAACCCGCACGCAGGAACTGCGTCGCCAGGCTGCCGAGCGCGAGCGCGAGCTGAACGTGCTCCGGGAGGGCATGAACGAACATTTCAGCCAAGTAGGCATGATGGTGAGCAATATCCAGCGCGAAATGCGCACCCTCGAGCACCGCCTCACCGAGGATGCCAGTACGCTGCACTGCGATACTCCCAGCAACCGCCAGCTCAAGTCGGCCGAGCAACTCACGACGGCCGACCGACCGGCCCTGACAGGCAACGATGACGACATACCGGCACCGCGTGACTATGCCGATGGTTCCGGCGGCACCCTGTCGGAGGATTTCGGCCTCAAGCCCAGCGACGACAAGAGCGAGGCCCCACAACCCCCGCGCTACTGATCGCCCATGTCCCGCAAGGTCAGGCCGGATTGTCGATATCGACGAAACGATGCTCGACGCCGTATTCCCGTTCGAGCCATGCACCCAGCGCCTGAACGCCGTATCGCTCGGTGGCATGATGCCCCGCGGCCAGATAGTGAATGCCGAGCTCACGCGCCAGGTGCGTGGTGCGCTCGGAGATCTCGCCCGAAATGAACGCCTCGGCGCCGGCCTCCCAGGCCTGGGTGATCATGTCCTGGGCACCGCCGGTGCACCAGGCGACACGACGAACCTCCCTCGCACCAGGTGCCTCGACGAGCAGCGGCTCTCGCCCCAGACGTTCGCCGACATGACGTGCCAACGCCGTGGGCGAAGTGGCATCGGGCAGACTGCCGAGCCAGATCAACCCCTGGCCCAGCTCGCCGTCGGCACAGCCCTCTACGCGCAGGCCGAGCCGCCGCGCGAGCATGGCGTTGTTGCCAAGCTCCGCATGGGCATCCAGCGGCAGATGATAGGCCAATAGGTTGATGTCGTTGAGCAGCAGCGTACGAATGCGCCGCTGCTTGATTCCGGTGATGGGCACCGGTTCGTTCTTCCAGAAGTAGCCATGGTGGACGAGCAGCAGGTCCGCCCCCCAGGCTACTGCCTCGTCGAGCAACGCCTGACAGGCGGTCACGCCGCTCATCACACGCTGGACCTCGTCTCGTCCTGCCACCTGCAATCCATTGACGGTGTAGTCCTTGAAGGCGGGCGCATCGAGCAGGGCATCGCAGGCTCGCACCATGTCGTTTCGTAATATCATCCTGCCTCCGGACAGCGCTTCGATGTCGATGTTACAATCGCTCTTATTGTAACGACTGAGCGGGCCACCATCGACTGCCCGCCGACCAGGAAACGCCGCATGCGTCGTTCTTTCATCGCCTATGCCCTGCCCGCCCTCATCGGCGTGCTGTTGGCCATTGTCTTGCTCAATACCTTTCCACAGCTGCTTCGTGGCCCTTCGGCGCCAGAGGGGACCACCCAGCCAGCGCTGCCAACCGAGGTGCAGCAGGTATCGCGCCCCTCCCCCGAGCTCCAGCAGGCCACGCCCCTGGCGCGCCAACAGGGCCCGGTCAGCTATTCGGCAGCCGTCGAAAAGGCCGCTCCAGCAGTCGTCAACATTTACTCGTCACGGGTCGTGGCGCGCGAGGAACATCCGCTGATGTCGGATCCTTTCTTCCGCCAGTTCTTCGCCGACGACCTGCCAACCCAGCAGCGCCTGCTGTCGAGCCTGGGCTCAGGCGTCATCGTCAGCGAGGATGGCTACGTGCTGACCAACCACCATGTCATCGATGGCGCCGACGAGATCCAGGTGGCCCTGCGTGACGGCAGGGAAACGCTCGCGGAGGTGATCGGCACCGACCCGGAGAGCGATCTCGCCGTGCTGCGCATCGACCTGGACCAGCTACCGGTGATTCATCTCGCCGATACCGAGGACGTAGCGGTAGGGGATATCGCCATGGCCATCGGCAACCCCTTCGGCGTGGGACAGACCGTCACCATGGGTATCATCAGCGCCACGGGGCGCAGCCACCTGGGCCTGAGCGCCTATGAAGATTTCATCCAGACCGATGCCGCCATCAACCCGGGCAACTCAGGCGGCGCCTTGATCAACGCCGAAGGTTCGCTAGTGGGAATCAATACCGCGATCTTTTCCCGCTCGGGTGGCTCCCAGGGGGTTGGCTTCGCCATCCCCACGCGGCTGGCCCGCTCCATTCTGGAAGCTCTGGTCACCCAGGGTCGCGTCATTCGTGGCTGGCTAGGCATCGAGGCGCAGGAAATGACGCAGGACCTGGCGGCGTCCTTCGGCCTGCAAGCGCCACGTGGCGTGGTCATCTCCGGCGTAGTGCCCGAAGGGCCGGCCGCCCAGGCCGGCCTGCGTCCTGGCGACGTGCTGCTGGAAGTCGACGGACGACCCATCCTCGATGCCCGCGCCGCCATGAGCGACATCGCGGCCATCGAACCCGGCGCCACGTTACCCCTGACCGTGGTACGCAGCGGCGAGAAGTTCACCGTCGACCTGGAAGTCGGCGAGCGCCCGCTGCCACCTGGCCGTCACCCCGGGCGCTAAAGGGAGGTTGCCACTACTCCTTGGTGCGGTACTCGTCCTTGATACGGTACTCGGCGGAGCGGGCATGTGCCGTCAGGGACTCCCCCCGCGCCAGCACCGAGGCCACCTTGCCCAGCGACGACGCCCCGGCTTCGGAGCAGTGGATGATCGACGAGCGCTTCTGGAAGTCGTAAACGCCCAGCGGTGAAGAGAAACGCGCCGTGCCGGAAGTCGGCAGCACGTGGTTGGGCCCGGCGCAGTAGTCGCCGAGCGCCTCGGCCGTGTAGCGCCCCATGAAGATGGCACCCGCGTGGCGAACCTCCGGCAATAGGGCGTCCGGGTCGGCCATGGAGAGTTCGAGGTGCTCCGGAGCGATGCGATTGATCAGGCGCACGGCCTCGCCGCGGTCGCGGCAGTGGATCAAGGCGCCGCGACGCGCCAGCGACTGGCGCACGATCCCCTCACGCTCCAGCGTCGGCAGCAGCCGGGCGATGGCCGCCTCGACCTCGGCCAGGTGGCGCTCGTCCCAGCTGACCAGCAGCGCCTGGGCATCCTCGTCGTGCTCGGCCTGGGAGAACAGGTCCATGGCCAGCCACTCCGGATCGGTAGCGCCATCGGAGACCACCAATATCTCCGAGGGGCCGGCGATCATGTCGATGCCCACCTGGCCGAATACCGCACGCTTGGCGGTCGCCACGTAGATGTTGCCGGGCCCCACGATCTTGTCGACCCGCGGCACGCTCTCGGTACCATAGGCCATGGCCGCCACCGCCTGGGCGCCACCCAGGGTGAAGACGTGATCCACTCCGGCCAGGTGGGCCGCCGCCAGCACCAGCTCATTGAGCACGCCATCGGGAGTGGGCACGACCATGACGATCTCCCGCACGCCTGCCACATGGGCAGGAATGGCATTCATCAATACCGAAGAGGGATAGGCCGCCTTGCCGCCCGGCACGTAGATGCCGGCCCGGTCCAGCGGCGTGACCTGCTGGCCGAGCACGCTGCCGTCCGCCTCGACATAAGACCAGGAAGTCGGTTTCTGTCGCTCGTGATAAATACGAATACGCTCGGCGGCCTGGGCCAGGGCATCACGCTGAGCGTCGGGTAGACCGTTGAACGCCTGCTCGAGCCGCGCCGCCCCCAGCGTCAGTTCGCTCATGCTCGCAACCGCGAGCCGGTCGAAGCGCTGGGTATACTCGATCAGGGCTGCATCGCCCCGCTCGCGAACCGCCGCGATGATCTCCGCCACCCGCTCCTGGACCTCGGCATCCGACACACCTTCCCAGGCCAGCAGCGCATCCAGGCGCGCCTCGAAATCGGCATCCTCGGTCGATAGCCGGGCAATATCGACGGATTCGACAGGGGTTTCGCTCATGATCGCCTACGCCTCCAGATGAAATAGTCTCGTTGCTGATACCGAGCAGAGTGGCTACCTAGCCGGCGCCTCGGCATTCTCCCGCCGGCGCTCCACCGCCTCGGCAAGGCGTGCAATCAGCGGCTTGAGACGCTCGTGCTTCATGGTCATGGCCGCCTTGTTGACCACCAGGCGCGTGCTGATCGACGCGATCAGTTCGCGTGGCGACATGCCGTTGGCACGCAGCGTGTTGCCGGTGTCGACGATATCGACGATCTCGTCGGCCAGGTTCATCAGCGGCGCCAGCTCCATGGCTCCGTAGAGTTTGATCACTTCGGCCTGGATGCCCTGCTCGGCGTAGTAGCGACGCGCCACGTCGACAAACTTGGTGGCCACCCGGCGTCGCGCACGCGCCGGCTTGGCGCCGTCGATGCCTGCCGTCATCAGCTTGCACTTGGCGATCTCGAGGTCCAGCGGCTCGTAGAGGCCCTCGGCGCCATGCTCTAGCAGCACGTCCTTGCCCGCCACGCCCAGGTCGGCAGCCCCCAACTGGACGTAGGTGGGCACGTCGGTGGCGCGAATGATCACCAGCTTGACGTCGTCGAGGTTGGTGTCGAAGAGCAACTTGCGGCTCTTGCCCAGGTCCTCGGCCGGAACGATGCCGGCGTCCGCCAGCAGCGGCAAGGTCTCGTCGAGGATGCGGCCCTTCGACAGGGCCAGTATCAGTTGCTTGCTCATGCTCTCGCCTAATGGTCGGAAGCTGCAGGCCCCGCGCTGCCCGTTCAACCGGGAATGCGGCGAATCCGGGCCCCCAGCAGCTGCAGTTTTTCTTCGATGCACTCGTAGCCGCGATCGATGTGGTAGATACGATCGACCAGGGTCTCGCCGTCGGCCATCATCGCCGCGATTACCAGCGATGCCGAGGCGCGCAGGTCGGTGGCCATTACCGGAGCGCCGGAAAGGCGCTCGACGCCGGTGATCATCGCGGTATTGCCCTCGAGTGCTATCTGCGCCCCCATGCGGTTCAGTTCCTGAACGTGCATGAAGCGATTCTCGAAGATGGTCTCGACCACGCGTGAGGTGCCGTCCGCCACGGCGTTGAGCGCCACGAACTGGGCCTGCATGTCAGTCGGGAAACCTGGGTACGGGGCGGTGCGAACATTGACCGGCCGCGGACGCCGCCCCTCCATGTCCAGCTCGATCCAGCCATCGCCGATGATTACCTTGGCACCGGCTTCCTCGAGCTTGGCCAGCACCGCCTCGAGGATATCGGCACGGGTATTGCGGACCCGCACGCGACCGCGAGAGAGCGCAGCGGCAACCAGGAAGGTCCCGGTTTCGATACGGTCCGGCATGACGTCGTGATAGGCGCCGTGCAGCCGTTCGACGCCTTCGATGATGATGTTGTTGCTGCCGTGACCGCGGATCTTGGCGCCCATCTTGATCAGGCACTCGGCCAGATCCACCACCTCGGGCTCTCGCGCGGCGTTTTCCAGCACCGTGGTGCCTTCCGCCAGGGCTGCCGCCATCAACAGGTTCTCGGTACCGGTGACGGTGACGGTATCGAAGAAGATGGTCGCCCCCTTGAGCCGGCCGTCCACCCGGGCACGGATATAGCCGCCCTCGACGCGAATCTCGGCGCCCATGGCTTCGAGACCGCGAATGTGCAGATCCACCGGCCGCGAGCCGATGGCACAGCCGCCGGGCAGCGAGACGTCGGCATGGCCGAAATGCGCCAGCAAGGGCCCGAGCACCAGGATGGAGGCACGCATCTTCTTGACCAGCTCGTAGGGGGCGTGGCAGTCACGCACCTGGGAGCCGTCGAGCTGGATGGTCATCTTCTCGCCCATCACCGGCTCGACGCCCATGCGACCCAGCAGCTCGAGCGTGGTGGTGATGTCCTGAAGATGCGGCAGGTTGCCGATGGTGACCGGCTCATCGGCCAGCAGGGTAGCGCACAGGATAGGCAGCGCCGCATTCTTGGCGCCGCTGGCCCAGACCTCGCCATCGACGGGTCCGTTGCCGGTAATGATCAACTTGTCCATGTATGCTCGACCGTCAGGCGCCCTGGCCAGGTGAAGCCGCATTTTCCGGCGCACTAGCCCACTGCGCCGGCGTGTAGGTCTTGAGGCTCACGGCATGCACGGCACCGGAAGCGATCTCCTCCGCGAGGGCGCCATAGATCAATTGCTGCCGCTTGACCGGCGACAGGCCGTCGAAGACATCGCCCACGGCGATGACCTGGAAGTTGCAGCCTTCGCCCTGGATGTAGAAATCGCAATCCTCGAGGCGCGCCTCGAGCAGCGCCTTGACGTCACTGGGTTGCATGAAAAACGGAACTCCTGTGGGACGAATGGAGCGGCACGCGGCCCCATCAAGGGGCGCTGCCAGGAACAAGAATTCCTACATGGTAAAGAAAAGCATCGCGCTTGGCGATGCCGGGACGAGGCTTTGCTGGCGCGGGTCAAGCCTCGTCGGCAAGCGGCAGGAGATCGTCGAGCTCTGCCACCCGTGTCAGCCGAGCGAGCGGCTCCGAGAGCCTGACTGCGCGAATCTTGACGCCAGCCGTGCGCGCCTGGCGCGTCCACTCGAGCAATACGCTGAGAGCTGCGCTGCTGACTTGCTCGACACCGCACAGGTCGAGCACCACGCGCGTCCCGGCGGGCTGCTCGACCAGCCAGGCGGTACCTGACTCGACCAGCGGCGCGGCGATCTCGAAATCGACGTCGCCACTCACGGCCAGCCCCTGCGGGCCGGCTTCCAGCCGCACGCCGCCACGCTCGAGCAGCCGACTCATGCGCCGCCGCCCTCCTCCAGCTCGTCGGCGGCAATCTCCGGCGACCAGTTGGCGATCACCGCATCGTAATCGCGCCCGTGGTCGCGCATGGACTGGTCGAACTGGTTGCGGAACGTCAGCCCCAGGTTGATGCCATTGACGATGACGTTGACCACTTTCCAATGGCCATCGCTCTGGCGCAGCGTATAGCTGACCGGATAGACGGTGCCATCCATCGCCACGACCTCCATGGCCACCGAAGCCTGGTCCTCGTGGCGCGGTTCGCGACGGCTTTCGAGCACGCGCAGCTCGCGATAGTCGAAGGTCACCAGCCCCTTGGTATAGGTATCGATCAGGGTCTGACGGAAGACATTGACGAACCGGGAGCGCTGCTGGGGAGTGGCGTTCTGGAAGTAGCGCCCCATTACGCTGGCGCCGATGTAGCGAAAGTCGGCGATATCGTCGAGGCTGTCGTCCACCAGCGCCTTGAGTTCATTGACGTTGTCGGCATAGTAGTCCTTGCGCCCATCGATCTGGCCCATCAGCTCGTCGATGCTGTCGCGAATGACCTGCTCGGGGCTACGCTCGGGAGCGGCCAGCACCGTCATGCTGGTCACGACCAGGCACAGGCCGAGCAACAGGCGGCGAAACAGAACGAAGGGAAGAGTCATCTGGCTCATGGTGCAACCTCTGAATAAAACGGTAACAAGGGGTGCGGCTCAATCGTTGACCATATTGGACACGAATTGCTGGATGAGTTCTTCCAACACAAGGGCAGACTGGGTGTCGCGGATGGTATCGCCATCGCCCAGCGTCTCGGGGTCGCCCCCGACTGTGAGCCCGACATACTGCTCCCCCAGCAAGCCCGATGTCAGAATGGCAGCCGTGGTATCGCGCGGAAGACGCTCCTCCAGCTCGGCATCGAGCTCCAGGATGACCCGGGCATCGTACCACTCGGTATCCAGCTCGATGGCGGTGACCCGTCCCACCGTGACGCCTGACATGGTAACGCGCGCCCGCGGCTTGAGGCCGCCGATATTGGCGAAATTGGCCTCGAGCTGGAAGGTGTCGCCTGGCACCGTGAAGGTCAACCCGCTGACCCGCAGCCCCAGGAACAGCAACCCCAGAATGCCGGCCAGCATGAACAGGCCGACACCCAGCTCCATCGTCTTGCTGCGCTTCATCCTGCCTCTCCATTAAGCGATAGGTACCCGCCAAACATCAGGAAAACCCTCCGAACATCAGCGCGGTAAGAACGAAATCGAGGCCCAGCACCGCCAGCGAGGAGTAGACCACCGTACGTGTGGTGGCGCGGGAGATCCCCTCCGAAGTCGGTATCAGGTCGTAGCCCTGGAACACCGCGATCCAGGTCACCACCAGGGCGAACACCAGGCTCTTGACCATGCCATTGCCGACATCGGCGATAAAATCGACACTGGACTGCATGTTGCCCCAGTAGGAACCTTCGAACACACCCAGCCATTCGACACCGACCAGGTAGCCGCCATAGACGCCGACCACGCTGAAACCGATGGTCAACAGCGGCAGCGCCACGAAGCCGGCCCACAGCCTGGGCGCCACCACCCGACGCAGCGGGTCGACGCCGATCATCTCCATGCTGGTGAGCTGTTCGGTGGCCTTCATCAGGCCGATCTCGGCGGTCAATGCCGAGCCGGCACGCCCGGCAAACAGCAACGCTGCCACCACCGGCGACAACTCGCGCAGTAGCGACAGCGCCACCATCTGCCCCAGCGCCTGCTCGGCGCCGAAGTCGACCAGGAGGGTGTAGCCTTGCAGCGCCAGCACCATGCCGATGAACAGCCCCGATACCAGCACGATGGCCAGCGACAGCACGCCGACGAAGTGCACCTGCCGCAGCCACAGGTACCAGCCCTCACGCGATGGAATGCCGACGCCGGACTGGGCGAGAAACAGGCCCGAGCGCCCCAAGGCCTCGAGCAAGTCGCAGCCACGCCGACCGAGGCTCAGAATGCGCCCGATCATGGCCGCCCCTCCAGGTTGAGGATGTCGCGGAAGTAATCCGGCGCCGGATAGTGAAAGGGCACCGGGCCGTCCGGTTCGCCGTGCACGAACTGGCTGACGCGGGGGTCGTCGTCGATGTCGAGACTATCGGGCGTACCGTGGGCCATGACCTGGCCATCGGCGATGACGTAGACATAGTCGGCAATCGACAGCGTCTCCTGGATATCGTGCGACACCACGATGGAGGTCAAGCCGAGCGCCTGGTTGAGCTTCTTGATCAACTGCACCAGCACACCCTTCGAGATCGGATCCTGGCCCACGAACGGCTCATCGTAGAGCACCAGGTCGGGGTCCAGTGCGATCGCCCGGGCCAGCGCGACACGCCTCGCCATGCCTCCCGAAAGCTCTGCCGGCATCAGCTCCCGCGCCCCACGCAGCCCTACCGCCTGCAGCTTCATCAGCACCAGGTCGCGGATCATCGCCTGCGGCAGGTCGGTATGCACACGCAACGGGAACGCCACGTTCTCGAACACGCTGAGATCGGAGAACAGCGCACCGCTCTGGAACAGCATGCCCATGCGTCGGCGCAGGGTGAACAGTGCCTTGCGCGACAGGGCATGCACGTCCTGTCCAGCGATCATGACCCGGCCGGCATCGGGTGCCAACTGCCCTCCTATCAGCTTGAGCAGGGTCGTCTTGCCGGTACCGCTGGGGCCCATGATGGCTGTGATCCGGCCACGGGGAATCTGCAGCTCGACGCCACTGAAGATGACCTTCTCGCCGCGCGAGAAATGTAGATTCTTCACCTCCACGAAGGGGGAATCGATCATGCCGCAAGATCCAGAAAAAAATTATCGAACATCGTATCCTAACTCCTCTGCCCGACGCCAGCCCGACCGGCACCGCCGCTTGCACCCGAACCACTGAAAGACGTCTAATGTGCGCCCTCATTCCGTCGTACTGATCGGTGCCATGCTGCTTCCTCTCATAACGGTCGCCCTGGGCCTTGTCGTGCTCACCTGGAGCGCCGACCGCTTCGTCAATGCCGCCGCCGCCACGGCCAGCCGCACCGGGCTGAGCGCAATGCTGATCGGCATGACCATCGTGGCGCTGGGCACTTCGGCCCCCGAGATGGTGGTCGCCGTGTTCGCCGCCCTGGATGGCCTGCCCGACCTGGCCACCGGTAACGCCGTGGGTTCCAACATCGCCAATATCGGGCTGGTGCTGGGCGTCACGGCCCTGGTCAGGCCGATTCCCATACGCTTCTCACTGGTGCGGCGCGAACTGCCACTGCTGCTCGGAGCCACCGGCCTGGCCGGCTATGCGCTGGCCAACGGCGTGCTGGGACGCTTCGACGCCCTCCTCCTCGGCCTGCTGCTGGTCTTCAGCCTGTGGTGGCTGATGCGCGCCGACACCCCCGACCCACGCCCCGCCGACGAGATACCCGGCCTTTCCCTACCCAAGGCACTGTGCTGGCTAGCAGGTACCCTGTTGCTCCTGGCACTGAGTTCCCGGGCACTGGTATGGGGCGCCAGCGAGATCGCCCGCGGCCTCGGCGTCAGCGATCTTCTTATCGGACTGACGATAGTCGCCATCGGCACCAGCCTGCCGGAGCTGGCCGCCTGCGTGGCCAGCGCCATCAAGCGTCATCATGACCTGGCCATCGGCAACGTGATCGGCTCCAATCTGTTCAATCTGCTGGCGGTACTGCCGATTCCCGGCCTGCTGGCACCGGGGCCGGTCGACCCAGCAGCAGCGCAGCGCGACTTTCCGATCTTGCTGTTGCTGACGCTGGGCATGGGCATGCTGTTGCTCTGGCACCGCCATGGCCGGCTGGGGCGGGTTCCCGGCGCCTTGTTCCTTGGTATCTATCTGGTCTACCTGACCTGGCTGGCCGCCTCAGCCAGCGGTGCCACTTGAGCGATTCCCCACAAAGGGCAACAATCATCGCCATGAACACAGACGACTCACCAGCTCAAGGCGCCGACTCCTCGCTACTGCGAGACAGCGCCCGCCGCACCCTGAAAATCGAAGAGCAAGCCATCGCCGCGCTGGCCGAACGCCTCGACAGCCACTTCGACCGTGCCTGCGAGCTGATGCTCGCCTGCCGGGGCCGCGTGGTGGTGACCGGCATGGGCAAGTCGGGCCACATCGCAGGCAAGATCGCTGCAACGCTCGCCAGCACCGGCACACCGGCGTTCTTCGTCCACCCCGGCGAAGCCAGTCACGGCGACCTGGGCATGATCACACCGGGCGACGTGGTAGTAGCGCTGTCGAACTCCGGCGAGACGGCCGAGGTCACCGCCCTGCTGCCGCTGCTCAAGCGCATCGGCACGCCGCTGATCAGCATGACCGGGCGCCCCGACTCGACGCTGGCCCGCCACGCCGATGCCCATCTCGATGCCGGCGTCGAGCGTGAGGCCTGCCCACTGGACCTGGCACCGACGGCCTCGACCACCGCCGCACTGGTGCTGGGTGATGCCCTGGCCGTGGCCCTGCTCGAGGCGCGCGGCTTCACCGCCGAAGACTTCGCCCTCTCGCACCCCGGCGGCAGCCTGGGCAAGCGCCTGCTGCTACGCGTCAGCGACCTGATGCATCAAGGCGAGCGGCTGCCCAGCGTGCCACTGGGCAGCCCCCTGCGCGACGCCCTGCTCGAAATCACCCGCCAAGGGCTCGGCTTCACCTGTGTCGTCGATGAGCAGAATCAGCTGATCGGTGTCTATACCGACGGCGACCTGCGCCGCACACTCGACCAGCATCAGGATCTCAGCCAGCTGACGGTGGACGACGTCATGACCCGCCCCGGCAAGCGCATCTCTCCCGACATGCTGGCCGCCGAAGCGGTGCGCATCATGGAAGACAACCTGATAACGGCGCTTGCCGTCGTTGACGAAGAGGGGCACCCGATCGGCGCCCTGCACATGCACGACCTGCTGCGAAGCGGCGTCATCTGACATCACCCTGACCAAGGAGAGCCCATGGCTCTGGCCACCCCTACCATCGACCCACGCCTTGTCGACCGCCTGCGCAAGGTTCGCCTGCTGGCGCTGGACGTGGACGGCGTACTCACCGACGGCCGACTCTATTTCCAGGCCGATGGCGTAGAGATCAAGGCGTTTCACACCCAGGATGGCCTGGGCCTCAAGCTGTTGCGGCGTGCCGGCCTCCAGGTGGCCTTCCTGACCGGACGCGAATCGCCCATGGTCAGCCACCGCGCCGCCGCCCTGGGCATCGATCACGTCTTCCAGAGCTGCGAAGACAAGCTCGCCACTCTGCGCGAACTGTGCACGCGCAAGGGCATCGAGCTCGAACAGGTCGCCTACTGTGGCGACGACCTACCCGACCTGGCAGCCATCCAGCGCGCCGGCATCGGCATTACCGTGCCCGGCTCCCCTTCCTACATGCGGGCACTGGCAGACTACGTCACCGAGCGCAACGGAGGACATGGCGCAGTGCGCGAGATCTGCGACATGCTGCTCGAAGCGCAAGGGCATCGCGACGCCCTGGTCGACACCTACCTCCACGGCAAGCGTTGAGGCCGCTCGGATATGTTGCGTCGGCTGCCACGCCCCTCGTTCCGTGCCTGGCTGTTCCTGCTGCTGCTCGGCCTTGGCGGCCTGATTGCCTGGCTGGATCCCTGGCAGGTGCCAACGCCCGGCCCGGTACCCACCGATGAAGCTGGGGAGCCCGACTATTTTCTGGAGCAGGCGCAGTTGACCCGCTTCGATGCCGACGGCCGGCCCCATCAGCGCCTGGAGAGCCCGCGCCTGGTGCATACGCCCCACGACGACGTCACCCGCGCCGTCACCCCGCAGGCCCATCTGATCGACCGCGAGGGCCGACTATGGGTGGCAAGCAGCACGGAAGGCCGCCTCGGCCCGGGCGGCAACCCGCTGACGCTCTCGGGTGACGCCCGGCTCTTCGCGCCCGAGGAGCGCTGGCAGCTCGACACCGAAACCTTGCACTTCGACGCCAACGTGGGGCATGCCTGGAGCGACACGCCCGCCCTGCTGCAGCAGCCGCCACAGCACATGCGTGGCGAGCGCTTCGACGCCTGGATCCATGACAATCGGGCACGTTTGACCGACAATGTGCGCGGCCATCACCCCCCGGAAGGCGCACAGCCGGGGCAGGCCGAAGCCGCCAACCTAGAGGATTTCACGCCATGAAGCGATGCAAGCTCCCGACCGTCCGAATGCCACTCACCCTGGCGCTGGTTGGCATGGCGTTGATCGGTCTTGCAGGTAGCGGTTCGGCCATGGCGCAGCAGCGTGACGCCGACCAACCCGTCGAGGTCGAGGCCGATCGACTCGACCTCGACGACCGCGCCGGCACCGCGGTCTATACCGGCGATGTCGACATCCGCCAGGGCACCATGCGGCTGACCGGCGACCGAGTCGAGTTTCAGCGCAATGCGGCCGGCGAACTCTCCCGCGCCACGGCCCGCGGCGAACGCGCCTACATCGAGCAGCAGCCCGACCCCGACCAACCCGTGGTCCGCGGCTGGGGCCGCACGATCGTCTATCACGTGGCCGAGCGGCGCGTGGAGCTGATCGACCGCGCCGAGCTGCACCAAGGGGGCGACACCTTCGACGGTGGCTACCTGGAGTACTTTCTCGACCGCCGCGTCGTTCAGGCCCGTGCCGAGGGGGAAGGCGTCGAGGGGCGCCAGCGTATCCGCATGACCCTGCAGCCGGAGCGCTGAAATGGCGAAGAAGACCCTGCAAGCCCGAAATCTGGCCAAGAGTTACAAGCGCCGCCGCGTGGTACACGACATCAGCCTCGCCATCGAACAGGGCTGCGTGGTCGGGCTGCTTGGGCCCAACGGGGCAGGCAAGACCACTTCGTTCTACATGATCGTCGGTCTGGTCAAGGCGGATGCCGGCGAAGTTCATATCGACGATCTGGATCTCTCGCACAGCGCCATGCACGAGCGAGCCCAAGCCGGAATCGGCTACCTGCCCCAGGAGGCGTCGATCTTTCGCAAGCTGTCGGTGGCCGACAACATCATGGCCATTCTCGAGACGCGCAAGGATCTCGACCGCCATGGGCGACAAGCAAGGCTCGAGCAGCTGCTGGAAGACTTCCATGTCACCCATATTCGCGACAACCTGGGCATGAGCCTGTCCGGCGGCGAGCGGCGGCGGGTCGAGATCGCCCGGGCGCTGGCCACCGAGCCGGCCTTCATCCTGCTCGACGAACCCTTCGCCGGGGTCGACCCAATTTCGGTGGGCGAGATCAAGGGGATCATTCGCCAGCTGAAGGCGCGCAACATCGGCGTACTGATCACCGACCACAACGTTCGCGAAACCCTCGACATCTGCGATTCGGCCTACATCGTCGGTGACGGCCAGATCATTGCCGAAGGTGACGCCGAGGCCATCCTTGCCAACAGGCGGGTACGGGAAGTTTATCTGGGCGAGGATTTTCGCCTGTAGCGCAATCCAGTGCATTATGCAAGCATTTGATCTTTATTTAAAATATTCTAATCAGGCATAAATATTGCCGATGGCATGCATATTGCAGTCAATTCTCTTGCAAGTCGCTGCCGACCGGTCTAGGGTAGAGTTTTCCGGCAGATGAGCCCGTTATTCTCATGGCCATGAAAGCATCCTTGCAACTGCGTGTCGGCACCCAGCTGACCATGACCCCCCAGCTGCAGCAGGCCATTGCCCTGCTGCAGCTCTCGACTCTCGATCTACGCCAGGAAATCCAGCAAGCCCTGGAATCCAACCCCATGCTGGAACTCGACGACGGCTTCGGCGAACAGGCCGTCGGCGAAGCCCAGAGCGATGACTGGGCCAGCGAAATACCCAGCGAACTCTCCACCGACAGTGACTGGACGGATACCTACCCCGATCATGGTTCGAGTTCCGGCGGCGCTACCGGCGAAGGACCGGATTTCGAGCGCCAGGCCTCGGAGCAGACGCTGGCCGGCCACCTGATCTGGCAATTGGCGATGACCGATCTGAGCGACCGCCAGCGCATTATCGCCGAGAGCCTGATCGATGCCGTCGATGGCGCCGGCTACCTGTCGCAGGCGCTGGAAGATATCCGCGACGGCCTGCGCCAGCAGGGGCTCGAAGGCCTACCCACCCGGGAGGTCGAACAGGTTCTGTTGCGCCTGCAGCAGTTCGAGCCCACCGGCGTGTTCGCCCGCGATCTGCGCGAGTGCCTGATGCTGCAGCTGGCCGCCCTGCCCGACGATACGCCGCTGCTGCCACAGACCCGTCGCCTGGTGCGCCAGTTCCTCGAGGCGCTGGCTGCCGACGACCGTCGCCTGCTCAAGCGCCGCCTGGGGCTGGACGACGATGCCCTGAATGAGGTCATTGCCCTGGTTCGCTCGCTGGACCCACGCCCCGGTAGCGCCTATGCCGAAGTGGGCAGCAGCTACGTCACCCCGGACCTGGTTGCCTATCACGACGAATCAGGCTGGCGCGTGGAACTCAACGCCGAGGCCCTGCCCCGGCTGCGCATACAGCCCGATTATGTCGCGCTGGTGCGGCGCGCGGACAAGAGCCAGGACAACCAGTTCCTCAAGGATCACCTGCAGGAAGCGCGCTGGCTGATGAAGAGCCTCGCCAGCCGCAACGATACCCTGCTGCGGGTGGGGCGGGAGATCATGGCACGCCAGATCGAGTTTCTCGAGCAGGGCGAAGAAGCCATGAAGCCCCTGGTGCTGGCCGACATCGCCCAGGCCGTCGAGATGCACGAGTCGACCATATCGCGCGTGACGACACAGAAGTTCATCCACACCCCACGCGGCGTGTTCGAGCTGAAGTATTTCTTTTCCAGCCACGTAGGTGGCAACGGCGACGGGGACGCCCACTCCAGCACGGCTATTCGTGCCCGTATCCGCAAACTGATCGCCGACGAGCCACCGCGCAAGCCTCTTTCCGACAGTCGCCTGGTGGATCTGCTGGCAGAGAGCGGTATCGAGGTGGCACGTCGCACGGTAGCCAAGTATCGTGAAGCTCTGGGAATTCCCTCCTCGAGCGAGCGCAAGCGTTTTCGCTGATGCCTCGACGTAACGCTGACGCTGGGCAATCGTCACTTTCGAGGGGGTTTGCAGGACAGCAAAAAGGGTTACAATCGAGCCACCACCCGAAGGACGAAGGAGCTTGTCATGCAAGTCAACATCACCGGCCATCATGTTGAACTGACCGATCCACTGCGTGACTACGTGAGCGAAAAGCTTAGCCGCGTCCAGCGCCATTACGACAACATCACCAACGTGCAAGTGACGCTCTCGATCGAAAAGGAGCGTCAGCAGGCCGCCTGCACGCTGCATGCCGCCGGCGCCGACCTTCATGCTGAAGCCTCCGATCCGGACATGTATGCCGCCATCGATGCGCTGACAGACAAGCTCGACCGCCAACTGGTCAAACACAAGGAAAAGGCCCAAGCGCGCGCCCAGGGCGCCGGCATTCGCTGAGCTGCCATGACACTGGAAACCATCCTGCCCCCGGAACGCGCGCTGTTCGACGTTCCCGGGGGCAGCAAGAAGAGGGTGCTGGAGTTCTTCAGCACCTTCATAGCGCAGAACACTCCTAGCCTCGACAGTCAGGAGGTCTTCGGCAGACTGGTCGGTCGTGAGAGACTGGGCAGTACCGGGATCGGCAATGGCGTGGCCATCCCCCATGCCCGTAGCCCCCACTGCCATAGCCCGGTGGCCGCCTTTCTCAAACTGGCCGAGCCCATCGACTTCGACGCCATCGACGGCGAGCCAGTCGATCTCGTCTTCGTGCTGCTGGTGCCCGAGGAGGCCGACGACACGCATCTGTCGTTGCTGAGCCAGGTGGCGGGCGTGATGAACGACGCCGATACGCGTGCGGGGCTGCGCAAGTGCGCGAGCCAGCGTGAACTCCACGAGCACCTCATCGAAGCGATCCGACGACAGTCCTCGGCCTGACTTTTTCTACTCGCCGTTCGGCCGGCCCCTGATCAGGAGAACCGTCATGCAGCTTGTGATCATCAGCGGCCGTTCCGGCTCCGGCAAGTCGATCGCACTGCAAGCGCTCGAGGACATCGGCTACTACTCCATCGACAACCTGCCGGCGATGCTACTCGGATCTCTGGTGGATGAACTGCGCAACTCCCCCACGATCCAGACCTCGATCGCCGTCAGCATCGACGCACGCAACCTGCCCCATGCCCTGGAGCGCTTCCCACGGCTGCTGGAAGAGCTACGCACCAAGCAGGTCGACTGCCAGATCATCTACCTGACCACCGATGCCCGCATTCTCCTCGAACGCTACTCCGCTACCCGACGTCGCCATCCGTTGACCCGTGGCCGGGACATGACCCTGGGCGAGGCCATCGAATCCGAAGACGCGACGCTGAGCGACATTCGCAACCTGGCGGACCTGATCATCGACACTTCGCGGTTGTCGGTTCATGACCTGCGCGGGCGCATCACCGAGCAGGTGGCCAGCCATCGCGCCGAGCAGTTGACCCTGACCGTGGAGTCGTTCGGCTTCAAGGGCGGCGTTCCTCTCGACGCCGACATCGTCTTCGACGCTCGCTGCCTGCCCAACCCCTACTGGGACCCGCGCCTGCGCTCGGCCACCGGCAGGGAGCCCAGTATCGTCGAGTTCCTGGAGCAGTATCCCATTGTCCAGGAAATGCTCGACGACATCATCGCCTGGGTCGAACGCTGGCTACCGGCCTACCGCGATACCCACCGCAGCTATCTGACTGTCGCCATCGGCTGCACCGGCGGCCAGCATCGCTCGGTTTACCTGGCCGAGCGCCTCGCCAAGCATCTGGCCCAGCAACAGCCCGACGTGCGCCTGCGCCATCGCGAACTCGGTATCCACACTCCGGTCACCGCCGTACAGGAAGAGACCGAAGAGACGTCTGAACGCAAGGAAACTTGAGCGTGCCCTGCCGCAAGCTGACCCTGACCAACAAACGCGGCCTCCACGCCCGAGCTGCCACCAAGCTGGTACAGTGCTGCCAGCCCTTTCGCGCCCGCGTATTCGTCAACCGTGGCCAGCAGCAGGCCGATGCCAGCAACATCATGGCACTGTTGATGCTGGGCGCCCCCTGCGGTACCGAACTCGAGGTCCGTGCCGAAGGAGATGATGCCGAAGCGGCGCTGGAAGCCATCGAGGCGTTATTCGATGCCCGCTTCGAAGAGGATAATTAGGGGAATGGCTGCGCTCGGCCATGCGGCGTTGAAGCCCTCCTCGCAGTGCTCATTCAGGTTCCCTAAACTCCGCCTGCTCATCGGGCTTCGCCTGGCCTGACCATCGCTCGCTCATTCCCGCGAACCTTGCGGTAAGGCCCATATCCGTTTCAGCTACCTGCCACTGTCATCTCGCCGACCAACCAACTGCCGGTGTGAATGCTGCCGCGGGTGTCGATGTCGCTGCCAACGGCCTGCAGCCCCTTGAACATCGCCTCGAGATTGCCGGCGATGGTGAACTCCTCCACCGGATACTGGATTTTCCCGTCCTCCACCCAGAAGCCCGCTGCACCACGCGAGTAGTCACCGGTTACGCCGTTGACGCCCTGGCCCATCAGCTCGGTGACCAGCACGCCGCGACCCATACGCGCCAGCAGCTCTTCGCGCGAGGCAAGCGGCGCCGTGATGCGCAGGTTGCGCGCGCCGCCAGCATTACCCGTGGTCTGCATGCCGAGACGTCGGGCACTGTAGGCCGACAGCATGTAGCTGGCCAGGCGGCCATCCTCGATGAAGACGTTGTCGCGGGTCTGCACGCCATCGTTGTCGAAGGGGGAACTGGCCATGGCGCCGCGCTCCATGGGACGCTCGCCGAGGGTGAACCAGTCGGGAAACAGCGCTTCTCCCAAGCGGTCGCACAGGAACGAGGCCTGACGATAGAGCGAACCACCGGCAATGGCACTCATCAAATGACCGACGAGGCCGCTGGCGACGGTGGCATCGAACAGCACCGGCAGGCGACCGGTGGCCGGGCGCCGGGCTCCCAGGCGCTGGAGGGTGCGCTCGGCCGCCTTCCTGCCCACCTCCTCGGCATCACGCAGATCCCGTGGGTCACGCGCGCTGGTGTAGTCGTAGTCGCGCTGCATGCCATTCTCGTCCTCGGCAATCAACATGCAGGAGAGCGAATGGCGGCTGCCGCGCTGACTGCCGACAAAGCCGTGGCTGTTGGCGTAGACCCGCACCCCTTCACCGCTGGAGAGCGAGGCTCCTTCCGACTGGCGGATACCGCTCTCGGCGCGGCCGGCCGCTTCGCAGGCCAGTGCCAGTTCGATGGCCTGCTCGGTGGAGAGCGGCCAAGGGTGGTGCACGTCGAGATCCGGCAGATCCGTGGCCATCAGCTCGGGATCGGCCAGCCCTGCGGCGGGGTCTTCACCGGTGTAGAGCGCGATGGCCACGGCCTTCTCCACGACCTCGCGGATCGAGGCTTCACCAGCATCGGTGGAAGAAGCGCTGCCCTTGTGTCCACGCAGGTAGACCGTCACGGCGATGCCCTGGTCGCGGGAAAGTTCGACGGATTCCACCTCGCCTTCGCGCACGCTGATACCGATCCCCTGATCGACGCTGGCCCCTACCTCGCAGGCATCGGCCCCCAGGTGTCTCGCCAGGGCCAGTGCCTGCTCGGCACGCGACTCCAGCAGCGCCTGCTGGGCGGCGGCATCGAAAGCCTTGCTCATGTGTCTCTCCCTCGTTCACCGGTCGTGCCGGTCTCCGTACGTGTCTGTTCCCGTCGTGGCACGACGGACTGATATACTGCTGTCATCGAACCTATTCATCTCCCGATGGCCAGGCTAGCGCTGACCCTCTCACTACTTGGATGCGGCATGACCCAGGATATTCCCTCCCCCTCCGACGAAAGACCCAGCAAGTCCCAGCTCAAGCGGGAAATGCACGCCTTGCAGGCGCTGGGCGAGCAGATCATCGCCATGAGCCCCGCCGAGCGGGCACGCTTCCCGTTGTCGGAAGACATGCTTGCCGCCGTCGAGGAAACCTCTCGCATCCGCTCCCACGAGGGGCGCCGGCGCCACATGCAGTACGTCGGCAAGCTGATGCGACGCGAGGACCTCGAAGCGATCCAGGCCGTGTTCGACGAAATCGAGCAAGAGAATCGCCACCGCGATCTCGCCTTTCATCGCCTCGAGAAGTGGCGCGATCGCCTGATCGAAGAGGACGACGGCGCCGTCGAGGCCTTTATCGAGGAGCATCCCGACGTCGATCGCCAGGCGCTGCGTCAGCTGATCCGCAACGCCAGGAGCGAGCGCGAACGCGGCAAGCCCCCCGCCAATGCGCGCAAGCTGTTCCGGCTGATCCGCGATACGGCCGGTTTGTGAAAGCGCAGGAGCAGGACACAGTCTGCGACCGACCGCCTGGCTTCACGGGGCCGCGGCGGCAGGCTTCCGAGGAGGCGCTGTAAACCCTTCCCTGGGCGCTACCTACGCCATCCATGGCGTAGGACCTCCTCTCCAGCCTACCCCCTGAGCCCCTTGCCCCATCGCTCCTCCAAAACTTTCCCCCCTCCCCGCAGAACGTCGCCGAGCGCAGGCACGTTCCTTCATGACGCGGTGCCGCCGACGGTGAGCTCATCCAGCTTGAGCGTCGGCTGGCCCACGCCCACCGGCACGCCCTGCCCCTCCTTGCCGCATACGCCAATGCCGGTGTCGAGTTCCAGGTCGTGGCCGATCATCGACACCCGGCCCATCGCCTCCGGCCCGTTGCCGATCAGCGTCGCGCCCTTGACCGGCACGGTGATCTTGCCGTCCTCGATCAGATAGGCCTCGCTTGCCGAGAACACGAACTTGCCCGAGGTGATGTCCACCTGGCCGCCACCGAAGCTGACCGCGTAGATGCCGCGCTTTACGCTTGAGATGATGTCGGCCGGATCGTCCTGGCCAGCCAGCATGTAGGTGTTGGTCATGCGCGGCATCGGCATATGGGCAAACGACTCGCGCCGGGCGTTGCCGGTGGGCTGCATGCCCATCAGCCGGGCGTTGAGCTTGTCCTGCATGTAGCCGGTGAGGATGCCATCCTCGATCAGCGGGGTGTACTGGCCCGGCGTGCCTTCGTCGTCCACGCTCATGGAGCCGCGCCGATCGGCCAGGGTGGCATCGTCCACCACCGTGACGCCGGGCGCGGCCACACGTTGCCCCATGCGTCCGGCGAAGGCCGAACTGCCCTTGCGGTTGAAGTCGCCTTCGAGGCCATGTCCCACCGCCTCGTGCAACAGGATGCCGGGCCAGCCGGGAGCGAGTACCACTGGCATCTGACCGGCAGGAGCATCGACCGCCTCCAGGTTGACCAGCGCTTGGCGCACGGCTTCCTTGGCAAAACGCTCGGCAACGTTCTCATCACGCAACCGCGACATGGCATAGCGGCCACCGCCACCGGCGCTACCACGCTCACGCCGGCCATTCTTCACGGCAATGACGCTGACGTTGAAACGCACCAGCGGCCGGATATCCGCCGCCAGCGTACCGTCGCTGGCCCGCACCAGGACGACCTCATGCACCCCGGAGAGCGATGCGCTCACTTGAGCGATGGTCGGGTCGGCGGCCCGCGCCACGCGATCGGCCTGCTTGAGCATGGCGATCTTGTCCTCGGCCGAGAGGCCCGACAGCGGGTCGACCGATGCGTAGCGCAGCACGCTTTGACTCACGACCCGCGAGCCGATCGGCAGGCTGGCGCCGCTACGCACGATGCCCGAGGCCGTACGCCCCGTTTCCGCCAGAGCGTCGACAGTGATCTGGTTGGAATAGGCGAAGCCGGTCTTCTCGCCCGCCATGGCACGCACGCCGACGCCGCCATCGATGTTGTAGCCGGCCTCCTTGACCTCGCCATCCTCCAGCACCCAGCTCTCGTGCCAGCTCCGCTGAAAATAGAGATCGGCATAGTCGATACCGGGTGTCAGCACATGACCGAGGCCGGCATCGAGAGCGTCGATGTCCAACCCACCGGGGTGGAGCAGGATCTCGGCGGCAGTATCGAGCAAGGCGGGTGAAGATGTCGTCATTCGGCGGTTTCCAGTGTGATGTCGGGCGAGGTCCAGGGGCCTCGCACGCGATAGTGAATTCGGGTGACCCGGTCGATGGCGCTGCCGAAGAGACGGTCGGCGAGGAATAGCGCGCCACCCACCACCGGTGCACCGGCGATCACCGCCGCCAGCGGCAGGCTGCTGCTGACGGGCACGGTGACGCCCAGGCGCTGATCCAGTTCCCGTCGGGCAAGATTGACGGTGCCGTCCAGCGTAAAGGAGGTTGCCGGGCCATCGATCGTTACCGGGCCGTTGGTCTCCAGTACTCCTCCATACAGGGTAGCAGCCCCGCTCACATGATCGAAGGCCGTGCCCTGGCCGGTCACGTCGGAGAAGTCCATGCGTAGCCGGCGCACCAGGTTGTCGACGTTGAGCAGGCCCACCAGCCGCGCCGTGGGCGACTCGAGATTGACGAAGCGGCCATTGCGCAATTCGACTTCAATGCTGCCACGCGAACGCGCCAGGGCGAATTGCCAGGGCGTCCCCGGCCAGGCCAGTTGGCTGCGCACATGGGTCTCGTTGCTGCGAATCGAGACCGGCTGACCAAGCCTTTCCAGCGCCGTCCCCAGGTCGCGCCCATCGAGATCGAGCCGCGAGCGGGTCAGGCTGTCGCCGGGCCCGGCAGACTCCCATACGATCTCTCCCCGCGCCGTGATCTGCCCCAGTGTCAACCCCAACGGCGCCACCCTGAGCCGCTGCGGCCCACCCTCCCAGTGGGCGGTGAGCGGGCCGATCGCACGCCCCTGGTAGAGAATATCGGCGATGCGCAGGCGGCCGTCGGGTAGCTCGGTGAGCCAGTCGGGCAGCGGCGTCGGATCGGGTGGCACGTCGAGTTCCTGGAGCAGGTTGCCGGCGCCTTCCGTCTGGGCCGGGAGCAGGCCATCGAGGGTCAAGCGCTCGAGCGCGATGTCCAGCGGGTCGGAGAGGGACGGTCGATAATCGAGGTAACCTTCGAGCAGGCCACCCTGCAGCCCGACACGCCAGCCGCCGCCGGCGTGCGGGCGCGCCTCGGCGGTCATGACGCCCAGGCAATCGTGCGGGCCAACGAGACAGGCGGTTTCCACCCGCAGGCGGCGCAGCGGCGAAGGGCCGCCAGCGGCACCCGATGTCCCACCATCGAGCAGCGGTACCAGTGCCTCGCCCCACGCCACCAGGTCGAGCCGGGATTGGAAGATCGTTCCCGACCAGCCCTCTTGCTCCGGCCAGCCAGGTGATTCCGGCAGCCGCCCCAGCCAGAACTGACCCTGCCCCAGGTCGGACCATGGCAGGCCCCGCCAGCGCAGCCGCGCGTCGCTACCGAGTTCGGCCTCCACGCGCTGCTGGTCGAGATCGGCCTGGACCCACAGTGGCCGTGCCTCGCCGGCCGACTTGCCCAGCGGCGGCGGCAGATCGATGGCCACGCCCTGCAAGTTGCTGTCGAAGCGGAAGCTATTGTTCGCTTCGCCGAGCGTGAAACGTCCCCGCCAGGGCAGGCGACCCGACACCCCGGCGCCAAGGGCGCCGGCATCGAACCGCTGCAGTATTCTCGCCACATCGGCGGCGCCATCGAGTTCGATATGACCGGCCAGGGTATCGATGCTGGCATTGACCGGGCCGCCGAACAGGCGTCCCTCCAGGCGCCCCTCCAGCCCCCCTTCTTCGTCGCGCTGGCGCCAGGCGAGCGGCCCACTGACGTCCTGCAACGGCACCTCGAGCGGCAGGTAGACGAGCCGTTCCATGGCCACGTCGGTGTCAAGGTCGAGCTGAAAGCCCTCCTCTTCGCCAAGCTTCGTGACCAATGCGATCTGGCCGGCCGCTCTCCCCTCGCCGCGCCAGTCGTCGACCTGCTCGATACCATCGACGGGCATGGCGCGCAGGTAACGGCGCAGGGCCTCGCCATCCGCCGCCAGGTCTCCCGTCACCCGCAACACGTCGTCTGCGATGACGACCCGCCCGTTGGTGCCTTCCACACCCAGGCTCTCGGCATGGCGCACCTCGGCATCCAGGGTACCGATGCCCACCGTGAGCTGCCCCTCGAGCGACTCGATCACCGGCCACTGCGGATCGAAGGGCAACCGGCCGTCCTCGATCTCCAAGTCGAGCTGCAGGCGTGGCTCGAGGCCACTCCCCCCACTCCGCAACGGCAGATGCAGCTTGAGTTCGCCCGACGGCACACGTCCGGCCACGCCCGCCGCCAGCCAGGCATCGAGTTCGTCGCCCAGCACGTCGGCCGGGAGCCAATCCACCAGCGGCCGCTCCAGGGCATCGACGTCGCGGAAGCGCAGGTCTAGCCCCAGGCCGCCATGCACGCCGCCGCCGATCGCCAGACCAAAGCTGCCCTCTACCTCGGCATCCTGCCAACCTGCCATGAGATGGCGTCCGCTGACGAAGGTACGTGGCCCCTCGTAGGTCCAACGCACTTCACCGCTGGCATGAGAGAGTTCCATCGGCGCCTGGTAGAGCCGAGGCAACTTCAGTGCCGGCTCACCGACGCCGACGAATTCGACACGCCCCGAGAGATCCCGCGCCTCGACCCAGGCATCCAGCGGGCCGCCTCCCGGTACTTCGTCCCAGGGCTCCACCTCGACCTGGTGGACGGCGGCCTGTGCGATCCAATGCCCATTGCGCCGCCCCACTGCGAGCCCCGACACCAAACCGCGAGGCTCCAGGGCGTCAATGGTGCGTACCAACCCTTCCGGCAGCAGGATGCGCTCACGCCAGGCGGCAAGCGAGGCCAGCTCGAAACGGCTGGTGGTCAGCCACCAGCCCTCATCGTCGCGGCGCATGTACCAGAAATGCGGCAACGCCGGCTCCCGTTCACGCTCGAGTTCGTCGGGCTCCGCCCAGTCGGCGGCCGAAGCATCGCCCTGTAGCCACGCCTCCCAGCCTTCGTCGCTGCGCAGCCACTGGCCGCGCGCCCTGAACGGTTCCAGCACGATCGGCTCGTCATCGCGGCGCAACGCCAAGCGAGGCACATCAACATCGATTCGTGCATCGGCCAATGCACCGCGGTGCCAACGTCCCCAGAGGGTGATGTCACCGCTGGCATCCTCGAGACGCAGGGGGTCGTCGGGTGTGAAGACCTCGACCAGGTCGATCAGCGTACCCAGCTTCATCTCGGCCTGAAGGGCGGCGCTGAAGTCGCGAAAGCCGGCAGGGCCGGGAAAGACTTCCAGGGCGGCCTCCAGCGATGCCTCTTCCTGCCCCTCCAGATGCACTTCGCCTTCGAGGTGTGCATGCCGCTCATCGCCGGTGAGTAACAGGCGCGGCGCCAGCATGTCGACCCGGCGCTCGCGCCCATGCAGCACCAACCGCACGTTCTCCACCCAGGCCCGCTGACGCAGTAGCAGCCCGATCCAGAAATCGAGTCGCTCGAGATCGAATTCGCCTTGCAGTAGCTCCGGAGGAATCCTGGCCGGGTCCGGCCAGTGCCAGCCACCTTGCTCGTCCTGATAGAGGTGAAGCGTGAGCCCGGTCAGGCGCGCATCCTCGACCACAGGCACGCCGCTGCGCAGGCTCGCGGCGGTGTCTAGCCGCAGGCGGGCATGCTCGACCTGAAGCAGCGGCAGGCCGGCCTCCCCTTCCTGGGTAGTAAGCGTGAGCCCTCGGCTCTCTACCATAGGGTCGAGCCGGGCAAGCCTGGCATCGAACTCGCGCAGCTCCACCGCAGCGCCCGTGCGTGCCTCGAGCAACCGCTCGACGCGCGGCGACAGTTGATCGACCTGGGACAAGGCCAGGCGCAACGCCAGCAGCAGTATGGCGACCAGCGCCAGCAGCACGGCCAGTAGGGTGAGCGTCCAGCGTCCTACCTGACGAAGAGGATGCATCGGCCGCTCACATCAGCACGATGTCGTACTGCTCCTGGGAGTAATGCCCCTCGACCTGGAAGCGAATGGTCTTGCCGATGAACGTCTCCAGGTCGGCGACTGCCGCGGACTCCTCGTCGAGCAACCGATCCACCACTGGCTGAGAGGCCAGCACCATATAGGTCTCAGCGCTGTAGGCGCGCTCCTCGCGCAGAATTTCACGAAAGATCTCGTAGCACACCGTTTCGGCAGTCTTCAGGGTGCCGCGACCGCCGCAAGTGGGGCACGCTTCACACAGGGTCTGCTCCAGGCTTTCGCGGGTCCGCTTGCGGGTCAACTGCACCAGACCCAGCTCGGTGACACCAGTGCACTTGGTCTTGGCGTGGTCGCGCTCCAGCGCCTTCTCGAGGACTCGAAGCACCTGACGCTGATGCTCCGGGTCCTCCATGTCGATGAAATCGATGATGATGATGCCGCCCAGGTTGCGCAGACGCAGTTGCCGGGCAATGGCATTGGCCGCCTCGAGGTTGGTCTTGAAGATGGTTTCCTCGAGGTTGCGATGGCCCACGTAGCCACCGGTATTGACGTCGATGGTGGTCATTGCCTCGGTGGGGTCGATCACCAGATAGCCGCCTGACTTCAACTGCACCTTGCGTCCCAGTGCCTTCTGGATCTCGTCCTCGACGCTGTAGAGGTCGAAGATCGGCCGCTCCCCCGGGTAGTACTCGATGCGCGCGCTGGAGTCGGGCATGAACTCCTCGGCAAACTCCAGCAGCTTGACGTAGTTCTCGCGCGAGTCGATACGCACCTTCTCGATCTCGTCGCGCATCAGGTCGCGCAGGGTACGGATGAACAGTGGCAGGTCGTCGTAGATCACACTGGGTGCCGGGGCGGTGACCTTGCGCTCGCTGACCTTGCGCCACAGACGCAACAGGAAATGCATGTCGGCAAAGAGTTCATCCTTGCCCACGTTCTCCGCCGCCGTGCGCACGATGAAGCCCCCGGTGATCTCGATCTCCTGCTCGCCCTGGCACAGCTCGAGCAACTCGCGCAGGCGCTCGCGCTCACGCTCGTCCTCGATGCGCTGGGATACGCCATGGTGGGGGGAGTCGGGCATGTAGACCAGGTAGCGTGACGGCACCGATAGGTGGGTAGTCAAACGCGCACCCTTGGAACCGATAGGATCCTTGGTGACCTGGACGACCAGGGCCTGGCCCTCGTGAAGCAGTTGACCGATGGAAGCCTGCTCCTCCGGCGGGGTGCCGGGCGGCATCACTTCGTGGGCATGTATGAAGGCCGCGCGGTCGAGTCCAATATCGACAAAGGCCGCCTGCATGCCGGGAAGTACCCGCACCACGCGGCCCTTGTAGATATTGCCGACGATACCGCGTCGGCGCGTGCGCTCGATCAGCGCTTCCTGCAGTACGCCGTTTTCCACCACCGCCACGCGGGTTTCCATCGGCGTCAGGTTGATCAGTACTTCGCCGCTCATGCGGAAATCCTTGTCCAATTCAGTCTTCGCCGCATTATGACATAGTGATGCGGCTAGACAGCATCATTCCAGATCGGCACGCCCTGTCGCGCCAGCAGTCGGGCCGTCTCGAACAGCGGCAGTCCGACCACCGCGGAGTAGCTGCCCTCGATGCGCTCGACGAAAATCGCCGCGAGTCCCTGTATGGCATAGCCGCCCGCCTTGTCGGCCGGCTCGCCGGTGGCCCAGTAGGCCGACATCTCCGCGTCGTTGATTTCGCGCATGGTGACTCGGGTCGTCACACACACATCGAGCAGACCGGCAGGTCCCGCCACGGCCACGGCGGTCAATACCTCATGGGTGCGACCCGACAGCAGGCGCAGCATGGCCGCGGCTTCAGTCCGATCCGCGGGCTTGCCGAGGATCCGGCCCTCGCATACCACGACGGTGTCCGACCCCAACGTCGGCAGCAGGGAACGGCACGCCCCCACCGCGGCCTTCTCGCGGGCCAGACGCGTGACATAGGCTGCGGGATTCTCGTCGCGGAGTGGTGTCTCGTCGACATCGACCGGCCGCACCTCGACGGCGACGCCGATACTGGCCAGCAGCTCGCGCCGCCGCGGCGAGGCCGACGCCAGACAAAGCACGACAGGGCTAGATGTATCGGTCATGGCCACCGCTCCGCTCAGTCGTGGTTCGCCAGGCGGCGCTCGAAGGCCTGGAACATGGTCACCAGCCACGGCCATAGCACCGCCCCGATCAGCGAAGGTAGCAGGAAGGCAAGGTGCATCGAGAAGGGGCCGAACAACGTACGCAGCCACTGCTCGACCAGTTGTACCAACCCCAGCAGCACCAGAATCAGCAGCGCCTGCTGCACAAGGGAGTAGGTGCGAAAGCGGGGGTAGACCAGCGCCGCGAGAAAGGCCAGCAGGGATAGCGTCAGCGCATTCTGGCCCAGCGGGGCGCCCTCGATGAGATCGAGCAGTATGCCGAGCACGAAACCATGGAAGACCCCCACCCGCTCGGGTGCGGCCATGCACCAGTAGATCAGCATCAGCCCCAGCCAGTCGGGCCGCCAGATCTGCCAGCCTTCGGCCAGTGGCATTACCTGCAGGCTCAATGCCAGCAGCAAGGTAAGCCACACCCAGGGCAGCGGCGTTTGCGGTGCGCTCGGCATCAGCCCGACTCCTCCGCAGCGGATGCCAGCGCGGCATCGATATCCGACTCATCGGGGAGCTCGCGATCCCACATCTCGTCGTCGGGGACCGGCGCCGGCTCGGGTGGGAAGAGCAGCAGGAAGTGGCGCGAGCGCTGCAGGCGCGCCACTGGCTCGGCCGTCACCCGCGCGAAGGGCTGCCCGGGGTCGTGGACCACCTCGGTCACCCTGGCCACCGGATACCCTGCCGGAAAGCGGCCCGCCAGGCCCGAGGTCACCAGCAGGTCCCCCTCACGAATATCGGCCGTGTCGGGCACGTGCACGACGCGCAGGGAGTCGTACTGGCCGCTCCCCTGGAGCACGAAGCGAAGCCCGTTGCGATTGATCTGGACCGGCAGTGCATGGCTGGCGTCCGCCACCATCAGCACCCGGCTGGAGTAGGCCGAAACCGCCGTCACCTGTCCCACCAGGCCCGAAGCATCCAGCACCGGCTGACCCACGAAGACGCCGTTGCGGCGCCCGCGGTCGATCACCATCTGATGGGTGAAGGGGTCGGCATCCAGGGAGAGCAGCTCGGCAGTGATGTACGGGGCCTCGAGACGCGCAGCGGCACCGAGCAGCTCACGCAGCCGTACGTTTTCCGCCGTCAGGCTCGACATGTGCTGCACCCGATGCGACAGGTGCAGGATCTGCTCGCGCAGGCGGCGATTCTCCTCCACCAGGGCACGCTGATCGGAAAGTGCCAACGAACCCCAGGCCAGCACGTCACTAGGCACGGCGACCAGCCACTGGATCGGCGCGACGACAGTGGTGAGCTGTGCACGCACCTCTTCCATGCGGGTAAAGCGGTGATCGACGAACATCAGAGCAGACGCGGCCACCGCACATATCAACATGCGGTAGCCAGGCACAGAACCGTGCGAGAACAGCGGTTTAATAGACGTTCCCCCCGCACCGGGCGCAGCACGGTAGCTGGCCGCGCCTGTTCATACGTCGATTCGCACTGGTAAGCGCCCTTGCGGCAACGTCAGTCGCTCGAGAGCAGCTCGAAGGTATGGCGGTCGATCATCTCGAGTGCCTTTCCGCCCCCACGCGCGACACAGGTCAGCGGATCCTCGGCGACGATCACCGGCAGGCCGGTTTCCTCGGCAATCAGCTTGTCGAGGTCGCGCAGCAAGGCGCCACCGCCAGTCAGCACCAGGCCGCGCTCGGCGATGTCGGAAGCGAGTTCGGGCGGTGACTGCTCCAGTGCGCTCTTGACCGCGGCTACGATCGAGGAAAGCGTCTCCTGCAGAGCATCGAGAATCTCATGGGAGTTCAGGGTGAAGCTCCGCGGGATTCCCTCGGCCAGGTTGCGGCCGCGCACGTCGATTTCGCGCAGCTCGCCACCGGGATAGGCGCAGCCGATCTCTTCCTTGATGCGCTCGGCGGTGGCTTCGCCGATAAGGCTGCCGTAGTGGCGGCGCACGTAGGCGGAAATGGCCTCGTCGAAGCGGTCGCCACCGACGCGAATCGACTCGGAGTAGACCACGCCGTTGAGCGAGATGATGGCAATCTCGGTGGTACCGCCACCGATGTCGACCACCATCGAGCCCTGGGCGTCATCAACCGGCAAGCCGGCGCCGATCGCGGCGGCCATGGGCTCCTCGATCAGGAACACCTCGCGGGCGCCAGCGCCCTCGGCGGATTCCTTGATCGCCCGGCGCTCGACCTGGGTCGACATGCAGGGCACACAGACCAGCACTCGCGGGCTCGGCGTCAGGAAGGTGCTCTGATGAACCTTGCGAATGAAGTGCTGCAGCATCTGCTCGGTAACGGTGAAGTCGGCAATCACGCCGTCCTTCATCGGGCGGATGGCGGTGATGTTGCCCGGCGTACGGCCCAGCATGCGCTTGGCATCGGCGCCAACCGCGGCCACGCTGCGCATGTTGCCGGACTGGCGAATGGCCACGACCGACGGCTCATCGAGCACGATACCGCGACCGCGAACATAAATCAGTGTATTGGCCGTACCCAGATCGATGGAAAGATCGCTGGAGAACAGCCCCCTCAAACGTTTGAACATGGACGTCGTTACCTAGTGCAGACCGGGACCAGTGCGGAGGCAAACGGTATCATCGTGGCCCCCGTGCAGCAAGCGACATGGTGCCGCCATGGGTGCGAGAAGAGTGCCCGCCACGCGTCGGATATGGTACCTTTTCCTGCTGTGCATAACACTCCATTCCGTGCGAGGACACTCAGCTCATGGCGCTTGAACACGCAGACGTGCAGCGGGCCGCCCACTTGGCCCGCCTCGGCCTGACCGACGACGAAGCCGCCCGCTACGTGGACGACCTAGGCCGTATTCTCGAGATGGTCGACATGCTTCAGGCTCTCGACACCGAAGGGGTCGCACCGCTGGCCCATCCGCTCGATGTCACCCAGCGCCTGCGCGCCGACGAAGTCACCGAGAGCGATCAGCGCAACCGCTTCCAGCGCTGTGCCCCGGCCGTGGAAAACGGACTCTACCTGGTCCCCCGCGTCGTCGAATGAGTCCTGGCCAGCGCCCTGGGGCCACCCGCCACCGCAGGATCCGCTTTCTCTACAACGGCACGCCTTCATGGAGCCATGCCGCATGCATGACAAGACCCTTGCCGAACTGACCCGTTCGCTCGACGCCGGCGAATTCTCCAGCCGCGAATTGACTCAGCACCTGCTGGGTCGCATCGACCGCCTCGACGGCCGATTGAACAGCTTCATCACCGTCACCTACGACCAGGCCCTGGCCGCCGCCGATGCCGCCGATGCCGCCCGCGCCGCGGGCAAGGCGGGCGCTCTCACCGGCCTGCCCCTGGCGCTGAAGGACATTTTCTGCACCCGCGACGTAAAGACCACCGCCGGCTCGCGGATGCTCGACAATTTCATCGCGCCCTACGACGCCACCGTGGTCGAGAAGCTCGCCGCCGCCGGCACCGTGAGCCTGGGCAAGACCAACATGGACGAGTTCGCCATGGGTTCGTCCAATGAGAACAGCCACTACGGCGCGGTGAAGAACCCCTGGGATCTCTCCGCCGTGCCCGGCGGCTCCTCGGGCGGCAGCGCCGCGGCGGTGGCCGCCGGCCTGGTGCCAGCTGCCATCGGCACCGACACCGGCGGCTCGATCCGTCAACCCGCCGCCTTCTGCGGCATTACCGGACTCAAGCCCACCTACGGCCGCGTATCGCGCTATGGCATGATCGCCTACGCCTCGAGTCTCGACCAGGCGGGCCCCATGGCCCGCTCCGCCGAGGACTGCGCCCTGCTGCTCAATGCCATGGCCGGCCACGACCTGCGCGACTCCACCTGCGTGCAGCGCGGCGTACCCGACTACACCGAGGAGCTCGGCACCGCCCTTAGCGGGCTCAAGATCGGGCTGCCCAGAGAGTATTTCGGCGACGGCCTCGACCCGCAGGTGGAAGCCGCCGTGCGCGAGGCGATCAAGGTCTTCGAATCGCTCGGTGCCAGCGTGCGCGAGGTGAGCCTGCCACACACCCACTACGCGATTCCGGCCTACTACGTCATCGCGCCGGCAGAGGCCTCGTCGAACCTGTCGCGCTATGACGGCGTGCGCTTCGGCCACCGCTGCGACAACCCGGCCGACCTGATCGACCTCTACAAGCGCAGCCGTGCCGAGGGCTTCGGTGACGAGGTCAAGCGCCGTATCCTGATCGGCACCCACACCCTCTCCGAAGGCTTCTTCGATGCCTACTACAAGAAGGCCCAGCAGGTACGCCGCCTGATCCGCCAGGACTTCCTCGACGCCTTCGAGGAGGTCGACGTGCTGATGGGCCCTGCTTCGCCCACCCCGGCCTTCGATCTCGGCGCCAACAAGGACCCGGTCTCGATGTACCTGCAGGACATCTACACCATTGCCGTCAACCTGGCTGGCATTCCCGGCATGAGCGTGCCGGCCGGCTTTGCGGGCAACCGTCCCGTAGGCCTGCAGATTCTGGGAAGCCACTTCACCGAAGCGCGCCTGCTCAACGTCGCCCATCAGTTCCAGCAGGCCACCGACTGGCACCGTCAACGCCCCGCCTTCGCCGAGGAGAACGCGTGATGCAATGGGAAACCGTGATCGGGCTGGAGGTGCACGTCCAGCTTGCCACTCGCTCGAAGATCTTCTCCGGCGCCTCCACCGCCTTCGGTGCCGAGCCCAATACCCAGGCCTGCGCCGTCGACCTGGGCCTGCCCGGCGTGCTGCCGGTACTCAACGAGGCCGCCGTGGCCATGGCGGTGAAGTTCGGCCTGGCAATTCATGCCGAGATTCCCGAGGTCTCGGTGTTCGATCGCAAGAACTACTTCTACCCCGACCTGCCCAAGGGCTATCAGACCAGCCAGATGTACCAGCCCATCGTCGGTGCCGGCGAGGTCGAGATCACCCTCGAGGATGGCACCACCAAGCAGATCCGGGTGCACCATGCGCACCTGGAAGAGGATGCCGGCAAGTCATTGCATGAGGACTTCCACGGCATGACCGGGGTCGACCTCAACCGCGCCGGCACGCCGCTGCTGGAGATCGTCTCCGAGCCCGACATGCGCTCGGCGAAAGAAGCCGCCGCCTACCTCAAGGCAATCCATTCGATCGTCACCTATCTCGGCATTTCCGACGGCAACATGGCCGAGGGTTCGATGCGCTGCGACGTCAACGTCTCGGTGCGACCCAAGGGGCAGGAAGCCCTCGGGACCCGCGCCGAGATCAAGAACGTCAACTCATTCCGCTTCGTCGAGCGCGCCATCGCCTACGAGGTGGAGCGCCAGATCGAGCTGCTGGAGGATGGCGGCAAGGTCGTGCAGGAGACCCGGCTGTTCGACCCCGAGCGCGACGAGACACGCAGCATGCGCACCAAGGAAGAGGCCAACGACTACCGTTACTTCCCCTGCCCCGACCTGCTGCCGGTGGTGCTCGACAAGGCCTATATCGATCACCTGCGTGACAATCTGCCGGAGCTACCCGCCGACAAGCGCACCCGTTTCGAGAACGAGCTGGGGCTTTCCGCCTATGATGCCAGCGTGCTCTCCGCCACCCGCGAGATGGCCGACTACTTCGAGGAAGTGAAGGATGTCTGCGGCGATGCCAAGCAGGCCGCCAACTGGGTGCAGGGCGAACTTTCCGGCGCCCTGAACCGTGAGAACCTGTCGATCGGCAACAGCCCCGTCTCGGCACGCCAACTCGGCGAGCTGGTGGCCCGGGTGATCGACGACACCATCAACGGCAAGGCCGCCAAGCAGGTATTCCAGGCGTTGTGGAACGGCCAGGGGGCGAGCGCCGACGCCATCATCGAGGCTCAGGGGCTCAAGCAGGTCACCGATACCGGCGCCATCGAGGCAATGATCGATCAAGTGATCAGCGAAAGCCCGGCCCAGGTGGCGCAGTACCGCGACGCCGAGCCGGACAAGCGCGGCAAGATGATCGGCTACTTCGTCGGACAGGTGATGAAGGCCTCACGGGGTACCGCCAACCCCCAGCAGGTCAATCAGCTATTGAAGGAGAAGCTGGACGCGCTCTGTTAGACCACAAGGCGCTGTCGCTTCCGCGAACAGCGCCGCTTCCCATGACGAGGAAACTGGCATGTCGGACGATGTAGGCACACGCCTGCGCGCCCTGCGCACCCTGCGTGGCATCTCCCAGCGCGAGCTGGCCAAGCGCTGCGGTGTCACCCACTCCAGCCTGTCACTGATCGAGCAGGGCAAGGTCAGTCCTTCGGTCAGCTCGCTGAAGAAGATTCTCGACGCCATCCCCATCAGTGTCGGCGACTTCTTCACCATGGACATGGAGAGCCGCGACCAGGTCTTCTACACGGCCGAGGAGCTGGTCGACATGGGCAGCGGCGAAGTCGTCTACAAGCTGGTAGGTGCCAACCGGGCCAGCCGTGCGCTGGCCTTCATGATCGAGACCTACCCTCCCGGCGCCGATACCGGTCGCGAGATGATCGCCCACCAGGGCGAAGAGGCCGGCGTGGTACTCGAAGGTGAGATCGAGATCACCATTGGCGCCGAATCCCGCCTGCTCGGCCCCGGCGAGGCCTACTACTTCGATACCAACGTGCCCCACCGTTTCCGCAACCCCGGCAGCGAGCCCTGCCGCCTTGTTAGCTGCTGCACACCGGCACGGGCGTTCTAGCCCCCTCTTTCTTGTCCTTTTGTACAAGTTTTTCATCACCCGCCCACGCGGCAGGCTTCTCTGCGTGCTCGACATATAGCGTATTGAAGGCGCCTCTACCGAGCCTATCGGCTGGATAGGCTCAAACCATTTGTACATTATTTGTATAAATTTTAGAGTATCTCTGTACAACAATGAATCTCATGCGGTCACGCCCCTCTACGCACAAGGAACGACAACCATGAAGGCACTCTCGGCCAGCCTTGCTCGCCTCGGCATCCGCACCCGTTTGCTTCTCGGCTTCTCCGCCGTACTCGCCCTGATCGTGCTGCTCACTGCCATCGGCATCGTGCAGGTCAACCGTATCGACCGCAGCCTCACCACCATCAACGACATCAATGGCGTCAAGCTGCGTCACGCCATCGACTGGCGCGGCAGCGTGCATGACCGCGCTATCCTGCTGCGCGACATGACCCTGGTGGTGACACAACCGGAATTGGTGGCGCTGCAGAGCGACTACCGGGCCTTGGCCGACGACTATCGACTCGCTGCCAGCGGCATGAGCGAAATGACGCGCGAAAGCGTCACGCCACGGGAGCAGGAGCTGCTGACTGCCGTGGAGCGCCAGGCCGAAACCACTCGACGCCTGGCCGGCGAGGTAATGGAATACCGTGAACAGGGCGATCTCATCGGCGCCCGCGAACACCTGTTGAATGCTGCCGGCCCGGCCTTCTTCGCCTGGCTCGACAGCATCAATTCCTTCATCGACCACCAGGAGGCCGAAAGTGCCGCCGACAGCGCCCTGGCACGCGATACTGCCGCCGGCTTCCAGATGCTGATGCTGGCCTTGTGCCTAGCGGCCCTGATCGTAGGTGGGAGCATCGCCTACCTGCTCGCGCGCCAGCTGCTGCGAGAGCTGGGTGCCGAGCCGCATGAGGTGCGCGCCTTCGCCGAAGCGATCGGTCGCGGCGAACTGGCCACGGCCGGGCGCCTGCGCAAGAACGACGAGCGCAGCATCATGGCCGCTCAGATAGGGATGGCGCACCAGCTGCAAGACATCGTGTCCCAGGTACGCGCCGCCGCCGAAGCGGTGGCCAGCAACAGTGAGCAAATTGCCGAGGGCAATACCGACCTCGCTTCACGTACCCAGCAGCAGGCCAGCGCCCTGACCCAGACCGCCTCGGCCATGGAGGAACTCAACGGCACAGTGGTACAGAACACCGAGAACGCCGGGCAGGCCAGCCGCGAGGCGGAGAGCGCCTCGCACACGGCACGTCAGGGCGGCATGGCGGTAGAGCAGATGGCGGCCACCATGAATGAGCTCGACAAGAGTGCCGGCGAAATCGCCAGCATCATCTCGACCATCGATGACATCGCCTTCCAGACCAATATCCTGGCGCTCAACGCCTCGGTGGAAGCGGCACGGGCAGGCGAGCACGGCCGCGGCTTCGCCGTGGTCGCCGCCGAGGTGCGCAAGCTGGCCCAGAATAGCGCCGATGCCGCCAGAGAGATCAATGAGCTGATCACCAGCAACGTGGAACGCGTAAAGAGCGGTAACGCACGGGCCGCCGAGGCTCGCCAGGCCACCGAGGAAATCGTCGAGGCCATCGCACGGGTCAGTCAGCTGATGCATGAGATCAGCCAGGCCAGCGTCGAACAGAGTGCCGGAGTGCAGGAAGCCGGTACGGCCGTGGCCGAGATGGATCGGGTGACCCAGCAGAACGCTACGCTAGTAGGGGAAAGTGCCACGGCCGCCGACAACCTGCGCCAGCATGCCCGTCAACTGATGAGCGCCATGGCGGCCTTCCAACTGCCAGCGAACGGCCATGCCACAGAACAGGCAGTGGGCTGGATGGAGGCAGCGCCCCGGCCCGCCACGCAGCCCGCCACGCAGCCCACCATGCGCCAGCTGCAGCTGACAGCCAGGGAACGCCAGCCGGAGTGGGCCAACTTCTGAGCCGCACATTCAGCTTGCAATCACTCAGTCCGCAGCGTCCCCGGTCGGCAACGCCGTACGGGGGCGCCCTGCATCCAGCTCCAGCCCCGCCCGCTCTACCAGCTCGGCGGGCAGTTCTTTCTTCACCGCCACGCCCAGCTCCTGGAACTCGGCGGCCTGCTTGATCAGGTTGCCGCGACCGTTGACCAGTTGGCCCATGGCGCGATCGTAGCTGTCACGGGCGCCATCGATCCGGGTCTGCACTTCCTGCATGCTTTCGAGGAACAGGCGCAGCTTGTTGTAGAACTTCTCGGCGCGGTTGGCCAGCTCGGCGCTGTGGCGGCTCTGGTCCTCGAAGCGCCATAGCTGGCGCACTACATTGAGACTGGTCAGCAGCGTGGTGGGCGTGGCGACCAGCACGTTGTGCTCGATGGCGCGCTGGTAGAGCGTCTCGTCGTGCTTGAGCGCCTCGACATAGGCCGACTCCACCGGGATGAACATGATCACCACATCCGGTGAGTTGAGCCCCGGCAGGTCGTAGTAGTGCTTGTCGGCCAGTTCCGCGATGCGTTCACCCACCGCCGTGGCGTGGGCGGCCAGGGCCAGCTCGCGCTCACGTTCGTCCTCGGCGTTGACGTAGCGCACGTAGGCGGCGAGCGAGGTCTTGGCATCGATCACCAGGTGCCGCCCCTGGGGCAGGTAGACCAGCGCATCGGGGCGTCGACGTCCCTCGGCTGTGGTAAAGCTCACCTCGCGCTGGTAGTCCTTGCCGGGGCGCAGGCCGGAGCCCTCCAGCACGTTCTCCAGCATCAGCTCGCCCCAGTTGCCCTGCACCTTCTTCTGCCCCTGCAGCGCCTGAGTCAGGCGCTCGGCCTGGTCGGTGATCTCGCGATTGAGTGCCTGCAGGTGGCGTAGTTCGGCGCGCAGACCGGCGCGCTGCTCGGTATCGTGGCGGTGGATCGTCTCGACCTTCTCGCGAAAGCCCTTCATCTCCGCCTGAATCGGCTGCAGCAGGCCGCTGATGCGCTGCTGGGAGAGTTCGGAGAAGGCGCGCCCCTTGCGCTCGAGAATTTCGTTGGCCAGGTTCTCGAATTCCTGGCGCAACTGGTCGCGGCTGTCGCGCAGCAGGGCCAGCTGCGCCTCGAAGTGCTGCTGCTTCTGTTCGAGAGTGGTGGCCAGGCGGGCTTCGCTCACCCGCACCTCGCCAAGCGTGCGCTGCAATTCATCGAGGCGTCGCTCACGCTCGGCGAGACGCTCGCGCAGCTCAGCCAGGGCCGCCTCGTGCCGCGCCGAATCGGCACGCTGACGCCGGGCAGCGAGCAGGCCGGCCAGGCCGAAGGCAAGCAGGAACGCCACCAGTGCAGCAGCCATCAGGACAATACCCTGGGGCAGGGAGGCCAGCAGCGTGGTGAGATCGGTCAAGGGCATTCTCCTGCTGCAGCAAAGGGATAGCTCGCCAGTCTCCTCAATACCGCCGAGTTTGTCACGGCCTGCATCGCGTCCAACCTGGCATCGTTCACCATTTCTTCGTCCGCTCAGCCATCAACGAACGGCGTCCAGGCGTCAACGCAGGGTCATGCTATCGTGAAAGCCAGGCTCTACTGACGCACCTACCCATGCTCGACTTCCTTGCTCGCCCCGAAAGCCATGCCTGGCACCAGCAGCTGGCTCGCCTGCTGCGCACGGCGGCAACCCCCGACCTGCCCGCCAGGCTCAACCAGACGCTGCGCGAGCTGGTAGGTCACGAAACCGTGCTGATCAACGCCTATCGTGGTCGTCGGCAACCGCTGCTGATCCACGACGACTACCCGCCACATCGCCACGAGCAGGGTGTCGAGCGCTACCTGAGCCAGGCCTATCTGCTCGATCCCTTCTTCGCAGCAGTGAGCAATGGCCTGGATCAAGGCGCCCATCGCCTGCGCGAGCTGGCCCCGGATCGCTTCGAAGCCAGTGAATACTACGCTCATTACTATCGTGCCTTGGGCCTGGTAGATGAAGTCGGCATTTTCTGCCGGGTCGAAGCGGAGGTGGTGATCGCCGTATCGCTCGGCTTCGGGACGAAGTCGCCGCCCTTGACCCGCCGTGCGCTGCAGGCATTGCGCTACGTGTCGCCCATTGCAGAGGCCCTGCTGACCGAGTACTGGAAATGGCAGGGAAGTCAGTTCCAGCAGCGCCTGGCGGAGCAGGAACCGGTGGAAGCCGCACTCGCCAGTTTCGGCGCCGCGGTGCTGACGGCAAGGGAACAGGAGATCGTGCGCCTGCTGCTGGCCGGCCATTCGACGAAGTCGGCCGCCCGGGAACTCGATATCAGCGATGGCACGGTCAAGGTACACCGCAAGCACATCTACCAGCGCCTGGAAGTCTCCAGCCAGTCGCAGCTGTTCCGCCTGTTCCTCGATCACGTGGCGCTGGTGTCGCGTCAGCAGTCGGTTTGACGAGCGAAAAAAGCCGGCGCCCCAGGCATGGGAAGCCGGTAAGTCGAGGATTATCTAGAAATCATGTCGCGAGTGATGGCATAGATGAGCGCCTAGGGAGCCAGCGCCATCCACACACTCTTGAGCTCGGAGTACTCCTCTAGGCTGTGGTGCGACTTGTCGCGGCCGTTACCCGACTGCTTGACCCCGCCGAAGGGCATGGTCTGGTCGCCGCCGGCCCAATTGTTGACGAACACCTGGCCCGACTGCAGCCGCCGCGTCACGCGCAGGATGCGATCGATGTCCTGACTCCACAGCCCCGCGGCAAGCCCGTAGGGCGTGTCGTTGGCCATGGTCACGGCCTCCTCTTCCGTGTCGAAGCCGAACACCGCCAGCACCGGGCCGAAGATCTCCTCGCGGCCGATGGTCATGGCCGGAGTTACGCCGTCGAAGATGGTCGGCGGGATGAACAGCCCCGGGCCGTCGATAGCCTGGCCACCGGCGCGCAGCCGTGCGCCCTCTTCCACGCCCTGGCGGATGTAGTCGAGGATGCGTCGATGCTGGGCCTCGTCGACGATGGCGCCCATGAAGCTCTGCGGGTCCAGCGGGTCGCCCGGCTGCATGCTCTCGGCGGCTTTCAGCACGCGCTCGACGAAGTCGTCGCGAATCGAATTCTCCACCAGCAGCCTGGAGCCGGCGATGCATACTTCGCCCTGGTTGTGGAAGATCGCCGCGGCGGCGTGGCTGGCCACCGTGTCGAGGTCCTTGCAGTCGGCGAAGACGAGATTGGGCGACTTGCCGCCGCACTCCAGGTAGACCCGCTTGAGGTTGGACTGCCCGGCGTACTGCATCAGCTGCTTGCCCACCGCGGTGGAGCCGGTAAAGGCCAGGCAGTCGACCTCGTGGGAGAGCGCCAGCGCCTTGCCCACGGTGTGGCCGAAGCCCGGCAGCACCTGGAACACGCCCTTGGGCAGGCCGGCTTCCTTGGCCAGTTGTGCCAGCCGCAGCGCGGAGAGCGGCGACTTCTCCGAGGGTTTTAGAATCACGCTGTTGCCGGCGGCCAGCGCCGGGGCGATCTTCCACGCGGTCATCATCAGTGGGAAGTTCCACGGCACGATGGCCGCCACCACGCCGATGGGCTCGCGTAGCACCAGGGCCAGGGTCTCTTCGCCGGTGGGCGCCACCTCGCCGTAGAGCTTGTCGATGCACTCGGCCTGGTAGCGGATGCAGGCGATGGCGCCGGCCATGTCGCCCAGCGAGCTCGAGATGGGCTTGCCCATGTCGAGGGTGTCGATCAGCGCCAGCTCGTGCTTGTGGGCCTCCATCAGATCGGCCAGGCGCAGCAGGGTCTTCTTGCGCTTGCCCGGCGCCAGCCGCGACCACTCGCCGCCGGCGAAGGCCTGGCGCGCCGCCGCCACGGCGCGCGCGGCGTCGGGTTCGTCACAGCTTGCCACCTGGGCGAGAACCTCGCCGGTGGCCGGGTTGCGCGACTCGAAGGTGTCTCCGCTCTCGGCAGCGACGAAGGTGTCGTCGATAAAGGCCCGCGACTCGAAAGAAAGCTCGGCGGCTCGGGCCTGCCAATCGGCCAGGGTGCGGGGGGATGGCGTACGGCTCACGATCGGGACTCCTCTATTGATGGCTGGATCATGATGGCTGGACCATCCGCCTGTTCGCGTGTGGCCAGTCGCCTTGCAGTCTCGTCCAGCGCCTCCCAGGCCAGGCGGACCAGCTCATCGATCTCGGCGCGGGTAATGACCAGCGGCGGCGAAATGATCATCGTATCACCCACCGAGCGCATCACCAGGCCATGATCGAAGCAGATGTCGCGACACAGGGTGCCGACGCCAAAGCCCTTGGGGAACCGCGCGTTGTCGAAGCGCTCGCCGGTGTCGGGGTCGATCAGCTCCAGTGCCCCGATCAACCCCAGCGAGCGCACCTCGCCCACCAGGGAGTGATCGGCCAGGGTGGCCCAGCGCTCGGCGAGATAGGGTCCCACGTCGTCACGCACCCGCTCGACGATGCCCTCGGCCTGCATCAGCTCGAGATTCTTCAGCGCCACGGCAGCGCACACCGGATGCCCCGAATAGGTGAAACCGTGGAAGAACTCGCCGCCGCGCTCGATCAGGGTCTCGGCGACTCGGTCGCCCACCAGCACGCCGCCGATCGGCAGGTAGCCGGACGAGAGCCCCTTGGCGATGGGCATCAGATCGGGTTTCAAATCGTAGTGGACGCTGCCGAACCACTCCCCCAGCCGGCCGAAGCCGCAGATCACCTCGTCCACTACCAGCAGGATGTCGTACCTGGCCAGCACCTCCTTGACGGCCGGCCAATAGCTTTGCGGCGGGATGATGGCGCCACCCGCACCCTGCACCGGCTCGGCGATGAAGGCGGCGACGTTCTCCTCGCCGAGTTCCAGAATCTTCGCCTCCAGGGCTGCGGCGCACTCGCGGCCGAACGCTTCCGGGCTGATATCGCACCCTTCTCCAACCCGCCCTTCTGCAAACTTTCCCTCACCAAACCAATAGGGCTGCCGCACATGGGCGATCTTGGGCACCGTCGGGCCGCCCTGGGCATGCATCGGCGCCATGCCGCCAAGGCTCATGCCAGCCACGGTGGAACCGTGATAGGCGTTCTCGCAGGCGATCACCCACTGCTTGTCGGGCTTGCCTTCGAGCGCCCAGTAGCGACGTACCATGCGCAGCACGGTGTCGTTGGCCTCGGAGCCGGAGCCGGTGAAGAACACCCGGTTCATGTGCGCCGGCGCCAGCCGACACAGCGCCTCGGCCAGCTTCACCGCCGGCGGATGGGTGCTCTTGAAGAAGTTGTTGTAGTAGGGCAGTTCACGCAGCTGTGCGGTGGCCGCCTCGACCAGCTCCTCGCGGCCGTAGCCCAGATTGACGCACCACAGCCCGGCCATGGCGTCGAGGATGCGGTTGCCCTCGCTGTCATGGATGTAGACGCCCTCGGCGTGGGTGACGATACGGCTACCCTCATCGCCCAGCGCCTTGAAGTCGGTGAAGGGGTGCAGGTGGTGCTCCCGATCCAACTGGCGGTAGGTCTCGGTATGCATGGCTCCCCCGATCAGCTCGTCAAGGCCAGTGAGCGCTCGTCACTGTGCTCGCGGCAGGCGCTGGCAAACCCTTCGAACAGCGCGTGGTAGAGCGGGTGCTCCTGTGTACGCCATTCGGGGTGCCACTGCACGGCCAGGGCGAAAGCCGAGGCTGCGGCCACCGATATCGCTTCGATCAGCCCGTCCGGCGCCACCGCCTCCACCTTCAGCCCGTCACCCAAGCGATCGATACCCTGCTGGTGCAGCGAATTGACCCTCGTTTGCGGTTCGGCATACAGCGTCGCCAGGCGGCCACCGGCGCGAATCTCGACGTCATGCGCGGGGGCATAGCGGGTCGCGTAGTCGGCCTCGGGCTCGCGGTGGTCGGAGAGTCCAGGCACATTTTGCACCGCCTGGTGCAGCGTGCCACCGTAGGCCACGTTGAGCTCCTGAAAGCCGCGACAGATCCCCAGCAGCGGCAGGCCGCGCCGAATGGAGGCGGGTATCCAGGCCAAGGCGGCGGCGTCACGATGCGGATCGTCGCGGGTGTTTTCCGGTGCCCGCTCAGCGCCATAACGCGCAGGCTCGACGTTGGAGTAGCTGCCGGTCAGCAACAGACCGTCCAGATGAGCAAGCAGAACGCCGTCCACGGCGTCCTGCCAAACCGGCAGCACCACCGGCGCCAGGCCATAGGTACGCAGCGCACTCAAGTACTTGTCGGTTACCACATGGGCGGGGTGCCCCTCCACCTCACGGCGACAGGCAATGACGCCAACCAGGGGTCGGCTCGGCATGGCGGCCTCCTCGAAAATCAGATTGGCGCAAATAGTGTTGATTAAACTTTCCACTATCGAGGAAAAAAAATCCAGCCCGCCCCTGCCCGACACTCAACCAAGCAATGAAAGACAGGACTCGTCTCGAACCAAGCAAGCGATTTTCCCCGGCCAAGCGTAAAGGATTTGACAACACTGACTCATCATCGAAAGATAGACGTCAATAACGACCCAGCGACACTCACAGGTGCCCCATGCCGCCGCTCAGCGCCGATCAGGCCCGGGAGTTTCTCGCGCGCCACCCTGACATCGACAGCATCGACCTACTGATCAGCGATCTCAACGGTGTCATGCGTGGCAAACGCATCCCGCGAGACAACCTAGACAAGGTCTGCCGGCAGGGCGTCAACCTTCCGGCATCGGTCTTCGCCCTGGATATCAATGGCCACACCATCGAAGCCACCGGGCTGGGACTCGCCATCGGCGACAGCGACCGGGTCTGCCGGCCCGTGGCGGGCTCCCTGATGCCGACGCCGTGGCTGCGCAATGGCCGCCAGGGGCAACTGCTGATGACCATGGTCGAGCCCGACGAGACCCCCTTCTTCGCCGACCCGCGCCAGGTACTGTCACGCCAGCTGGAACGGCTGCACAAGCGCGGCCTGACGCCCGTTGCCGCCGTGGAGATGGAATTCTATCTGCTGGATCGCGAGCGCACCGGGGACGGACTGATACAACCGCCGCGCTCGCCCCGCAGCGGCGAGCGCGCCAGCCAGAGCCAGCTCTACTCCATCGGCGAACTCGACGAATATGCCGACTTTCTCGAAGACGTGCAGCGGGCGGCCGAGTGCCAGGGCCTGCCGCTCGATACGGCGCTCAAGGAGTGCGCGCCGGGTCAGTTCGAGATCACCCTCGGCCACTGCGACGATGCGCTCAGGGCGTGCGACAGCGCCGTCCTGCTGAAGCGCCTGATCAAGGGCGTAGCGCTCAATCACGGCTTCGAGGCCACGTTCATGGCCAAGCCCTATGGCCTCGAGGCCGGCAACGGCACCCATGTGCACCTCAGCATGCTCGACGCCAGCGGCCGCAACGTGTTCGCCGCTCCCGACGGCGATCCGCTCGGCAGCGCCACCCTGCATCAGGCCGTTGCCGGGATGCTGGCGCTGATGCCGGCGTCGATGGCGATCTGTGCCCCCAACCTAAACTCCTTCCGCCGCTTCCAGCCAGGTCTCTACGTGCCCATGACGCCCACCTGGGGCTTCGACAACCGCTCGGTGGCGCTGCGTATTCCTTCGGGCAGCAACGACGCACGCCGTATCGAGCATCGTGTTGCCGGTGCCGACGTCAACCCCTACCTGCTGCTCGCCGTGCTGCTGGCCAGCATCGAGCACGGCATTGCGGAACGGCTGACGCCGCCCGCCCCTGTCACCGGCAACGCCTACGAGCAGTTCGAGCCCTCCTTGACCAACAGCTGGCATCGAGCCCTCGACCTGCTGGAAGCCAGCGAGCCGTTGCAGAATGCCCTGGGCCGCGATTTCGTCCACGTTTTCGTTGCCAATCGGCGCGCCGAGCGCGACCTGGCCATGCAGACGGTGAGTCAGTTGGAGTATGCCTGGTATCTCAGGCACGTGTAGTGGCGACTTACCGCAACTCTTCTTCTTGTATCTTCAAGCACGCCTGCCAGATTCGCTCCGCAATGGGCTGATCGTGTTCGGCATGTCGGAAGAGACAAATATCCAGTGGTGCGGTATGGGAGGCATCGCCGACAATAACCAGCCGTCCTGTCGATAACTCATCACGCACGGCACGCTCCGGTACCCAGGCAATCCCGCTGCCGGCGATTGCACCTCGCTTCAGCACGTCGGACATGGAGCATTCATAGCAAAACTGCAGTCGTGACGAGAGATTCTCACGCGCCAGGATCAGCGCCGTCATGCGGCCAAGATAACTGTCCGTGGAATAGCAGAGATAAGGCTGAGGTGTTGTGTCGTCATCGAGTGGGTATATTGCCTGTCCCGCTTTACCCACAGCGCTGACCGGCACCAGCCGCTCGGAGCCCAGTACTATCGAGGGATAACGTCCGATATCGGTCAGTGTCGGTAACAAGGGGCTGTTATAGGCAAGCATCAGGTCGCAGTTGCCGCTGATCAAAGCCTCGACGCATCCTGCCACGTGATCGGCCACGATCCTCGCCCTGATACTACCTAAACGACTTTGCAGCTGCTCATGCCAGTCCACGAAGAAGCTGACCGCCAGGGTATGCGAGGCGGAGATGGAGACGACCTCCTCGATCTGAGGCACAAACCCCAGCGCTTCCTCACGCCCGACGCGTAGCAACGAGAGAGCATCCTGTGCGGTGCGCTGAAAGGACTCCCCAACCGGGGTAAGAGCTACAGGGAAAACACTGCGATCGAACAAAGGGGCGCCGACCCAGTATTCGAGATTGCGAATACGGCGGCTGAAAGCTGGCTGAGTCACATTGCGCAGCGTTGCGGCGCGCGAGAAGTTGCGTGTGGCAGCCAAGGTGAGGAAATCTTCCAGCCAGTTCATTTCCACGGCATGGCCCAGAACGCAGGGAGACATGAGTCCCAGCATAACGTCAATGCCCTCCTCGCCGCCAGCCTCATGTTTCCCTGGGGAAGCAGCCGGTTACTGCGCCAGTGCCACACAGCTGTGAGCCAATATTTCAGTCGGGTCCAGAAGCGTTACGTGTTGACACCGCACTGGGTCAAGCTCGATCAGCGGCAGCTCAGTGCAGCCGAGAATGATGACCTCGGCACCGTTTTCCAGCAGGTGATCAATGGCGGCGTGCAGATGCTCGCTGCATTCACCCGATACATACCCGGCCTTTACCCCCCGGCTGCCATAGATGGCCTCCATGACACGCGCCTGAAACTCCGGCGCTGGAACCAGAGTTTCACGGCCTGAGGACGACATGATGTCATGGTAGACGCGACTCTCCACGGTACCACTGGTCGCCAGCAGCCCCACCCGGGTGAAAGATTCGTTGCCGGCACCGAGGTGGTCGACCACAGCGGTCAGCATGTTGATGATGGGTATGCCGATATAAGGTTGAATCCGTGCCACGAAAGCATGTGCCGTATTGCAGGGGATGGCTATCGCGTTGGCTCCCTCTGCTTCAAGACGCTGGCAGGTAGCCAGCATCGGAATACTCGGATCCTCGCCATTACCAATGAGATTGGCAGTACGATCAGGGATCTGAGGGTTTTGCTCTACGACTATCTTGAGGTGGTCCTGATCACGTTCGGCATGGGTCAGGCTGACCACCTTACGCATGAAATCGACCGTCGCCGCGGGCCCGACTCCGCCCAGCACGCCCAACTTGAAGGAGTGGCGTTCACGCTCACGGTCATGGCCTAGCGCATACTCGGCATAAATCAGATTCGAATCCAACAAGGGCACCGGCGTCAGGGACTGCAATGACGCCATCAGCACCGGTATCTCGCTCAGCCCCGGCACGATGATGTCGGCGCCCTTGGCGACGAGGTTATCGCAGGTCTCCAACAACAATTGCAGACACCCGCTCCCGTGATGACCGCTCTTGATGCCTGAAGGACCATAGATCGCTTGCATCAGGGCATCGCGCTGCACGACTTGATCCGGATACACGATCTCAGCACAGCCTTCGAAGCGCTGTTCAAAGAGACACGAAGCCCTCACATAGCTGGAAGTCAGCACCCCGATCTTGCGCGCCTCCGGATATTTTCCACGAATGTGATCCAGCAAAGCATCGAATATGTCGACAACGTTGTAGCTTATTTCTGGCGTGATTTCGGAAAGGAAGGTATGAGACAGGAAGCAAGGGACCAAGGCATTCTCAACCTTTCCCTGCATACCCTTTAGAACATCGTATACATAAAACTTTCGACGAATGGGATTGTAGTCTTCATCGGCAATGCCGGGGCCGTCGTCGAAGTGGCGCTGCTCGAAGGCAATATCGACACCACCGGTCGGCTTACAGTTCTGTGCGGCCCGCACTGTCTTGATCAGCACATCGGCACTGCCAAGCGCCCCTAGTCCACCCACGACTCCATAGCGAACTACCGGTCTGACGGAAGAGCTGTAACCGGATACTTCACGCCTCATGGCGGCTGTCTCCTTTGACGCCTACATCGATCCGTACCGGCAGCCACGATTCAGCGCTGCCAGTACGGATTTTTAGAGGTTCAGGTGAATGAGGACCGCATTACGTGAGGCGTGTTATAGACAGCCTCGTCCAGTTCGCCTTCGCTCTTGGCCACCAGACAGCTCACCGCACAATCTCCGGCTACGTTAAGTCCGGTACGTGCCATGTCGAGCACACGGTCGATACCCGCAATAATGGCAACACCCTCCAGCGGCAAGCCCACCGAGGTTAGAACCAGAGACAGCATGATCAGCCCCGCGCCCGGCACACCAGCCGTACCGATGGAACCCAAGGTTGCTGTCAGAATGATGGTCGCGTAAGCGCCGGCGCTCAGATCGACACCATAGGCCTGGGCGATAAACAACGCACAGACACCCTGATAAAGCGCAGTACCATCCATGTTGATCGTGGCACCCAGCGGAAGTACAAAGCTGGAAACTCCCCGCTTGACACCTAGATTCTGCTCAGCGGCCATCATGGTAACGGGAAGTGTGCCGGCACTTGAGGTGCTGGTAAAAGCCAGCATGATCGGCTCGATGCTGCCCTGGAAGTAGCGTAACGGATTCAGCCGCGCCAAGAAGCGAAGCATGCCACCATAAACCACCACGGCATGGACGATGCAGCCCAGGTAGACGATCCCGATCACCTTGGCTAACGGCAACAGCATCTCCAAACCATAGGTGCCAGCCACCCAAGTCATCAGAGCAAAGACGCCGTAGGGAGTGAACGCGATGATGATACTGGTCATGCGGTAGATGATTTCAGCAGCGGACTCGAAGAATTCACGCACAGGCCGCGCCTTCTCGCCAACCAGTGTGATGCAAAGGCCGAACAGGATGGCGAACACGATAATCTGCAGCACATTGCCTTCGGCGAAGGCTTCGACAGCATTGGTCGGCACCAGTCCCAATAGGGTTTCCACTGCCGTAGGCGCCTCAGGCACTGCTACTGCTGCAACTGTGCCAAGTTCAATCCCGACACCAGGCTGGAACACGCTTGCCAGCACCAACCCGATGGCAATGGCCACTGCCGTCATGCCTAGATATAGCAGCAGTGTCTTGAAACTCAGGCGGCCCATCTTGGATAAGTTGTTTAGCGACGCCACCCCGGTCACCAGGGAAACGAACACTAGTGGCACAATCAGCATCTTGATGCCGCGAATGAACAGATCACCCAACGGCTTGATGTCGGCAGCGAGGTCGGCGCGCCCCACCTGATTGAGCACGACCCCTAGACTTAGGCCGAGCACCAGGGCGATGAAGATTTGCTTCCATAGCGGAAGTCGGGTCCAGGGAGAGAGAAAACCTCGACGTGGTAGGGTTTGTGTGTCCGCCATAGTGAAATTCCTGCTTATCGTTATAGGGCCCTGCGCGTGAAACAGCCGGGGCGAGTGGTCATGGTCATACAGCACCTCAATGGGCGGCCAACTCTTTATTTTTATTTCTCATGCAAAGATTGCATGGAGCGGCAGGAAGCGGCGTGCGGCCGCACGTGGCAGGAGGTACGCCATGTCCATCGTCATGACGGAGCACATCAGCGCTGTTTTTCGGCAATCAAACCGAGAAATCCAAGCAAGCTAATAAGCCAGCTAAGAAATTGACCACTACCGAGGAAGGTGGTTAAGTTTTCCAATTGACTTGGATATGCCAATGATCGATTCGCAAGCATTTAGCATAAAGATAAATAAAACTGGCTTTCGTGAGGGCGTACGATTTCACACAACCTAACCTGGCCGTCGGCATTACTGCGAACAAGGAGCATTGCCGAGGAGTCCCTACAGAGCGGCCGAAGAGTGCTGGATCTCGTGCGCGAAGAATCATGCGAACTGAAAGTAACGCCCCGAACCGAGTCGGGGCGATGCATGAAGGAGAAAGAAAGTCAGCTGAAGGAGTATATCAGCCGTCCGCGCTGGCCAGCGGCAGGTCCCAGCGCGGCTGCCCCTCCTCGAGCAGCACGCGGTTTCCCTGGGGCTGGTGATCCAGTCGAGAAACCTCAGTGAGTTCGCCGTGGCGCCAGGTCACGTCATAGCCGACGGTTTCCTCGGAGCTATCCACGACGGTATGACACTGGCGCTGCGTGGTGGCATAGGTCTGGGTCTGGTTGGCCTCGATGCGCCCCTGAATCTCGCGCCCGGCGAAGCCGCCGCCGACCGCGCCTGCCACGGTGGCAAGCGTCTTGCCGCTGCCGCCCCCCACCTGGTTGCCGAGCAGGCCGCCCACCACGGCACCCGCCGCAGTGCCGGCGATACGATGCGGGTCGCGGCTAGGGGCCTGGGCCTGCTGGTGCACCACCACGTCCTCGCACACCTCACGGGGCGTCTCGACGCTGCGCGTCACCGGCTGCACCGCAACGACCTCGGCGAACTGAGGGCCGCTCTCGACCGGGTCCGCGCCTTGCTGTACCTGCCAAGCGCCGAAAGCCAAGCCACCCAGGCCCAGCACGCTCAACGTCGTTCCGATCACGACCGACTTGTTCATGACACTCCTCCTGCAGGGCGATATGTCGCCCCGGGCTTTATAAGGCTCGGCTCGATACGATGTGCAAGAGAAGAGACGTGGAGAGCGGCGATTCCGTGCCACCCGGTAGATGATCTCAGTATACGCTGCGACTGGCTTGGATTAAGCGCAGCGCAGCGGTTTCCACATTTTCTGACCCGGTGTCCTCCATTGGCGACACTTCACCAGCCGAGCCGATCCCGCGTCGCGTAGTACCAGGCGCCCAGCGCCGAAAGCGGCACGCGCAGCAGTCGCCCACCGGGAAACGGCAGGTGCGGCAGGCCGGCGAAGGCATCGAAGCGCTCGCTCTCCCCGCGCATCACCTCGGCAATCAATTTTCCGGCGAGGTGCGAGCAGGTCACCCCATGGCCCGAGTAGCCCTGGGCGTAGTAGACATTATCGTTGAGCCTGCCGAACTGGGGCAGTCGACTCAGCGTCATCAGGAAATTACCGCTCCAGGCAAAATCGATGCGCACGTCGCTCAACTGCGGAAAGGTCTTGAGCATCTTGGGGCGAATCACCGCAGCGATATCGGCCGGATCCTGGCCCCCGTAGTTGACCCCACCGCCGTAAAGCAGGCGGCCATCGGCAGTGAAGCGGTAGTAGTCGAGCAGGTAATTGCAATCCTCCACCGCCATGTCGTGGGGAATCAGCCCGCGGCGCAGCGCCTCCGGCAGCGGCTCGGTGGTGATGATCTGGGTGCCGCAGGGCATCGACTTGCTTTCCAGCTCCGGCAGCACCCCTTGCAGATAGGCGTTGCCGGCCATGACCACGCGCCGAGCGCGTACGCTGCCACGCGGCGTACGCAGCGTGACCGTCTCACCATGTTGCACACCGGTGACCGGCGTCTGTTCGTAGATGACGCCACCCAGCGACTCGCAGGCCGCCGCCTCGCCGAGCACCAGGTTGAGCGGATGCAGATGCCCGCCGGAGTGATCCACCAGCGCACCGACATAGCGATCGCTTGCGACCTCGCGCTTGAAAGCATCGCCCTCCAGCAGCTCCAAGTCGTGATGTCCGTAGCGTTCCCATAGCGCCTTGTGCTCGCGCAGCCCCTCGAGTTGCTTGTGATTGCAGGCGGCGAAGAGATTGCCCTCCTTGAGGTCGCAGGCGATATCGTACTGGGCGATGCGGCTGCGTATGATGCGGTTGCCCTCGAAGGCCATGTCGCCCAGCGACCGGGCAGTGTCGGCGCCGTATCGGGCCTCGATCACGTCCATGTCGCGGCTGTAGCTGTTGACGATCTGCCCGCCGTTGCGGCCGGAGGCGCCGAAACCCACCCGGGCAGCCTCCAGCACCACCACCTCATGGCCCTGCTCGGCAAGGTGCAGCGCCGACGAAATACCCGTGAAGCCCGCCCCGACCACGCACACCTCGCACTCGATGTCGCCTTGCAGGGCGGGACGCTGGGGCGACGGGTTGGCCGTCGCCGCATAGTAGGACGCCACATGCTCGGTGGCGGCACTGGTCGACATAGCGATACCTCGCACGCAAAAAGAACGAAAAATGGGGGTTAACGGCCTGCGGTCATATCTTGCAACATCGCCTGCCGCCGCCTCGCCTCGCTGCGCCGCATCAGATACCAGGCCAGGAACGTGGCCAATGACACCGCCAGGATGATCAGCGTGGCCAAAGCATTGATCTTGGGCGAAACGCCCAGACGCACCGAGGAGAACACCACCATGGGTAGCGTGGTAGCACCCGGCCCCGAGACGAAGCTGGCGATTACCAGGTCGTCAAGCGACAGGGTGAAGGCCAGCAGCCACCCCGCCGCCAGCGCCGGTGCGATCACCGGCAGGGTAATCTGGAAGAAGGTGCGCACCGGCCTGGCACCGAGGTCCATGGCGGCTTCCTCGATGGAGAGGTCCACCTCACGCAGGCGTGACGCGACCACCACCGCCACGTAGGCGCTGCAGAAAGTGGTGTGGGCGATCCAGATGGTGACCATGCCGCGGTCCGCCGGCCAGCCGATCAACTGCGCCATGTGTACGAACAGCAGCAGCAACGACAGGCCGGTGATCACCTCGGGCATTACCAGCGGTGCGGTGACCATGCTCGAGAGCGCTGTCTTGCCGCGGAAGCGGGCGAAACGCACCATCACGAAGGCAGCCAGCGTGCCCAGGCACACCGCCATGGAAGCGGAAAAGAAGGCGATCCGCAGGCTGGTCCATACCGCCGAGAGGATCTGCTGGTCGCGAAACAGCTCCACGTACCAGCGTGCAGAGAACCCCGCCCACACCGTCACCAGGCGCGACGAATTGAACGAGTAGATCACCAGGATGATCATCGGCAGGTAGAGAAACACCAGCCCGGCGATCAGCATCAGCGTGGTGAAGGATGGCTTGCGCATGGTCACTCCTCCAGCTCACGGGACTGGTAGCGGTGAAACAGGGCGATCGGCACGATCAGGATCGCCAGCATCACCATCGCCAGCGCCGACGCTACCGGCCAGTCGCGGTTATGGAAGAACTCCTCCCACAGCACCTTGCCGATCATCACCGTGTTGGGGCCGCCGAGCAGCTCGGGAATCACGTACTCCCCCACCGCCGGGATGAACACCAGCATCGAGCCGGCAATGATGCCGCCCTTCGACAGCGGCAAGGTCACGCGGAGAAAGGTATTGAACTTGCGCGAGCCGAGATCCGAGGCCGCCTCCAGCAGCGAGCCATCGAGCCGGGTCAGGTTGGCGTAGAGCGGCAGCACCATGAACGGCAGGTAGGCATAGACGATGCCCAGGATCACGGCGAAGTTGGTGTTGAGCATACGGATCGGCGAGTCGATCAGCCCTGCCCAGATCAGCAAATTGTTGACCAGGCCGTTGTTGCTGAGGATACCCATCCAGGCGTAGACCCGGATCAGGAACGAGGTCCACGACGGCAGCATCACCAGCAGCAGCAGCACCAACTGCCAGTGGGAAGGCGCTCGGGCCATGGCATAGGCCATGGGGTAGCCGATCGCCAGGCACAGCACGGTAGCCAGCAGGGCGATCTTCACCGAGCCCCAGTAGGCCGAGACATAGAGCGTGTCGGTGGTCAGGAACAGATAGTTGCTGAAGGTGACGACGACGTTCAGCGTCTCGTTGGCGTAGTCGAAGATGGCGCCGTAGGGCGGTATCGAGATGGCCGCCTCGGAGAGGCTGATCTTCAGCACGATACCGAACGGCAGCAGAAAGAACAGGGTCAGCCACAGCAGCGGTACGGCGATGACCCAGCCGCGGCCGGGCTTGAGCAACCGCCGCAGACGAACGGCAATATTGGACATGTGAATCTCCCCCCGGCGGGCCGCACGGGTGCTGGCCGGCCCGTACTCTCATTCAGTCGTGCAGGCCCGCTCAGTCGTGCAGGGTGATGGCGCTCTGGTCGTCCCAATGAACGAATACCGACTCGTCCCAGCGCGGTCGGTCGCCGCGACGCTCGGTATTGGCCATGCTGGCCTTGACCCGTTGGCCACTCTCGAGCCGCACGTAGTAAACCGAGAAGCCACCGAGGTAGGCGATGTCCTCGACGATGCCGGCCGCCCAGTTGAACTCGCCAGGCGGTCGCTCGCGGGTAAGACAGGTCTTTTCCGGGCGCACGGCGACCCACACCCGGCGCTCGTCGGCCTGGGTGCTGACGCCGTGGCCGATACGAATCGTGCGGCCAAGCGAGGTACTCTCGATGATGCAGTGGTCGGTCTCGTCGACCACGATCTCACCCTCGAACAGGTTCACCGTGCCGACGAACTCCGCCACCATGCGGTTGACCGGGCTCTCGTAGACATCAATGGGAGTACCCACCTGGACGATCCAGCCATCGGCCATGATCGCCACCCGGTCGGCCATGGTCATGGCCTCCTCCTGATCGTGAGTGACCATGATGCAGGTCACCCCGACCCGCTCGAGGATCTGGACCACTTCGAGCTGCATCTCGGTGCGCAGCTTCTTGTCCAGCGCCCCCATCGGCTCGTCGAGCAGCAGCAGCTTGGGCCGCTTGGCCAGCGAGCGCGCCAGTGCCACGCGCTGGCGCTGACCGCCGGAGAGCTGGTGCGGCTTGCGCCGGGCATAGGCCTCCATGTGCACCAGCTTGAGCATCTCGGCCACGCGCTCATCGATCTCGCGGCGCGGCAGCTTGTCCTGCTTGAGGCCGAAGGCGATGTTCTGCGCCACCGTCATGTGGGGAAACAGCGCGTAGGACTGGAACATCATGTTGATCGGCCGCTCATAGGGCGGCATGGCGGTGATGTCCTCTCCGTCGAGCACGATCTGCCCTTCGCTGGGCTTCTCGAAGCCGGCCAGCATGCGTAACAGCGTCGACTTGCCTGAACCGGAGCCACCCAGCAGCGCGAAGATCTCGCCGCGGCGAATCGACAGGCTGACGTCGTCCACCGCCAGCACGCCATCGAAGCGCTTGCTGACGCGGCGGATCTCCATCAACGCCTCGCCGTGGGCAGGGCGCGGCTTGCCCACCGTGGCGTCGACATCGGGTGGGCGCTCAACGGTTCGTCGCGCAGCATCGGCAGCTTGGATCTGGGATTGCGGCATCGCAGCTTCTCCTGTGGGCAAACAAGAGTTTGTCGGCGTCTCTGCCGGCCCCGCAGGGCCGGCGCGGAGAGGTCAGATGCCGGATTTCACGCGGTTCCACACGCGAGTGCGCACGCGCTGTACGGCCAAGGGCTTCTCTTCCTGCACGAACAGGTTATCCATCACTTCCTGGTCGGGATAGATCGCCGGATCGTTGAGAATGTCCGGGTCGAGGAACTCGTTGGCGGCAATGTTGGGGTTGGCATAGACCACGTATTCGGTGATGCCGGCGGCAATCTCGGGCTCGAGAATGAAGTTGATGAAGGCATGGGCGTTGTCCGGGTTGGGGGCATCCGCAGGAATCGCCATCATGTCGAACCACAGCGCCGCGCCCTCCTTGGGAATGGAGTAGGCAATGGTGAAGTCGCGCCCCGCCTCCTCGGCACGGTCGGCGGCCTGGAAGATGTCGCCGGAATAACCCGCCGCCACGCAGATGTCGCCATTGGCGAGATCCGAAATGTAGCGCGACGAGTGGAAGTAGGTGATGTTGTCACGCACCGCGGCAATCAGGTCGCCAGCCGCTTCGATATCCGCGGATTCGCTGGAAAGCGGGGACAGCCCCAGGTAGGCCATGCCGGCGGAAAGCATGTCGTCACCCGTGTCCAGCATGGCAATACCGCAGCCGCCCTCGTGCAGCGCGGCAGTGACCTCGGGATCGAAGATCAGCGCCCAGGAGTCGAGCGGTGCGTCCTCGCCGAGGATATCGGTGACCCGCTCGACGTTGTAGCCGATGCCGTTGGTGCCCCACATGTAGGGGATGGAATAGCGGCTACCGGGGTCGATCGACTCCAGGTCATCCATCAGCTCGGGATTGAGGTTCTCCATGTTGGGGATCTTGTCGTGATCCAGCTCCATGTAGACCCCGGCGCTGACCTGGCGGGTCAGGTAGTGATTGGAGGGCACCACCACGTCGTAGCCGGAGCGGCCCGAGAGCATCGCGGCATCGAGCACTTCGTTGCTGTCATAGACGTCGTAGATGACACGAATGCCGGTGGCTTCGGTGAACTTCTCCAGGGTATCCGGCGCGATGTAGTCCGACCAGTTGTAGACCCGCACCTCATTGGCCTGGGCGGCGGTGGCGACAATGGCCAGTGAGCCTAGCGCAATGGCCAGCGGCAGCTTGCGTTGACGTGACATGATGACACCTCTTGTTTGCGTTGTTGTCGTAAGTCCGGTCACGACGCCGGCCGGACATTCTCTCCCTGCCTTCAGCAATGGCCCATCGCAAAGTGCACCAGGCCTGGCGGTAAAGCACGCCGCCCAGGAGCCACCAGTGTCCTGAACCGGGGGTCTCCCCTCGCGGGCCCGGGCTCAGGAAACTAGACGCTCAACAGCAGGAACTCCCTCTCCCACGAGCTGATGACCTTCTTGAAATTCTCGTTCTCAACCCGCTTGACGGCGACGTAGCCGGTGACGAAACGGTGGCCCATGCAGCGCTCCAGCTCGCTGCAGTTCTCCATCCGCTCCAGCGCCTGCTCGAGGGTGAACGGCAGACGCAGATTGCGCCGCTCGAACGCACGCCCCTGCACCGGCGCAGAGGGGTTGAGCTGCTGTACCATGCCCAGGTAGCCGCACAGCAGGCTTGCCGCAATGGCCAGGTAGGCATTGGCATCGGCACCAGGCAGGCGGTTCTCGATACGCCGGTTCTGTGGCGAAGAGTCGGGTACGCGCAGGCCGCAAGTGCGGTTCTCCTCCCCCCACTCCACATTGACCGGGGCCGAGGTGTCGGGCAGGAAACGGCGGAAAGAGTTGACGTTGGGCGCCATCAGCGGCAGTGCCTCGGGGATGAAGCGCTGCATGCCGCCGATATGATGCAGGAACAGCTGGCTCATGGAGCCATCCTCGTTGGCGAACACGCTCTTCCCGGTCGTGGCATCCAGCACGCTCTGGTGGATGTGCATGGCGCTGCCGGGCTCGTTGGTGATCGGCTTGGCCATGAAGGTGGCCACGACATCGTGCTTGAGCGCCGCCTCGCGCAGGGTGCGCTTGAACAGGAATACCTGGTCGGCCAGCATCAGCGGGTCGCCGTGACGGAAGTTGATCTCCATCTGGGCGGTACCCTCTTCGTGGATCAGGGTGTCGATATCCAACCCCTGGACCTCGCACCAGTCGTACATGTCCTCGAACAGCGGATCGAACTCATTGGCCGCATCGATGGAGAACGATTGCCGCCCGGTTTCCTGTCGTCCGCTCCGGCCGATGGGGGGTAGCAGCGGCAGGTCGGGGTCCTCGCAGCGCTTGGTCAGGTAGAACTCCATCTCCGGCGCCACCACAGGTTTCCAACCCTGTTCGGCATACAGCGCCAGCACCCGCTTCAGTTGGTTGCGAGAGGAGAGTTCAATGGGATTACCCATCTTGTCATAGCAGTCGTGAATCACCTGGGCAGTGGGCTCGAGCGCCCAGGGTACTGGATAGACCGCGGAGATATCGGGCCGGCAGAGCATGTCGATATCGGCGGGATCGAGCAGCGAGTAATAGAGTTCATCCTCGACGTAGTCGCCGGTCACGGTCTGCAGCAGCACGCTTTCGGGAAGACGCATGCCCTTCTCGGCCATGAACTTCGAAACCGGCGTGATCTTGCCGCGGGCGATACCGGTAATGTCGCTGACCAGGCACTCCACCTCAGTGATGCGTCGCTCCTTCAGCCAGCTTTCCAGGTCTTTCATAAGAACCTCATTGCGGCCCGTCCCGGGCGTCACGTTCGTTATAGTCGGTCGCGCAGCTTGTAGAAAGTGGTCGCCAGTACCAGCAGCGGCGTGCGCAGTCGCTCGCCACCGGGGAAGCGACGATGTGGCATGGCGGCAAAGACGTCGAAACGCTCGCTCTGCCCGGCAATGGCCTCGCCGACCAGCTTTCCGGCCAGCCCGGCCAGCGCCATGCCGTGCCCCGAATAGCCCTGGGTATAGTAGACGTTGCTGCCAAGGCGGCCGAAGTCCGGCGCACGGTTGAGCGTGATCGCCACGTCACCGCCCCAGCGGTAGTCGATGCGCACGCCTTCGAGCGCCGGGAACAGGCGTGCGATCTTGGCGTCCATGCGCTGCTGCAGGCCGTGCGGTTCCCGGCCATCGTAGCTGACTTCACCGCCATAGATCAGCCGCTTGTCGGCTGAAAGGCGGTAGTAGTCGAGGACGAAGTTGGCATCGGACAGGGCGTCGTTGCGTGGCAGTACCTGAGCAGCCCGCTCTTCGCCCAGCGGCTCGGTGGCAACGATGTAGTTGGCCGCGCGCATGATGCGGCCTTCCAGCTCCGGCAACAGCCGGCCCAGGTAGGCGTTGGCCCCCACCACCACGAAATCTGCCGTGACCTCGCCCTGTGCGGTTACCACGGTGGCGGGCTGGCCGCGGCGAATGGTCAGGGCCGGGCTGTGCTCGTGAATCGTCACACCAGCCTGCTGGGCCGCCCGTGCCAGCCCCAGGGTGTAGTTGAGCGGGTGCAGGTGGCCACCCTCATTCTCGTAGAGTGCCCCCGGATAGACGTCTGTTGCCACGTGCTCGCGCAACGCCTTGCCCTCGAGCCAGGTGAGCGCCTCGTAGCCGTAATCACGAGCCAGACGCTCCTGCATCTGCTGCAACTCGCGTACATGGCGCGGCTTCACCGCGGCGTGCAGGTAACCCCAGGCGAGGTCGCAGGGAATCGCATGGCGTTCGATGAGTTCGGTAGTCAGGCGCACCGCCTCACGGCTCAACGCCCAGACTTCACGGGCACACTCGCGCCCCAGCGCCTGCTCCACGGTGGCGATATCGGTACCCAACCCGGGCAGGATCTGGCCACCGCTGCGGCCGGAAGCGCCGAACCCGATCTCATGGGCTTCGAGCAGCGCCACCGAGTAACCACGCTCGGCCAGGTGAAGCGCCGCGGAGCAGCCGGTGATACCGCCCCCGATCACGCACGCATCGACCCGTCGCGGCCCGGCAAGCGGCGGGCATGCTCGATCGAGCTGCACCGCGATCGAATCGCGGTAGTAGGATGCGGGGCTATCGGCCTGGGTGGCAGTGGACATGCGACGTATTCCTGAAGCGCTAAACCGGCTCAACGAATTCAATCAGTCTGGCATCAAACCGCCAAGACATGTCAAGTATTCAATAACGACTTTACTTGCTCCACCATGCCAAAGAAACCCTCGACAAGGAACGTGAAAGGCACAACCACGCCTAATCCCCCGTACACCATCGGCTCTCACCATGCCTTTTCACCCTGGCCATCAGGTCAAAAACGTCAATTAATAACCATCATCCGCAGCACGACAGCATCAACAGGCTGCCAGCTACGGCGCTCGTGGCAAACGGATCGAGGGAGCCCATGGCCACCAGATGAAGGTATGCCGCAGGCCGGGTAAGGGGAGGTGTCTGGTGCCCCTCAGCGCGAGGCGCAAACCGGGCAAGCGGGGTCACGCGGCACCTGATAGTGGCGCCATTGCCCCGCCAGGCCATCGAAGGTGGAAAGCCCACGATGGGGAGTGCCGGCACCGCTGAGCAGCTTGACCGCCTCTAGCGCCTGGAAGCAGCCGATCAGCCCTACCAAGGGCGCCACCACGCCGTTCTCGGCACAGCGCAGCTCCTCGTCGCCGCCCTCTCCCGGGGGGTAGAGGCAAGCGTAGCAGGGCGATGCCGCATCGCGTGGGTCGAACACGGCGAGCTGTCCCGAGAAGCGGATCGCCGCTCCCGAGACCAGCGGCACCCCGGCGCGCAGGCAGGCCGCGTTGATCGCGTAGCGACTGGAAAATCGATCGGTGCAGTCGAGTACCAGATCGACCTCCGCCACCAGCGCATCGAGCGCCTCGCCGGAGAGATGCTCCTCGACTACGCGAATTTCGCAGCCTGGGTTCAGCGCCATGGCGGAGTCGCGGGCGGAGCGCGCCTTGTTGCACCCCAGGTCGGCCATGCCGTGGGCGATCTGGCGCTGCAGGTTGGAGAGTTCCACCTCGTCGGCGTCGGCCAGGGTCAGGTGACCCACCCCGGCGGCGGCCAGGTAGAGTGCCACCGGCGAGCCCAGCCCACCGGCGCCCACCACCAGCGCACGCGAGGCCAGCAGGCGCTCCTGCCCCTCGATATCGATCGCCTCCAGCATGATCTGCCGGCTGTAGCGCAGCAGCGCCTCGTCGTTCATTGTCATTACTTGTCTTCCAGCTCCTCGATGTCGGGCACGTAGAGCGAAAACTCCTCCTTGACCTCCTCCATCACCACGTAGCTCTTCGACTCCTTGACCCCGGGCAGGGTCAACACCACGTCGCCGAGCAATTGGCGGTAGGCGGACATCTCGGGAATCCGGCACTTGAGAATGTAGTCGAACTGACCCGAGACCAGATGACACTCCTGGATCTGCGGCAGGCGGGACACGGCACGGCGGAACTCGTCGAACACCGCCGGCGACTGGGTCTCGAGGCTGATCTCGACGAATACCAGCAGGTTGGCCTTGAGCGAGCGGGGATTGAGTATCGCCTTGTAGCCGCGGATGACGCCGGACTTCTCGAGGCGCTTGACGCGCTCCAGACAGGGTGTGGTGGAGAGTCCGACCTGGGCGGCCAGGTCGACGTAGGAGATACGGGCGTTGTCCTGCAGGCAGCGCAGAATCTTGAGATCGATACGGTCGAGCGAGCGTGTCTTGGTTTTCATTATCGTGCCGTGGGAAGCCGAGTCATAGTGAGTGAAGCGTCGCCATGACAGCAGATCGACCTGAAAAAGCGCGGGAATCAGGCGTGCTGCTGGTGTTCGGTCACACAAACATGCCGACATTTGGAATTATTTCCTGAACAGATGTACCACAGCGTCCACTCCCCCTCCAATACGCCTCCCTCAACGCTGGCTTGGCCGCCGACCGAAGGTGACCCGCTGCTGCCCGCCCAGGTCCCGCCGGCTGGACACCTCCACATACCCCCTCTCCTCCAGCAGCTGGCGCACGGCAGTCGCCTGGTCGTGGCCGTGTTCCAGGGCCAGCCAGCCTCCTGGCAGCAGATGGACCATGCCCCGTTCAGCGATATGGCGCAGGTCGGCCAGCCCGGCATCCGCCGCCACCAGCGCGCTCCTGGGTTCGAAGCGCACGTCGCCCTGCGCCAAGTGCGGGTCCTGCGGATCGATATAGGGCGGATTGGCCGCGATCAGGATGAAACGTTCCTCCGCCAGGGCGGCAAACCAGTCGCTAGCCAGGAAGCGCGCATTGACGATGCCCAGCCGCTGGGCATTCGTCTCGGCCAGCGCCACCGCCTCGGGCATCCGGTCGACGCCGAGCGCTTCCCAAGCGGGACGCTCACTGGCAAAGGCCAGCGCAATGGCGCCGGTGCCTGTCCCCAGGTCGAGCAGGCGGCCCGATGGCTCGTCCGAGAGTTCGAGCAGCACTTCCACCAAGGTTTCGGTATCCGGGCGCGGAATCAGGGTATGTGGCGAGGTAGCCAGGGCAAGCCCCCAGAACTCCCGCTCACCGGTGAGGTAGGCCACGGGGCGACCCGCCGCCCGTGCGGCGACCAGCGCCTCGAAGCGGGCTCGCGGGAAGGTTTCTGCCGATCTGTCGCCCCAGGTATAGAGCCAGGTGCGGTCGACGCCCAGCACGTGGCACAGCAGCACTTCGGCATCGAGCCGCGGGCTGGCCGACCCCGATCGGGCCAAGCGCTCGGCCGCCCGCGCCAGCAGCAGGTCGAGACGCATCAGGCTTCCTGCTGCAGCGCCGCGAGCTGCTCGGCCTGGTGCTCGTGGATCAGGGGGTCGAGGACCTCGTCGAGCTCGCCGGCCATGACCTCGCCAAGCTTGTAGAGGGTGAGATTGATACGGTGGTCGGTCAGCCGCCCCTGGGGAAAGTTGTAGGTACGGATGCGCTCGCTGCGATCGCCCGAGCCGACCAGGCTGCGGCGCGTGTCGGCCTGCTCGCGCTGGCGGCTCTCCACGGCGTTCCGCTTGAGCCGGGCAGCCAGCAGCGACATCGCCTTGGCCCGGTTCTTGTGCTGGCTGCGCTCCTCCTGGCATTCGACCACCACCCCGCTGGGCAGGTGGGTGATGCGGATCGCCGAGTCGGTGGTGTTGACGTGCTGACCGCCGGCGCCGCTGGAGCGGAAGGTATCCACCCGCAGGTCGGCGGGATTGATGTCGACGTCGCCGACCTCGTCGGCCTCGGGCATGACCGCCACGGTACAGGCGGAAGTGTGGATACGCCCCTGAGACTCCGTCGCTGGCACACGCTGTACGCGATGCGCGCCCGATTCGAATTTCAGCCGGGCATAGACCCCTTCTCCCTTTACCCGCGAGATGAGTTCCTTGTAGCCGCCCTGCTCGCCGTGACTGGCACTGATCACCTCGACCTTCCAGCCCTGCTTCTCGGCGTAGCGTGAGTACATGCGGAACAGGTCGCCGGCAAATAGCGCCGCTTCGTCGCCGCCGGTGCCGGCGCGAATCTCGAGGAAGACGTTGCGGCTGTCGTCGGGGTCGCGCGGCACCAGCAACTGCTTGAGGCGCACCTCCAGCGCCTCCAGCCGCTCCTGCCCCTCTTCCAGCTCCATCTGGGCCAGCTCGCGCATCTCGGCATCGCTGTCATCGGCCAACTGCGCGGCGTCTTCGAGATCGCTCTCGACCGCTCGGTAGTCGCGCCAGGCCTCGACCAAGTATTCGAGTTCGGCATATTCCCGGGAATAGTCGCGGAAGCGAGGCTGATCGTTGATCACCTCGGGCTCCGCCAGCAAGGCGGCGAGCTCCTCGAAGCGCTCGACGAAGCCATCGAGACGCTGGCGCAGGGTCGCTTTCATGGCGTGTCCTGTCAGGGTTTCGTTGATGTGGAATCGAGCAGCAGCGCCTCGGCAGCGGTGAGCAGGTCGCGCCGCTCGCCGCCGGATGCCTCGCGCAGGGCCACCGTGGGCCGATGCAGCAGCCGGTTGGTGAGCTGATGAGCCAACAGGCGAATCACTTCTTCTGGATCCTCGCCTCGCGCCAGCTTTGCCAACGCCTGGCGCTCGGAGTATTCGCGCAGCTCGGCCGCCTGGTCGCGGTAGCGGCGAATCAGCTCCCCGCTACTGCGGATGCGTCGCTCGTGCAGCCAGACGTGCACGCCATGCTCGATCAGCGCTTCCGCCTGGTCGGCAGCCGCCTGACGATGACGGCGGTTCTCCTGGATCACCTCGTTGAGGTCGTCGACGGTATAAAGGAAGATGTCGTCCAGCTCGCCGACTTCGGGCTCGATGTCCCGCGGCACGGCAATGTCGACCATGAAGATCGGTCGATGGCGACGCTTCTTCAGCGCCCGTTCCACCATGCCCTTGCCCAGGATCGGCAGCGGCGAGGCGGTGGAAGAGATGACGATGTCGGCACGGGCCAAGGCGTCGGGGATCTCGTTGAGCGAGAGCGCCTCGGCGTTGAACTCGCCGGCCAGCACCTCGGCACGCTCCCGCGTACGGTTGGCCACGATCATGTTGCGCACGCCGGCCTCGCGCAGGTGCCGGGCCACCAGTTCGATGGTTTCCCCGGCGCCGACCAGCAGCGCCCGTGAGCGGCCGAAGTCATCGAATATCCGGCTGGCCAGGCTCACCGCGGCATAAGCCACCGAGACCGGGTTCTGACCGATCCCGGTGCGGGTACGCACCTGCTTGGCCACTGCGAAGGTATGCTGGAACAGCAGTTCCAGCTCACCGCCCAGCCCGCTCGCCTGGCGCGCCGACTGGTAGGCCTCCTTGAGCTGGCCGAGTATCTGGGGTTCGCCCAGCACCATCGAGTCCAGCCCGACGGCGACGCGCATCAGGTGGCGCGCGGCATCATTGTCCAGATAGTGGTAGGCGCAGGCAGCAAGCTCCTCGAATGCCAACCCATGGAAGTGGCTCAACCAGTCGAGAATGATCCGCTCGCCGCTGGGCTCCGTGACACAGTAGAGCTCCGTGCGGTTGCAGGTCGAGAGCACCGCCGCTTCGTGCACCTGCGGAAGCTGGCGCAGTTCGGTCAGCGCCGACTCCAGCTGAGCAGGGGTAAAGGCGACCCGCTCGCGCACCGCGACATTGGCCGTCCTGTGGTTGATTCCAAGGGCAAGGAGCGTCATGCGTTAAGCGTCTTCGGTGATGTCGGCCGGCGGCACCGTAAATGAAAAAAACGTCTCTGCGGCGCTGCATTCTATCACAGCCTTTCCAACTCAGCGCCAGGCACGCGGATCCGGCAATTGACGTGCGACAAGGCAGGGCACATTCATCGAGCCGCATCGTCGACGCAGCGATCCCTTTGCCCATGGGCTGCTAGCCGGTATGCTGGCAGCTCGGGACACCGGATGAGATACGCATGCCCTCGACGCTGATACGCTCCTCACGCCAAGGACTGGCAGTGCTTGGCCTGACCGTTCTGCTGGGCGGTTGCCAAGGCTTGGCCTCCTCCCCCTTCGGCACGATTCAAGAAGACCCCATGGCCTCGGCACCGCCCATCGAGCGCGGGCTGGACGCGGAGGGGCTGGCCACGCTGCTGACGGCTGAATTCGCAGGGCAGCGCGGCGATTATCGCCGCGCCACGCTGGGCTACCTGGCCATGGCCGAACGCTACAGCGCTGCGCAACTGGCGGAGCGCGGTACGCTGGCCGCACGCTTCAGCAACGACATCCTGCTGCTCGAGCAGGCCGTGAACACCTGGCACGAGATCGACCCCGTCGCGGAGGCGCCGTTGCGCCTGCTCGCCGGCTTGGCCCTGCAGCGCAGCGATTGGACCACGGCACTGGACAGGCGGCTGACCCTGGTGGAACAAGGGCTGCACGGCGAGCTGGCACTATTTGCCGAACTCGCCCTGGAGTCAGGCACCGACCCGATTCCCTTGCGCGAACGGCTGCGGGAGCATCTCGAGCGTACCGGGGCCGGGACCCACCCCCACTATTACGATGCCGTACTGGCCATGGCGATTCTCGAGGCAGCCACTGGCCAGCGCCAGCAAGCCGAAAGACGCCTGGATCTGCTTGCCCGCAATCACTCGGAGCTACCCGCGCTGTGGCTGACGCGAGCCCAATTGGCCCTGGAGGCCAACAGCCCACGCCAGGCCCGCGAGGCCGCCCGCCGCGGCCTCGAAGTTTCGCCTGGCGACCCGCGCTTCCTGCTGCTGTTGGCCCAGGCCGAGCTGATGCTGGGCAATGTCGCCGCCGCCGAGGAACACACCTCGACCCTGCTGAACGAACACGTTGGCAACCAGGAGCTGCAAATCTCGCTGGCCCGCCTCTATCTGGAGGACAATCACCTGGACGCGGCCCGGCGTCTGCTGCTGCCGCTGGTCGGCAGCGACGAACCCCCTCCCGCCGCCTTCTACCTGATGGGCACCATTGCCGAGGAAGAGGGCGAAGTCGACAATGCCCTGCTCTACTACCGTCAAGTGGCGCCCGGCAGCGATTTCCTCCGCGCCCGCCTGCGTGCCGCCCAGATGCTGATCGAGGACGACCGCCTGCTCGACGCCCGCGCCTTCCTGCGTATCGAGCGCCTGCGTCATGAATCGCGTTTCAGCGAACTGGTCGCGCTGGAGGTAGAGCTGCTCGACGGAGCCGGGCTGCGCACCGAAGCCGATGCCCTGCTCAACCGCGAGCTCGCACGCACCCCCAACGACGAGCCGCTACTCTATCTGCGCGCCATGCGCGCCTGGGAGCATGGCGACCTCGAAGCCATGGAGCGAGATCTGGGCCGTATCATCGAAGCCAACCCCGAGAACGCCTCCGCCCTCAATGCGCTGGGCTATACGCTGGCGGACCTCAACATCGAGGAGCGCCTGGAGGAGGCCCGCGAGCTCATCGAACGCGCCCATGAGCTCGAGCCCGGCAGCCCCGCCATCATGGACAGCCTGGGCTGGGTCTACTATCGCCTGGGCGACCCGGAGCGCGCCCTGCCGTGGCTGGAACGCGCCTATGCCAGCATGCCCGACCAGGAGATCGCCGCCCACCTGGCCGAGATCCTCTGGGCACTGGAGCGACACGAGGAGGCCAAGCGAGTCGTGGAGCAAACGCTGCGCCGCTACGACGAACATCCGCTGATCGATGAACTCCTCGAACGCATTCCCGAACTGGCCCCCTGATCACCCATAGTCAACGAGACGATGCCATGAGACGCCCCTCTTCCGCGATACGCTGGTTTGCCGTGAGTCTCAGCCTTGCCCTGCTGACCGGCTGTGCCACCCCGGGCACGGCACCGGACGGCGAGCGCGCGACCGACCAGTGGGAAGCCCAGCAAGAGCGCCTGGAAGCCCTGGACACCTGGATCCTGGTCGGCAAAGCCGGGCTGCGCACGCCACAGGAGTCGACCAGCGCCAATCTCGACTGGAGCCAGCACCCACATTATTACCGCATGCTCATCAGCGGCCCCTTCGGCAGCGGCCGCAACCTGCTGGAAGGTCGCGAGGGGCGCTTCTCGCTGACCAACGCCGAAGGACGCTTCGAGGCCGCAACCCCCGAGGCCCTCATGCAGCAGCAACTGGGCTGGTCGCTGCCGGTCAGTTCGCTGGCCGACTGGATCCGCGGCCTGCCCGCCGACCACAGCCGCTACCAGCTCGAGCATGACGAACGGGGCTTCCCCCAACAGCTCGAGCAGGATGGCTGGCAGATCGTCTATCGCGACTGGACCCAGGTCGAGTCGCTGTGGCTGCCGCGCCGCCTGATCATGGAGTACGACGACCTGCGCGTAACGCTGGTCGTCACGGAGTGGCGCCCCGTAGTCGATGACTGAGCCGTTGATGACTGAGCCGACGAATGAACCGATGACCGAGACGATGAGCGAGCTCGTCCTGCCGGCCCCGGCCAAGCTCAACCGCATGCTGCATATCGTCGGCCGCCGGGCAGACGGCTACCATGAGCTGCAGACGCTGTTCCAGTTCCTCGATCATGGCGACACCCTGCGGTTGCGCCGTAGAGAAGATGGAGAGATACGGCTGACCCCACCCATTGCCGGGCTGGCCGATAGCGACAATCTGGTCGTACGGGCAGCCAGGCTGCTGCAGGCCGAGACCGGCTGCCAACTGGGCGCCGATATTCACCTGACCAAGCGCCTGCCCATGGGTGGAGGCCTGGGCGGCGGCAGCAGCGATGCCGCTACGGCCCTGCTCGGGCTCGACCGCCTGTGGCAGCTCGACCTTTCGCTCGAGCGCCTCGCGGAGTTCGGCCTGCGCCTCGGCGCCGACCTGCCGGTGTTCATTCGCGGCCACTCCGCCTGGGCCGAAGGCGTGGGCGAGAAGCTCACGCCGGTCGCTCTCGATACCCCCTGGTTCGTGGTCGTCCACCCCGGTATCGAGGTCGCTACCGGCGCGGTGTTCGGGGCGGCACAATTGACACGTAACACGCCCCCGATTACCATGGCGCGCGCACTGCAGGGGGGAGCGCCCAGCTGGCACAACGACTGCGAGCCAACGGTCAGGTCACTCTATCCGCAAGTCGCCGAAGCGCTCGACTGGCTTGGCAGCCGGGCACCCGCCATGCTGACGGGAACCGGCGCCTGCATCTTCGCCCGGCTAGACTCGGAAGATACGGCAAGGCGCCTATTGGCCGACTTGCCAGGCCGCTATACTGCTTTCACGGCCCGCGGCCTGAACCTCTCCCCGCTACATGCTGCTCTAGGCCGATGAGCGAGGTGCCAGTGAGCGCCCGAATTGCTGCGCTTGCGGTATCCTGGCTCATCGCCGATTGAGCTCCCCAACACTGCATAGGTGGATGCGCGTGTCAAAATTGATGGTTTTTGCCGGGAATGCCAACCCCGAACTCGCCCAGAAGATCGCCGAGAGTCTCGATACTCGCATGGGGAATGCCACGGTCGGGCAGTTCAGCGATGGTGAAATCGCGGTCGAGATCAACGAGAACGTTCGCGGCAAGGACGTTTTCATTCTGCAGTCCACCTGCGCACCGACCAACGACAACCTGATGGAACTGATCCTGATGGTGGATGCCCTGCGGCGGGCCTCGGCTACCCGGATTACCGCCGTGGTGCCCTACTTCGGCTACGCGCGCCAGGACCGTCGGGTGCGTTCCGCTCGGGTACCGATCTCGGCCAAGGTAGTAGCCGACATGATGGTCAAGGCTGGCGTCGACCGGGTAATGACCATGGACCTGCACGCCGACCAGATTCAGGGCTTCTTCGACGTGCCGGTGGACAACGTATACGGCTCGCCGATCCTGCTCGACGACATCGAGCGCCAGAACTACGACGACCTGGTGGTGGTGTCGCCGGACGTGGGCGGCGTGGTTCGCGCCCGCGCCATCGCCAAGCAGCTCAACGCCGACCTCGCCATCATCGACAAGCGTCGCCCCCAGGCCAATCAGGCCCAGGTGATGCACATCATCGGCGAGATCGAGAACCGCACCTGCGTGGTGGTGGACGACATGATCGATACCGCCGGCACCCTGTGCAAGGCCGGCGACGCGCTGAAGGATCATGGCGCGCGCCGCGTGGTGGCCTATGCCACCCACCCGATCCTCTCGGGCCCGGCGGTGGAGAACATCACCGGTTCGGTTCTCGACGAGGTGGTGGTGACCGATACCATCCCGCTGTCCGACGTCGCCCGTCGCAGCGGCAAGATTCGTCAGCTCAGCGTGGCCGGCCTGATCGCCGAGGCGATCCGCCGCGTCAGCAACGAAGAATCCGTCAGCGCCATGTTCCACTGAGTCTCTCAACGACTCTCAGCAAGAACAGGGCGCCGGAGTAGCGCCCCCACGGGGGCTTTCGGGAGCGTCGCGATCAGGTCGCGGGTCGCACGTATCCCTTACATTCAGCAAGAGGCAACAACATGTCCGATTTCACTCTCAATGCCAGCGTTCGTAACGACCTGGGGAAAGGTGCGAGCCGCCGCCTGCGTCGTGCGAACCTCGAGGTACCCGCCATCGTCTACGGTGGCGAGAAAGCGCCCCAGCCGATCTCCGTCGAAAAGGCCGCGTTCTACAAGGCCATCGAAGACGAATCCTTCTTCTCTTCAGTGCTCAACCTGGTCATCGATGGCCAGAAAGAGCAGGTCGTGGTGCGTGACCTGCAGCGCCACCCGTACAAGCCACTGATCACCCACGCCGACTTCATGCGCGTGGATGCCACCCACGAAATCACCATCAGCGTACCGCTTCACGTGGTGGGCGAAGAGAAGTCCAAGAGCATCAAGGATCATGGCGGCGAGCTGCACGTGCTCTCCAACGAAGTCCAGATCAGCTGCCTGCCGAAGGACCTGCCGGACTTCCTGGAAGTCGACGTCAGCGACGTCGAGCTGGGCACCACCCTGCACCTCTCCGACCTCAAGCTGCCGGCCGGTGTCACTCTGGTCGAACTGACTCATGGCGCCGACCATGACAACGCCGTGCTGAGCATCACCAAGCCGAAAGTCCGCGGCGAAGCGGCCGAAGGCGAAGAAGGTGAGGAAGGCGAAAACAGCGCCGAGTAAACTGCGCTGTCGGGGCTGCCCTAGGGCAGCCCCCAACCCAATCAAGCGCTGCGGCGCTTGTTTTTGTTTGGAGGCCCCGCATGCCCCAGGTCAAGGCGATCATCGGGCTGGGCAACCCCGGTGACAACTACGCCGCCACGCGCCATAACGCTGGCGCCTGGCTGGTCGAGATCCTGGCTCGCCAGGCCGGCACCGAGCTGCGTCCGGAGAAGAAGTTCCTCGGCCTTTATGCCAAGGTGCTGCTCGACGGACACGAGCTACACCTGCTCGAGCCCACCACCTTCATGAATCGCAGCGGTGGCGCCGTCGCAGCCCTGTGCCAGTTCTACAAGATCGCTCCCGACGAGTTGCTGGTAGCCCACGACGAACTGGATATCCCTCCCGGCACCGCCCGCTACAAGCAGGGCGGCGGGCACGGCGGCCACAACGGCCTGCGCGACATCATCAGTGCGCTGGGTGACAAGGGTTTCAATCGCCTGCGCATCGGCATCGGCCACCCCGGCGACTCCCGCCAGGTGACGAACTACGTGCTGGGGCGCCCCGGCAAGGCGGAGCTCGTGGCCATCGGCGCCGCGCTCAATGAGTGCCTGGCGACGCTGCCTCTTGCCGCGTCGGGTGAATGGGCCCGCGCCATGAGCCGGCTGCACAGTTTCTCAGGCTGATCTAGAATAGCGCCCGTTCGCGAGCACCACTCGCCCTCTTATTCAGGACATCACCATGGGTTTCAACTGCGGTATCGTCGGCCTTCCCAACGTGGGCAAATCGACGCTCTTCAACGCCCTGACCAAGTCCGGCATCGATGCCGAGAACTTTCCCTTCTGCACCATCGAGCCCAACGTCGGCATCGTGCCGATGCCCGATCCGCGCCTCGACAGGCTGGCTGAAATCGTCAAGCCGCAGAAGGTGATCCCCACTACCATGGAGTTCGTCGACATCGCCGGACTGGTGGCGGGCGCCTCCAAGGGCGAGGGGCTCGGCAACAAGTTCCTGGCCAACATCCGCGAGACCCAGGCCATCGCCCATGTGGTGCGCTGCTTCGACAATGACAACGTCATCCACGTGGCCAACCAGGTCGATCCGCGCGCGGACATCGAGATCATCAACATGGAACTCGCGCTGGCCGATCTCGACACCGTCGAGCGCGCCATCCAGCGCCTGGTGCGCGTGGCCAAGGGCGGCGACAAGGATGCCATCGCCACCAAGGCTATCCTGGAGCGCATCCAGCCACACCTGGCCGAGGGCCAGCCGCTGAGAAGCTTCGGCCTCGACGACGACGAGAAGAAGCAGCTCAAGAGCTTCGGCTTCCTGACGCTCAAGCCGACCATGTACATCGCCAACGTCAACGAGGACGGCTTCGAGAGCAACCCCTATCTCGACATCGTCAACGAGATCGCCGCCGAGGAAGGCGCGGTGGTGGTGCCGGTATGCAACCAGTTGGAAGCCGAGATCGCCGAGCTGGACGATGACGAGCGCGCCATGTTCCTCAGTGAAATGGGCATGGAGGAGCCGGGACTCGACCGCGTGATCCGCGCCGGCTACAAGCTGCTCGGCCTGCAGACGTACTTCACCGCAGGCGTCAAGGAAGTCCGGGCCTGGACGGTCAGGGTCGGCGCCACCGCCCCCGAGGCCGCCGGCGTGATCCACACCGACTTCCAGAAGGGCTTCATCCGCGCCGAGGTCATCGCCTACGACGATTTCGTCGCCCTGGGCGGTGAACAGGGCGCCAAGGACGCTGGCAAGTGGCGCCTGGAAGGCAAGGAGTACGTGGTGCAGGACGGCGACGTGATCCACTTCCGCTTCAATGTGTAGCCAGAAACCTTGACCTCGAAGAGCCAAATCCGTAGACTTCGCCTCCGTTGATTGGCTACGTAGCTCAGTTGGTTAGAGCACATCACTCATAATGATGGGGTCCCCTGTTCGAGTCAGGGCGTAGCCACCAGAGATCGAAAAAACCCGGCGCCTCCTGGCGCCGGGTTTTTCGTGGTGGCGGCTCAGCCCAGTCGCGGGCGGTTGACGAAGGCCACCAGCGCTCGGGTCAGGTACTCCACGTCCTTGGCGCCTGCGGTTTCGCGGATCGAGTGCATGGCCCACTGCGGCACGCCCACGTCCAGCGTCGGCACGCCGAGTTCGGTGGCCGTGATCGGCCCGATGGTACTGCCGCAGCCCATGTCGGCGCGGGTGACGAAGGTCTGCACCGGCACGCCTGCCTCGCGGCACAAATCGCGGAACAGCGCCGAAGTCGCGCTGTTGGTGGCATAGCGCTGGTTGGCGTTGACCTTGATCACCGGGCCGCCGTTGAGGACCGGCCCATGGGCGGCATCATGCTTGTCGGGAAAATTGGGATGCAGGGCGTGGGCATTGTCGCAGGAGATCATCAGTGAGGCCTGGATCAGGCGAATGAAGCCCTCGTCGCCCGGCTCACCCAACTGGGCGTTGACACGCCGCAGCACGTCGCCGAGAAAGGGTCCCTGGGCACCGCAGGCGCTGGCGCTGCCGACCTCCTCGTGGTCGTTGGCGACCAACACCGCGCCCTGGCTGCCATCGCTCTCCAGCAGCGCTTCCAGCCCGATGAAGCAGGAGAGCAGGTTGTCCAGGCGCGCGCTGGCCACCAGCTCCCGCTCGACACCGACCAGCGCCGGCGGCTGCACGTCATGGAGCGCCAGCTCGAAGTCGAGGATCTCGGCTCCCGTGATGCCGTGCTGTGCTTCCAGCCACTCGAGCAACAGCCGCTGCAGGTCGGCTTTATCCCCGCCCTGCAGGAACACCGGCGGCATCTGGGTCTGGGCATTGATCGCCCGCCCGCTGTTGACCTCGCGATCGAGATGAATCGCCAGGCTGGGGATGATGGCAATCGGCCGGTTCACATGCAGTAGCACGCCTTCAAGGCGGCCGTCGGGATGTCTCACGTGCACTCGCCCGGCCAAGGCAAGGTCACGGTCGTACCAAGGGGCCAGCAGCACACCGCCATAGAGTTCGACACCAAGCTGCAGCCAACCGGCAGCTGTCTGGGCAGCATGCGGCTTGAGCCGCAAGCCGGGGCTGTCGGTATGGGCACCGATCATGCGCAGCGCCTCGAGTCCTTCGCGGGGCAGTTGCACGGCCACGATGGACGAGCCGTTGCGCGTGACGTAGACCCTCTCACCGGCCGAGAGCTGCCAGGCCTGGCTCTCGTCGAGCCGGCGAAAACCGGCGGCATCGAGCCGCTCCGCCATGGCCGACACGGCATGCCAGGGCGTAGGGGAACGGTATAGAAAGTCGAGCAGACGCTCGAGTCGGGCTTCCCGAGACATGAGGCTCCTCATAGGGGTCGTGGTTGACGCGAGAACTGCTACAATGCGATGTCTGCCTTGGCAACTCACAGGCCATACGCTTGTCTAGGGAAGGAAGTGTACACGAAACCAGGGGTGCTTCATTGATGAGCCAGTTTGTCGTTATTCGGCACACAGCGATCCTGACGCTGGTGCTGCTGTTGTCATGCACTCAACTGGCGCTTGCCCAGATCCAGCCCGGCGACGATCAGCGTCAAGCCGCAGTGGAAGTCGCCGAGTCGCTGCGCTATGGCCACTATGCCGACACCCCTCTCGATGACACCTGGTCACGGCTGGCCTTCGAGCGCTATCTCGACATTCTCGACGGCCAGCGCGCCTTTCTGCTCGAGAGCGATGTCGAGGAGTTTCGCCACCTCGAGGACCGCATCGACGACCTGCTCTTCGACGGTGACCTGGCACCCGTCTACCAGCTCTACCAGCGCTATCACGATCGCGCGGAAAGCCGCTTCGAGTGGCTGCTCGAGGCTCTCGACGAGGGCCTCGAGTTCACCTACGAGACCGATCAGCGTCTTGACCTGGACCGTCGTGAGGTACCCTGGCCCAGCAGTGAAGCCGAACTCGATGACCTGTGGAGCAAGCGCCTGAAGAACGCCGCCCTCACACTGGACATCAGCGGCCAGGATGAGGAGCAGGTAGAGAACAACCTGCGCCAGCGCTACGAAGGTCAGCTCTCGCGTCTGCGCCAGACCAACGGCGAGGACGTGTTCGGCCTGTTCATGGCAGCGGTGACCAGCAGTATCGACCCGCACACCGAGTATCTCTCTCCCCGCCAGGGCGAATCGTTCGACATCCAGATGCGGCTGTCGCTGGAAGGCATCGGCGCCATGCTGCAGTCCGACGGCGAGTACGTGAAGGTGACGAGCCTGGTGCCCGGCGGCCCGGCCGATCGTGCCGGCGTGCTCGAGCCCGCCGACCGCATCGTCGGCGTGGGCCAGGAGGACGAGGAAGACATCGTCAACGTCGTCGGCATGCGCCTGGACGAAGTGGTCGATCTGATCCGCGGCCCCAAGGGAACCGTGGTGCGCCTCGAGGTGGTCCCGGCCGAGGCGGTGGACATGACCCGCTCGCATACCGTCGAGATCACCCGAGACACCGTTGACCTCGAAGAGCAGGCGGCCAAGGGCGAGATCGTCGAAGTGGAGCGAGATGATGGCATCAAGCGCGTCGGCGTGATCACCATCCCGACCTTCTACGTCGACTTCGACGCCTGGCAGTCCGGCGCCGAGGAGTTCCGCAGCACCACCCGCGACGTGGCGCGCGAAGTCGAGCGGCTCAAGGCGGAAGGTGTCGACGGCATCATGCTCGACCTGCGCAACAACGGCGGCGGCGCCCTGCAGGAAGCCAACTCCCTGCTCGGCCTGTTCATCGACCGCGGCCCCACCGTCCAGGTACGCGACGCTCGCGGCCGCATCAGCCTGTATGGCGATACCGAAGCGGGAACCCTTTACGATGGCCCGCTGGCCGTACTGGTCAACCGCCTGTCGGCTTCGGCCTCCGAGATCTTCGCCGGCGCCATCCAGGACTACGGTCGCGGCCTGGTACTGGGCAGCGCCACCTTCGGCAAAGGCACCGTGCAGACCCTGAACGACCTGAGCCACGGCCAGATCAAGCTGACCCGGGCCAAGTTCTATCGCATCTCGGGCGAGAGCACACAGCATCGTGGCGTCGAGCCCGACATCCTGTTTCCCGACATGGTCGACCCGGAGCGAATCGGCGAGAGCAGCCTGGATAATGCGCTGGAGTGGGATACCGTCCAGGCGGTCCAGTACCGTCATTACGGCGAGCCCTGGGAGTATCTCGAGACGCTGCGCTCCCGACATCGCGAACGAGCCGACTCCCATCCCAACTTCGTCTACCTGAAGGAACGCGTCGACCTGGCGCGCCGCATGCGCGAAGAGCAAACCAGCGTCAGCCTCGATCGCGAGCAGCGCCAGCGCGAAGTGGAAGCCCGTGACGCCGAGCAGCTGGCCCTCGAGAATCGCCGCCGTGCAGCCCTGGGCCTGGAGCCGCTGGACGAACTGATCGATGCACGTGGTGAAGACGAAGAGGATAGCAGCGAGGACGAATCGGTAGATCGGGTGCAAGTGATCGAGGCCGCCGCCGTCCTTGCCGACTATGCCGAACTGACCCACCGACGCCTGGCCGGCCGCTTCTGAGGGCCGCCCCTCCCGGGGCGGGCCCTCGCAAGGGACCCGCCCCTCGTCGTCTCACAACCCCGTCCTTGAACTCACTCTCCCTGCACCCCACAGGATGCTTGAGCGATCGCCCAAGCATAATCATGAGATGCGTCATCAACTCTCTCCCGCTTCCCTAGTAGTATCAACCGGTATGGGAGGCTCGGCCTCCTTCACGATACGGAGCTTCGCGACAAGCTTGAGGGCAGCCCAACCGGGCGCGTCCAAGCTGCGTTGATGGCGTGAGGCGCCAGATCGATGAGAATGTCTATGGTAATGGCTGACGAGCCATTCGGCCGTCGCACAGGACCATCCGCCCGCTCCCGGCCCTCAAATCGCCAGCCTACGCCTCCATGGGAAGACTCCGTATGGTGATTCATCGGTTGGTTGGCTCGGCCCGAAGCGCAAGCCGTCACTGGGCGGGCTGGTTGCTGGCCTATACGGTGCTCTCGCTGGCGGCTTACGCACTGCGCAATCCGAGCCACGGATTCAGTTTGATGCTGCCGCAGGGAGGCATTCTGCTTGCTGCCTTGCTCGTGCTGCCACTCCCTCATGCCCGGGAACGGCTGCGTTTCTCGTGTACGGTCCTGCTGCTCGATCTCGGCCTGCGCATCGGTCTGTTGGGTATACCGCCCCTCACCGCCCTCTGGATCAGCTTGCCCCTGGTCGCACAGGCCTGGCTCGGCGCCCAGTTGCTGCTGCATTTCGCCCCCGAAGGACTTGGCCCCAGTACGCAACGTGGCATACTGCACTTCCTGCTATGGGGCTGCCTGCTGCCGGCAACGCTGTCGTCCGGCCTGACGGCGCTCGGCCTGTCCGACCCCGACGAATCTTTCATCTCCGAGTGGCTGTGGTGGTTCATCCAGCGCCTGAACGGCCTGCTTCTCTTCGCCCCCCTGTTGGTGCTGCTCTTCCAACTCCCCCGCCGCATTGCGCCCGAGTCTTGCGCCCACCCGTTCAACTGGGAATCGGTGACGCTCTGGGCGCTCACCTGCCTGGCATCGGCCTTGATCTTCAGCGTGAACAACCCAGCCGGTAGGACGTTGGCCACCTACAGTTTCCTGCTGACCCCTCTCCTGCTGATCGCCGCCATACGGCTCCCCCTGACGACCAGTCTGTTCGTGGTCATGTCGGCAAGCCTGGTCGCAGGCGTGGCCGATGCCCTGGGAGCCGGCGATACCCCCAGCAGCGCTCAGCGCAGCCTGACTGCCCTATCGGTGTTCCTGTTGATCAACCAGATGGTCGTTTGGCTGCTCGGCAGTCTGATCGACGAGCGCCGGCGCGTCCTGATCCGGGTGCAGAAGATGCGCGACATGTACGAGATGCTCAGCAACGCCAATCAGGCGCTGATCAACCTCAAGCTGACGCCGACCCAGCTTTATGAGCGAATGTGTGAAATCATCGTTGCCGAGAGCAGCTTCCGCCTGGCCTGCATCACGCCGGTACACGCCGCACGAGCGGGCGCCGGCGGCCAACCTGCCAACTCGATCTGCGCACGCAAGGGAAGCGGCGTGTTAGCGGCGGGATGCTGCCACCCCGACCATGACCTGGTACGTCAGGCGCTGGAGGATAACCGTCATGTCATTCGGCACGATTGGCGGCCAGATGCGTCCCCGGCTTCTCTGCAGAATGAGCCTGGCGCTATGGCCGCATTCCCCATCCAACCGGGGGGCAAGCCGGTCCAGGCCGTACTGACGGTATTCAGCCGGCAGCGCGATGGCCTCGATGACGACATGGTACGTCTGTTCGACGAACTGGCCAGTGACATCGCCTTTGCCCTGAACATGCAGGCGGATCGTCAACGCCTGAAGCTGGCCTCGGAAGTCTTCGAGCACAGCCACGAATCCATCATCATCGCCGACGCCAGTGGCCACATCCTCGACGTCAACCCCTCCTTTACGCGGATCACGGGCCATAGCCGACAGGAGGTCGTCGGTCGCAATCCCCGCATGCTCCAGTCAGGCCGGCAGGATAGCGCCTTTTACGAATCGCTGTGGCGCAGTCTGCTGACGGAGGGCCATTGGGCCGGGGAGTTCTGGAACGCCCGCAAGAATGGCGAGCACTACCCTCAGCGCGGCACCATCACCGCGGTACGGGGGGAGGACGGCCAGATCGAGCATTTCATTTCGGTAATGGAAGACGTCTCGGCACAGGTACGGGCCGAGCAGAAGATCCTCAATCTCGCCAACTACGATACCTTGACGGGACTGCCCAACCGTCTGCTGCTGGAGAATCGCTTCCAACACGCGGTCGAGCAGGCGGGAAATGGGCCGCTGACCCTCTCAGTGCTATTCGTGGATCTGGACGAATTCAAGCACGTCAACGATGCCATGGGCCACCAGCAGGGCGACCTCCTGCTGCAGCTGGTTTCCGCCCGACTGCGCGGCGAACTGCGCGATGGCGATACGCTGGCTCGCTTCGGCGGCGACGAGTTCGTCGTCCTGCTGTCCGGCTGTCGGCAGGAGGCACGCTCACTCGCCAAGCGTCTGATCAGAAGCGTGCGCAAGCCCTACCGGCTCGAGGAACAACCAGTGCACATCGGTTGCAGCATCGGTATCGCCGAGGCCCCTCGCGACGGCACCAGTCTCGATGAACTGATCCAGGCCGCCGACACGGCCATGTACCAGGCCAAGGCCCGTGGGCGCGGCATCTATGCGTTTTATTCCAGCGAGATGCAGCATCAGGCACAGAGTCGATTGACGCTACGGGTGGAACTCGACAGTGCCATGCAGCGCAATGAGCTACGGGCGCACTACCAACCCAAGCTCGGCATTGCCAGTGGCGAGGTGGTCGGCTTCGAGGCACTGGTACGCTGGCAGCACCCCGAGCGCGGCCTGGTGCCGCCGGGACACTTCATCCCCGTCGCCGAACTGAGCGGACAGATCGCCGCCATCGATCGCTGGATGCTCAAGGCGGTGATCGACCAGTTGGCGCGATGGCGTCGCGAGGGGCGTCGCGTACTGCCGGTGGCGGTGAACGTTTCGGCTTCACTGTTCTCGCGCTCCGATTTCGTCCTCGAACTGACGCGCTGGCTCAGCGAGCGGCAAGTACCGGCACAGGACCTCGAACTCGAGATCACCGAGCATGTGGCCATGTTCGACCTGGACTATACCCTGTCCACGCTGCAGGCACTGAAACGCCTCGGCGTAGCCCTGTCGATCGACGACTTCGGCACGGGCTACTCGGGGCTCGCCTACCTGCGCGACTTCCCCATCGATACCGTCAAGATCGACATGAGCTTCATCAAGCGGATACACGAAGACAGGAAGAACCAAGGCATCGTACGGGCCATCATCACATTGGCCGACACCCTGGGCCTGAAGACCATTGCCGAAGGTGTGGAGACCGAAGAGGAGCTGGAATTCCTACGTCATCAGGGGTGCGGGGGCTATCAAGGCTACCTATTCAGTCCCGCATGCGAAGCCTGCGAGATCGAGCGTCGCTACCTAACGTTCGAGACGCCACGAGGCACTCGGCACGCCCCGACCGAGACACGCTGAAAGGCAGGACAAGCAGTACCACACCAAGGGGAAACAATGCAGGGAAAATGCGGGGTGAGCGATAGACGTTGGCTCCCGGAGCAGGACTCGAACCTGCGACCCAGTGATTAACAGTCACTTGCTCTACCGACTGAGCTATCCGGGAACGATGCGGTCAGGAAGTGGGGCACTTCCTCTTGCGGGGCAACTGATGGCTTGCATCAACTAGCTGATGGCTCCTCGAGCAGGACTCGAACCTGCGACCCAGTGATTAACAGTCACTTGCTCTACCAACTGAGCTATCGAGGAATGACGAGCGTCAGGATCAGCTTGTGTTCTTGGCTCCCGGAGCAGGACTCGAACCTGCGACCCAGTGATTAACAGTCACTTGCTCTACCGACTGAGCTATCCGGGAATGGCCCTGAACACGGTGCGTAGTATACGGATCGCTCACATAAGGTCAAGGGCGGATTCTTGGCGCCCGACGCCGCGCCCAAACACGCCCCCCAGACGCACGACGCCCGCGCAATGGGAGTTGCGCGGGCGTCGCGTGGAGAGTCTGGTGGCTACGCCCTGATTCGAACAGGGGACCCCATCATTATGAGTGATGTGCTCTAACCGGCTGAGCTACGTAGCCTTTTCTGACAGGGAACAGTGCCCCTTCAACGCGGCAGGATTATGCACGAAGCGAGACGAGCAAGCAAGGTAAAAGCGATTCGGTCTTTTTATTGATTGAACGTTCAATAAAAAAATGCCATTCTCCGGAGTGTGCCAAAGGTGTTGCATCAAGAGGAGTCATTAGGTGCCCAAGACAGGTATGGAGCCGATCCGGCGTAGCCAGCTCATCAAGGCCACCATGGCCGCCATCGACGAAGTTGGCCTGGCCGATGCCACCGTGCTGCGTATCGCCCGGCATGCCGGCGTATCGGCCGGCATCATCAGCCACTATTTCGGCGGCAAGGACGGTCTGCTCGAAGCCACCATGCGCCAGATTCTCACCGACCTGGGCCAGGCCGTGGCGGCACGGCGTTGCAAGCTGGCCAACGGCTCCCCCCGCGACCACCTCGGTGCCATCATCGATGGCAACTTCGATCGTAGCCAGATTTCCGGTCCGGCAGCCAAGACCTGGCTCGCCTTCTGGGCCAGCAGTATGCACAAACCCCAGTTGCAGCGCCTGCAGCAGGTCAACGACCAGCGTCTCTACTCCAACCTGTGCTGCCAGTTCCGCCGGCTGATGCCACGCGACGCAGCACGCGATGCCGCCCGCGGCCTTGCCGCCATGATCGACGGCCTGTGGCTGCGTGGCACCCTCAGCCCCGAAGGGCTGGACACTGAACGCGCCCGTCGTGTCGCACACGGCTATCTCGACCAGCTACTGGCCGGTTACGACACCTCCCCTGCGTCCTCAAAGGAGACAGCATGACAGCTTTCGACACCGAGACCCTCTACATCGACGGCCGCCGGGAGCCAGCAACCTCCGGCGAATCGTTTGACGTCATCAACCCCTATGATGGCAGCCTGCTGGCCAAGGTCGGCCAGGCCAGCCAGGCCGACGTCGACCGCGCCGTCGCCACTGCGCGCGAGGGCCAGCGCCGCTGGGCCGTCATGACCGGCATGCAGCGCGGCCGCATTCTCAATCGCGCCGTGGCACTGCTGAGAGAGCACAACGACGAAATCGCCGAACTCGAGACACGCAACACCGGCAAGCCGATCAGCGAGACCGCCGCAGTGGACATCGCCACCGGCGCCGACGTGCTCGAATACTATGCCGGCCTCGCTCCGGCCATCGAAGGCGCCCAGATTCCCCTGCGCGCGTCGTCTTTCGTCTACACCCGTCGCGAGCCGCTGGGCGTGATCGGCGCCATCGGCGCCTGGAACTACCCGATCCAGATCGCCTGCTGGAAGGCGGCGCCGGCGCTGGCCGCGGGCAACGCCGTGGTGTTCAAGCCCAGCGAGGTGACGCCGCTGACCGCCATGAAGCTGGCGGAGATCTTCACCGAGGCGGGATTGCCCGACGGCGTGTTCAACGTCGTGCATGGCGACGCCCGGGTCGGCCAGATGCTGACCGCCCATGAAGGCATCGCCAAGGTGTCGTTCACAGGTGAAGTGGGCACCGGCAAGAAAGTCATGTCAGCGGCAGGTGGCTCGACCCTCAAGGACGTGACCATGGAGCTCGGCGGCAAGTCGCCGCTGATCGTCTTCGCCGACGCCGACCTGGACCGCGCCGCCGATGCGGCGATGATGGCCAACTTCTACTCCAGCGGGCAGATCTGCACCAACGGCACGCGGGTCTTCGTCGAGCGTTCGGTAAAGCATGACTTCGAGGAGAAGATCGCCGAGCGCGTGGCGCGCATCCGCGCGGGCGACCCGCTCGACCCCAGCATCAACTTCGGCCCGCTGGTGAGCTTCGAGCACCAGGCCAAGGTGCTCGACTACATCGAATATGGCAAGCAGGACGGCGCACGCGTGTTGATCGGCGGCGAGCCCTTGACCGAAGGTGACTTCGCCCATGGCGCCTGGGCGCCGGCCACGGTATTCACCGATTGCAGCGACGACATGCGCATCGTGCGCGAGGAGATCTTCGGTCCGGTGATGTCGATCCTCGCCTTCGACGACGAGGAGGAGCTGATCCGGCGTGCCAACGACACCCACTACGGGCTGGCTGCCGGCGTGTTCACCGAGAACCTCGCCCGCGCGCACCGCACCATTCATCGTCTCGAGGCCGGCATCTGCTGGATCAACACTTGGGGCGAGTCGCCGGCCGAGATGCCGGTGGGCGGCTACAAGCAGTCCGGCGTGGGCCGCGAGAACGGCATCGAGACCCTGGCCCACTATACCCAGACCAAGTCGGTGCAGGTGGAGATGGGCCCCTTCGAGTCGGTGTTCTAGAAGGCAGGAAAAAAAACATACGGGATCGCTCGGGGCTGATCCGTCGACAAGCCTGCGAGGAGGCGCTGTGAACCCATCCCTGGGCGCTACCTACGCCATCCATGGCGTAGGACCTCCTCTTCGGCTGTCCCCGGCGCCCCTCGCTACCGCCAGCCGCTCCTGCCTTGGGCCGACACTCCTTGCGCACAGGAGCAGGCCCGCTTCCGTCGCGTTATCAGTGAGAGATGTTATGTCCCAGATTCGTGAATTCGACTACGTCATCATCGGTGCCGGCTCGGCCGGCAACGTGCTGGCCACCCGCCTCACCGAGGACCCGGCGGTCAGCGTGCTGCTGCTCGAAGCCGGCGGCCCCGACTACCGCTTCGACTTCCGTACCCAGATGCCCGCCGCCCTGGCCTACCCGCTGCAGGGCAAGCGCTACAACTGGGCCTTCGAGACCGACCCGGAACCGTACATGAACGGCCGCCGCATGGAGTGCGGTCGCGGCAAGGGGCTCGGCGGCTCGTCGCTGATCAACGGCATGTGCTACATCCGCGGCAACGCCCTGGACTACGACAACTGGGCCGGCATGGCCGGCCTCTCGGATTGGCGCTATGCCGACTGCCTGCCCTACTTCCGGAAGTCAGAGTGCCGCGACAGCGGTGCCAATGCCTACCACGGCGGCGATGGCCCGGTCAGCGTCACCACGCCCAAGGAGGGCAACAACGAGCTCTACCGCGCCTTCGTCGATGCCGGCGTGCAGGCCGGCTACCCCGAGACCGAGGACGTCAACGGCTACCAGCAGGAGGGCTTCGGCCCCATGGACCGTTTCGTCACGCCCAAGGGGCGGCGCGCCTCCACCGCCCGCGGCTACCTCGACCAGGCCAAAGGGCGCGACAATCTCACCATCGAGACCCACGCCACCACCGACGTGATCGAGTTCGAGGGCAAGCGCGCCGTGGGCGTGCGCTACCTGCGCCGTAGCCAAACCCACCAGGTCCGTGCCCGCCGTGAGGTACTGCTGTGTGCCGGTGCCATCGCCTCGCCGCAGATCCTGCTGCGCTCGGGCGTGGGCAATCCCGAGCATCTTCGCGAGTTCGACATCCCGGTGGTGCACGACCTGCCCGGCGTCGGCGAGAACCTGCAGGACCACCTGGAGATGTACATCCAGTACGAGTGCAAGCAGCCGATCACGCTCTACCCGGCGCTGAAGTGGTTCAACCAGCCCAAGATCGGCGCCGAGTGGCTGCTGCGTGGTACCGGCATCGGCGCCAGCAACCAGTTCGAGTCGTGTGCGTTCATCCGCACCCACGACGAGGAGCCCTGGCCCAACCTGCAGTACCACTTCCTGCCCATCGCGATCAGCTACAACGGCAAGAGCGCGGTGCAGGCACACGGTTTCCAGGCCCACGTGGGCTCAATGCGCTCCGAGAGCCGCGGGCGCATTCGCCTGACCTCGCGTGACCCGGCCGCCGCCCCTAGCATCCTGTTCAACTACATGTCCACCGAGAAAGACTGGCAGGAGTTCCGCGACGCCATTCGTCTGACCCGCGAGATCATCGCTCAGCCGGCCATGGACGCCTACCGCGGGCGCGAGATCTCGCCGGGGCCGGAGGTCGAAACCGACGAGCAGCTCGACGCCTTCGTACGCGAACACGCCGAGACCGCCTACCACCCCTGCGGCAGCTGTCGCATGGGCGAAGGCGACGACGCGGTGGTCGATGGCCAGGGCCGCGTACACGGCCTCGAAGGGCTGCGCGTGGTGGACGCCTCGCTGTTCCCGGTTATACCCACCGGCAACCTCAACGCGCCGACCATCATGCTGGCCGAGAAGATCGCCGACCGTATCCGCGGCCGCGAGCCGCTGCCGCCCTCCGATGCGCCCTACTACGTATCCGGTGACAGCCCTGCCAGACGCGAGCCCCAACGCCGCCTGACCTAGGAAACACTGCACAAATGCCTGCGCGAGCGAATCGCTCGGCGATTTGTTCAGCGCTTCCCTAAGGCTCTTTGTCTCGCCACACAGCGCCCCGCCCTCGAGCGGGGCGCCTTCGTTCGTGCCTTTCACTGGGCTGGTCACCTGTCGCAAGATGGGCTAGGCTGACACATTCAAACAACTGTTCTAAACATGAACCAAGGGAGCGCTGAAGAAATGCTCACCCTGATACTCCTCATCCTCACCGTCGCCGGCCTGCTGGGATTAATGCGGCGCGAGGCCGGCGCCGTGCAGTTCCTGGTCATGCTCGGCGGCCTTGGCCTGGTGAGCCTGCTGGTCTCCCCCGTGCTTGGCGTACTGCTGCTGCTCGGTGCGGCGGCGGTTGCCGTGGCCGGCCTGCCGGCACTGCGTATCCAATGGCTCACGCCGCGCCTGTTCACCATGTTCAAGCGCGTCTCGCCCAAGGTTTCCGATACCGAGCGCACCGCGCTGGAGGCCGGCACCGTGGCCTGGGATGGCGAACTGTTCTCGGGCCGCCCACAGTGGGACAAGTTGATGGGCTATCACGATGACGGCCTGAGCGAGGAGGAGCGCGTCTTCATCGACCATCAATGCAGCGTGGCCGCCGGCATGTGCAACGCCTGGGAGATCGCCAAGGAGCGCGCCGACCTGCCCGAGGAGCTGTGGCAGTACCTGAAGAAGGAAGGCTTCTTCGGCATGATCATCCCCAAGGAGTACGGCGGCCTGGGCTTCTCGGCCAAGGCCCAGTCGCTGGTGCTGCAGAAACTCTCGATCAGCGAGACGCTGATGGTGACCGTCGGCGTACCCAACTCCCTGGGCCCGGGCGAGCTGCTGCTCAAGTACGGCACCCAGGCGCAGAAAGACCATTACCTGCCGCGTCTGGCCGACGGTCGCGACATCCCCTGCTTCGGTCTCACCGGCCCGCGCGCCGGCTCCGACGCCACCTCGCTGCCCGACACCGGCATCGTGTGCAAGGAGATGATCGACGGCGAGGAGGTGCTGGGCCTGCGCCTCGACTTCGAGAAGCGCTGGATCACCCTGGCACCGATTGCCACCGTGGTGGGCCTGGCCTTCCGCCTGTTCGACCCCGACCACCTCCTGGGCGAGGAGAAGGACCGCGGTATCACCCTGGCGCTGGTGCCGCGCAACACGGCCGGCATGGAAATCGGCCGCCGCCATCATCCCATCGGCAGCCCGTTCCTCAACGGCCCGATCAAGGGCAAGGACGTGTTCGTGCCGCTGGACACCATCATCGGCGGCACCGAGATGATCGGCCAGGGTTGGCGCATGCTGGTGGAGTGCCTCTCCATTGGCCGCTGCATCACCCTGCCCTCCGGCGCCAGCGGTACCTCGCGCTACGCGCTGGGCTGGACCGGCGGCTTCGCCCGTATCCGCCGCCAGTTCAACGTCCCGGTGGTGGAAATGGAGGGCGTGCAGGAGCCGCTGGCCCGCATGGCCGCGCTGGGCTACATCGCCCAGGCCGCGGTCTACCAGACCGCCAACACCATCGACCGCGGCGAGAAGCCGGCGGTACCCTCGGCGATCCTCAAGAGCCAGCTCACCGAATTCCAGCGCATCGTCCTCTCCGACGCCATGGACATCCACGGCGGCAAGGCGGTGACCCTGGGGCCACGCAACTACCTGGGCATCGGTTACAGCGCCAACCCGGTCTCGATCACGGTCGAGGGTGCCAACATCATGACCCGCAACCTGATGATCTTCGGCCAGGGCGCCATCCGCTGCCATCCCTTCGTGCTGGAGGAGCTGGCCGCCTCGGACAGCAACGATCTACCGGCCTTCGATCGCGCCTTCTTCGGCCACGTCGCCCTGGTCTTCGGCAACGCGTCGCGCGCCTTCACCATGGGACTCGGCATCGGCAAGCCGAGCGTACCCTTTAACGCTATCGCCGCTCCCTACGCTCGCGACATGGCGCGCCTGTCGGCCGGCTTCAGCCTGTGCGCAGATGCCGCCATGGCCAGTCTCGGCGCCGCCCTCAAGCAGCGCGAGATGATCTCGGCACGCCTGGGCGACGTGCTCTCCAACCTTTACCTCGCTTCGATGGTGCTCAAGCACTGGCAGGAGGGCGACAAGGTCGAGGGTGAAGCCGCCCTGCTGCACTACAGCTGCACCCACCTGCTGCAGCGCGCCGAACAGGCTTTCGACGAGCTGTTCGACAACCTGCCCAACCGGGCACTGGCCGGCGTGCTGCGGGCCGTGGTGATGCCGCTGGGCCGCCGCTGGAAGCGCCCCGCCGACCACCTGACCCGGGAGATCGCCCAGGCGGTATCGCGCGATACGGCTCTGCGCGCCAAGCTGCTCGAGGCGACCTGGCAGAACGACGATGGCGTCAAGGAAAACCCACTGGCGCACTACAACGCCCTGCTAGTCGACTACGACCGCGCCGAGGCGCTCTACCGCACGGTCAACAAGGCCTATGCCCAGGGCGAGCTGCCACGTCAGGCATTGCATCCCGAGGCACGCCTGGAGGCGGCGCGGGAGAAAGGACTCGTGAGCGAGCAGGATGCCGAGTTCATGCGCCGCTTCGAGGCCGAGGTGCTGGAACTGCTCAGCGTGGACGACTTCGAGTACGATGCATTCGCCACCGACAAGGCCAATATCCTGCGCCACAACGCCGCCTGATACACGCAATCCATCCATCGCGAACCAAGCGCCCCGCCCAATAAGCGGGGCGCTGTCATTAGAGCGGCCAGACAAGCAGGATCATGGGAATGGCCACGGCCACGACCACTATCTCCAGCGGCAAGCCCATTCGCCAGTAGTCACCGAAGCGGTAACCGCCGGGGCCCATGACCAGGGTATTGGACTGATGGCCGATGGGGGTCAGGAAAGCGCAGGAGGCGCTGACAGCCACAACCATGAGGAATGGATCGATCGATGCATCGAAACCATTGGCCAGGCTGACGGCTATGGGGGCCATCAGAACGGCAGCCGCGGCGTTGTTGATGACATCCGATAGCATCATGGTGATCACGAAGAGCACTATCAGGGTAACCACGGCGGGCCACTGCCCCCCCCATACCAGCATCGCCTCTGCGATCAGCGACGCGCCGCCACTGCTCTCCAGCGCCTGCCCCACCGGAATCATGGCGGCAAGCAGTACGATCACCGGACCGTCGATGGCCTGGTAGCCGTCACGCAGCGGCAGCACACCCACCAACAGCGAAACCACGGCCGCACACGATAGCGCTACCGCCGCGGGCAGGATCCCCAGCAGAATGGCCAGGATGGATAGCGCAAAGATGCCCAGCGAGACCAGCAGCATGCGCGGCTGACCCAGCGCCAGGTTGCGGCTCGCCAGTGGCAGACACCCCAGCGTCGCCAGGCTCTCGGAGAGTTCGCTCTCGCCGCCCTGTAGCAGCAGGACGTCGCCAGCACGAAAGCGGATATCGCGAAGGCGCTGCTTGAGCCGGCCCCCGTCCCGAGCTACCGCCACCAGGTGCAGCCCGAACTGGTTGTGCAGGCGTAACTGACTCACGGTACGATTAACCATCATGGAGTCGGTTCGCACCACCGCCTCGACCAGTTCGAGCCCCTCGGTATCGACCCGCTTCTTCTTTTCCTTTTTCTCCTTCTCCTTCTCCTTATCCCTCTTCTCCCCCCCCTTAGCCCGCTGGTCGTTACTGCCATCGCGTGGCTGATGCTGGACAGGATCGACACGCTCCCCGGCAACATCATCGGATGCTTCTGCCTGGTCCTCGGGCTCGACGCCGAGCGACAGCCCCGCCTTGTCCTCCAGCAGCTTCATCTCCTCCGGGCCCGCCTCCAGCAAGAGGATATCGCCCTCCCTGAGTGCGCCGAAGAAGGTGTGGCCGGCGCGGCGCTTGTCATCGCGTACTACCGCCAGCACCGGGATGGTTTCTTCCAGCTCCTGCTGCAGCTCACGCAGGGTCAGCCCGTTGGCCTTGGAGTCCTCGCCGACCTTGAGCTCGACCAGGTAGTTGGCGGTATCGAACATCGCCTCGGTGGACGCCTTGCCGGCGCGCAGGGGGACCAGCCGCCAGCCGATCAGCAGAATGAAGGCCAGCCCGGCCAAGGCCACTGCCACACCCACCGGCGAAAAAGAGAACAACCCGAAAGCCTCGCCAGAAACCGAGCGCCGATAGCTGGCGATGATGATATTGGGCGGCGTGCCGATCAGGGTGGTGAGCCCACCCAGCAGTGAGCCAAAGGCCAGCGGCATCAACAGCAGGGAGGGAGAGGTATCGTGCTCTCGCGCCAGGCGCATGGCCACGGGCAACAACAGCGCCAGGGCACCAACATTGTTCATGAAGCCCGAGAGAACCACGACGGTAACGCTCAGCGCCACCAGTTGCAGGAAGAGGCGGTCGCCGACCTTGAGCACCTGCTCGGCGATCACGTCGACCACCCCGGAACGCTCGAAGCCCCGGCTGAGCACCAGCACGGCAGCCACGGTAATCACTGCCGGATGGCCGAAGCCGAGGAAGGCCTCCTCGCCCGGTACCAGCCCCAGCATGACCGAGGCGAGCAGCGCGGTGAGCGCCACCAGGTCGTAGCGGAAGCGCCCCCAAACGAAGGCAACCAGCGTCAGGCCCAGCACGATGAACAGCAAGGTATGATCGGCCATTCCCGCCACTCCCTGTTGTGGCTCGTTCGCCTCAGCACAACAGTCGCACGCAAAAAAATCCAGCCTTTTCTATGACTTCGAGCCACTGCCATGAAAAACCCGGCCATGGCCGGGTCGGGACTGCTGGCAAGCTTTTACCGAAAGCTATTTCGCCATCTTCTCCAGCATGGCGTTGACCGCCTCGAGATGCTCCGGCTCGTTGTGGCACATGCCCTGGAACACCGCGCAGACATCGAGGAAGTCCTTGAGCTCGGTACGCTGGGCCATCTTCATCAGCCGCTTGGTCAGGCGGGTAGCCTTGGGCGGTTGGGCAGCGATGCGGGCCGTCAGCTCGCCGACCCGGGCCATGAGCGATTCGGGTTCGGTCACCTCGAGCACGATGCCGTACTCCCTGGCCTCCTCGGCGTCGATCACCCGCCCCGATAGGGTCAGCTCGAATGCGCGTTGATAGCCGATCAAGCGCTGCATGAACCAGGCACCTCCGTCGCCGGGGATGATGCCCAGGTTGAGGAAGGTCTCGCCGAACTTGGCCTTGCTCGAGGCGATGCGGATATCGGCCATGTTGGCGAGATCGAAGCCGGCACCGATGGCCGGGCCGTTGACCGCGGCGATCACCGGTACCTCCACCGCCTGCAGCGCCAACGGGATGCGCTGGATGCCGCGCCGGTAGCGCCCCGCCACCTCGGCGACGTCGCCGGCGAAGTCGCCGCCGCGATTGGCCATGTCCTTGACGTTACCGCCGGCGGAAAACGCCGAACCCGCGCCGGTGATGACCAGCACCGAGGCCTCGTCGCAGCGGTTGACCCACTCCGCCGTAGCCACGATGTCATCGGCCAGCGCCGTGCCGGTCAGGGCATTGCGTACGTCGTGCCGGTCCAGGGTCAAGGTCGCCACGCCCCCTTCCAGGGTGAGAAGCGCATCCTGCAGTACGGGCTGTGGAGAACGAATCGGGCTCGCGCTCATGCGGCGGACTCCTTGGCATCGGTAACGGCTTCGCGCTCCACGATAACGCGTGCGTCCACCACGGCATAGCCATCGGCATTGACGATCACCGGGTTGAGATCGAGCTCGGCGAGCTGCGGGTAGGCATCGGCGATGCGCGCTACCGTGAGCAGCAGCTCGACCAGCGCCTCCTTGTCGACGGCCGGCTCGCCGCGAGCACCTTCGAGAACCTTGCGCGCCTTGATCTGCTCCACCATGCTGCGTGCGTCGTGGCGCGACAGCGGTATCGAGCGGAAGGCGACGTCCTCCAGAATCTCGACGAAGATGCCACCCAGACCGAACATCAGCACCGGCCCGAAGATCGGGTCGCGGATCACGCCGACGATGACCTCGACGCCCTTCCTGGCCATCGGTGCGATCAGCACGCCCTCGAGATCGGCCTGAGCATCGTAGGCACGGCAGGAAGCGATGATTTCCTCCCGTGCGCGACGCAGTGCCGTCTCACCGATCAGGTTCAGCTTGACCCCACCGGCATCCGACTTGTGCAGGATGTCCTTCGAGACCACTTTCATTGCCAGCGGCGTGTCGCCGAAGGCGGCCGCCGCCTCGTCCAGCTCCGCCTCGCTGCGTGCCACGATTTCCCGCGGCACCTCGATGCCGTGCTCGCGCAGCAGCTGCTTGGCCTCGTATTCGAACAGGTCACGCCCCTCGGCCCGGGCGCGGGCGAACATCTCGCCAAGCCCAGGCTTGGGCGAGAGCGCCGGCTCACGGGGGTACGTCTCGGCGAGTGCCAGGTATTCGCCGCGCTCGCCAAGTGCGGCGAGCACTCGCACTGCGTGCTCGATGGAAGCGTAGATCGGCAGGCCGGCTTCGTGCAGGCGGCGCAAGGCCGGCGGCTTGATCGGCGTGTAAAGGCTGTAGATCACCAGCGGCTTGTCGGTGCTCTTCGACAGGTCGACCATCGCCTCGGCGCCGCGCATCTCGTCACCCAGCAGCGATTCGGCGAAGCGGATGCTGTAGCCGCCGAACATGCCCACCAGGAAGACGCTGTCGACGTTGTCGTCGGCGGCGACGATCTCCATGCAGGTGGCCAGCAGCGACGGATTGGCATCGGTGGAGCCGGCCACGTCAACGGGGTTGATCGTCGAAGCCTGCGGAAAGAGCACGTCGCGCAGCTTCTGGCGGGTCTCTTCGGAAAGCTTGGCCAGTTCCAGCCCCGCCTCGGCCAGGCGGTCGGAGGCGATGGTGGCCTGGCCGCCGCCGTCGGAGACCACCGCCACGCGCTTGCCACGGGCCTTCTGCAACAGGCCAAGGCCCTCGGCCACCGGCAGGATCTCGTCGGAGTGCTGCACCACGCTGACCCCGGCCTGGCGCAGCAGGTCCACGGTCATGGCGTAGCTGCCGGCCAGCGCCCCGGTGTGGGAACTGGCCGCCTGCTGGCCGGCCTCGGTGGAGCCGGACTTGTAGACCACTACCGGCTTCATGGCCGTGACGTCGCGCGCCACCTCGAGGAAGCGGCGCCCATCGCGGAAGCCCTCCACGTAGAGCGTGGCCACTCGGGTATGCTCGTCCTCGCCGAGGTAGCGCAGGTAGTCGTTGAAGCCGATGTCGCTCTGGTTGCCAGGCCCCACGTAGGTGGAAAAGCCGACCTGGCCGTTATGCTGCGCCTCCAGCGCCAAGGACAGCAGCATGTTGCCCGACTGCGAGACGATGCCCACGTCACCGGGCTTGACGTTGTCCAGCGCCAGCAGGTTGAGCCGATGATGCAGGTTGAAGACCCCGGAGGTATTGGGGCCGATGATGCGTACCCCGTGCGCCTCGGCCTTGGCCATCATCTCGCGCTCGAGTTCGGCGCCCTCCTCGCTCATCTCGGCAAAGCCGCTGGCGAGTATCACCGCCCCCTTGATACCGCGACGGCCGCACTCGGCGACCAGGCCCGGCACGCTGGCCGCCGGGGTACAGATCAGTGCCAGCTCCGGATTGCCGGGAATCTCGGCGATCGAGGGCCAGGCCTTGATGCCGAGGATCATGTCGGCCTTGGGATTGACCGGGTAGATGTCGCCATGGAAGCCATCCTTGATCAGGCCGACCATGGCCTTGTAGCCGCGCTTGGTGGGATCGCTGGAGGCACCCACCACGGCGATGCCAGTGGGCGCCAGGATGTCGTGCAGCGGGCTGCGCATGGGGAGATGTCCTTCGATCGGGTTCATGTCTCGCATCCTTGTCTCGGTCATTTGCCCTTGAACTCGGGGGCGCGCTTCTCGGCGAAGGCGTCGACCCCCTCCTGCCAGTCATGCGTGGTCGAGCAGGTGAAAACGGCGTCCAGCTCCTGCTGCAGTTGGCTTTCCAGCCCGGTATCGCTGCCCTGATTGACCAGCCGCTTGAGCATGGCGATGGACACCGGTGCCTGCCTGGCCAGGGTCTCGGCCAGGCGATGCGCCTCTTGCATCAGTTCGCCGCCTGCATGAGTAGAAGTCGCCAGTCCGATGCGCGCCGCCTCGCGGCCGTCGATGCGCCGCCCCGTATAGAGCAGCTGACGCGCCATGTTCAGCCCCACCAGTTGCGGCAGCAGTTTCGATACGCCGCCACCGACACAGGTGCCGATGCTGGTTTCGGGAAAGCCGATCTGAGCCTCCTCGGCCATGACGACGAAGTCGCAGCTCACCGCCATCTCGGCCCCGGCCCCCAGGGCGTAGCCGTTGACGGCAGCGATGACCGGCTTGGGGTGGCGCAGGATCGCCTCACACACTTCGTTGCCGAGCTGCAGGTACTGGCGACGCTGGAACAGCGTACGCTTGGCCCCGCCGTGCTCTTTCATGTCGGCGCCAACGCAGAAGGCGCGCCCTTCCCCGGTGAGTACCACGCAGCGCACGCTGGGGTCGGCCTTGGCATCGGCCAGGGCCGAAAGCAGCTCGGTGTAGAGGGTCTCCACCACCGCGTTGAGGCGGTGCGGCCGGTTGAAGCGGATCTCCATGACCGCGCCCTGGCGGTCAATGATGAGGGTCTCGGGGCTGGCGTGGGCTAGGTCCATGAGGTTTCGGGCGCTCTCGACACATCGTTGACTGGGGTTTCCATAACGTTCGGCATGGTTGACACCGAACAGAAACAAATGTGCCGTTATAAAAACTCAAATGGCACACTTGTTTTGTCCGGCATCCTAGCCAAGGCGTTGAATGACGTCAATACGTATGTACCGTCCGGAAAATAATCTAGAAACATTCGTTTCCTTCATTCACCATTGTCATGCGTTACAATGCGCCTCGCTCCCGGTCGCCCTGACATGTTGCTGGGCCATGATTCAACGAGGAGACCGCCGTGCTGGAACATGATCCGCAGACTGCCGAGCTGGAAGACGGCCAGGACTCCCCGCCTACTGGGCTGGATGCCGTGAATCAGCAACTGGCCGCTGCCTACCCTGAACTCAGTCCGCAATTGAAGCTCGCCGCCGGCTACGTACTGGAGCATCCGGTCGAGATCGCTTTCCAGTCGATTCGCAAGTCGGCCAGCGCGGCACGCGTGACCGCTTCGACCCTGGTGCGTCTGGCCAAACGCCTGGGCTTCGACAGCTACGAGCAGTTTCGCGAGGTGTTCCAATCAGCCGTGCAGGCCGGCCCGGTGGAACTCTCGGGCCGCGCCAGCGACCTGCGTACCCTGGCCAGCCAGACCGACGACCAGGTCTTTCTCGACGTGGGCGACGCCGCCTTCGACAACATCGGCCGCCTGTTCACGGCCGACAACCAGGCCCGGGTGCGCGATGCCGCCAGGCTGCTGCTGGAGGCCGAGAAGATCGCCGTGGTGGGCTTTCGCGATACCTTCGCCTGCGCCTACCACTTCGCCTACGTGGGCCGCATCGCCATGCCCAATGTCCAACTGATCCGCGGCCAGGAGGGCGGCCTGCTGACCGAGCTGGCGCCCTTCGGCGAGAATGACGTGGTGGTCGCCTTTGGCTTCGAGCCCTACTGCGCCGAGACCGTGCGCGCCCTGGATATCGCCCGCGCGGGCGGGGCGAGGGCCATCGTCATCACCGATACCCTGCGCTCGCCGCTGGTTCCCGGGGCGGCCATGACCTTCACCGTGGCCAATGCCACGCCGCACTTCTTCCCCTCGATCCTCTCCGCGATCACCTTGATCGAAGTCCTGCTGGCCGAATGCGTGGCCTTCGGCCCCGACGGCCTGGTCGACAACGTGGCACGCTTCGAATCGCGCATGCGTGACATGGGCGCCTACGTCAGCAACGAGTAATCTGCACCTGTGGCCCACAAACGACGATGCCCGCCTCGAGGAGGCGGGCATCACATCGTAGCGGAGGTCCTTTGGCTTACGGCAGCAGGATGGTCGAGCCGGTGGTCTTGCGCCCGGCCAGGGCATCCTGGGCCTGGCCGGCGTCGGCCAGGGCGAAACGCTGGCCGATGTCGACCTTGACCTTGCCGCTGTCCAGCATGTCGAACAGGTCGCGGCACATCATCTCCAGGCGCTCGCGGCTATCGGCATAGCCGTTGAGGCTCGGGCGGGTCACGAACAGCGAGCCCTTCTGATTGAGGATGCCGAGATTGACGCCCTCGACCGGCCCCGAGGCGTTGCCGAAGCTGACCATCAGCGAACGCGGCTTGAGGCAATCCAGCGAGGTGATCCAGGTGTCCTTGCCCACCGAGTCGTAGACCACGTCGCACATCTCGCCGTTGGTGAGCTCGCGGACCCGCTCCACCACGTTCTCGCGGGTGTAGTCGATGGTCGCCCAGGCGCCGTTCGATTGCGCCAGCTCGGCCTTCTCGGGGGAACTGACGGTACCGATCAGCTTCACTCCCAGCGCCTTGGCCCACTGGCAGGCAATGGAGCCGACCCCGCCCGCCGCGGCGTGCCACAGAATCGTCTCGCCACCCTCGAGCGGGCAGGTCTGGCGCAGCAGATACTGCACGGTCAGGCCCTTGAGCATGCTGGCCGCAGCGGTTTCCGCTTCGATGCCGTCAGGCAGTACCACGACCTTGTCCGCTGGCAGCACATGATATTCGGCGTAGGCGCCGAGCGGCCCTTGGGCATAGGCGACCCGGTCGCCCTCCTTGAGGTGGCTCACGCCTTCGCCCACGGCGTCGACCACACCGGCCCCCTCGGTGCCGAGCCCGGATGGCAGCCCCGGTGCAGGATAGAGGCCAGTGCGGAAATAGATATCGATGAAATTGAGCCCGACGGCTTCATTCCTGACCCGGACCTCGCCGGAAGCAGGATCGGCTGGCGTCACGTCGACGAACTCGAGCACCTCGGAGCCGCCGGTACGAGCAAACTGGATGCGTTTGGCCATGTCATTTTCCTTTGTTCGCTAACGATAGGTGTGCACCATCCAACCGCTGTTCGCGCATGCGGTCAAGCGGTGCAGCAGCACCACCAGCGGCGCTCAGCCGGGAAACGCCGCCAGCCGCTCGACGAAGCGCGCCTTCTCCTGTTCGAAGAAACGTGGATCGTGCTTGAAACGCCGCAGCACCGCTCCGTCATCGAAACCCAGCGGCGGTTCCAGCTCGTTCACACCACGCGCAGGGTGATGGGGGGAGAGGCCAACGCGCTTGCCGCCGGGGCCCGCGAACCAGCGCTCGATCCCACAACGGCGAAAGAACGCTTCTTCATCCTGGTCCACCGCATCGACCCTCAGCGGCGCTTTCTGGGCCAGTTCGCGGATCAATCGGCGCAGGCTCTCCCGGTCGCCACCGGGCGAGGCATGCAGCCACAGCGCCATGCCCGAGCCCGACGAGTCGAGCGCCAGCAGGGCCAGCGCACCAGGCCTGCCTTGATCGTCCACCAGCGCCCAGAGCCGAGCGGCCTCCTGGGAAAACAGCACCTGCCGCGTGCCGGTGAACGTGACCAACGGCGATAGCCCCGCTTCCCTTCCATAGATATCGGCGCACAGGCGGGCGAGCCAAGCATCGCGCTGCTCATCCCGCTCGGGGGTCATCACCTTCATGCCTTGCCTCGTTGCATCATCAAAGGCTGCAAGCCTAGCATAGTCGCGGTCGATTCCATGCGTGCCACTCGCTGGGTAATCGCCATCCTGTCATCACTATCGTTTACCCTGACCAGCCCCTCCACCGGAGCCCTGCCATGCCGCCATCGCACCCTGCTATCGCGCTGCCCAGACTGATCGCACACCGCGGGCTCTCCGCCCATGCCCCGGAAAATACGCTGACGGCCGTGAAGGCCGCGCACGATGCCGGCTATCAGTGGGTGGAACTCGACGTGCAGCTGCTCGGCGATGGCACACCGGTGATCTGGCACGATGCCACGCTCAAGCGTTGCTCCGATGGCCATGGCAGGCTCGCCACCCTGGATCTCGCCGCGGTGCGCAAGCTCGATGTCGGCGCCTGGTTCGGCGACGGTTTCCGCGGCGAGCGCATGGCCACGCTGAGTGACATGTTGGACTTGTTGGTGGAACTGGACATGGGCGTCAACATGGAGCTCAAGGTGACCAGCAAGCGCAGCGGCACCGAACTGGCCGAGGTGGTGGTCCCTCGCCTGCTCAAGGCACTGTCACCGGACCGGCTGATCCTCTCCTCCTTCGACCAGCCCGCCCTGCAACACGCTCGCACCCTGGCCGATGCTTCCTTGCTGCCCATCGGCGTGCTCACCGAAAGTGTCCCCGAAAAATGGCAGTCGCGCTGCGAGGCGCTCGATGCCTACAGCGTCCATACCGACTGGACTCGGCTCACCCCTCGCCGCGCCCGGGAGATCAAGGCCGCCGGCTATCGCCTGCTGTGTTATACCCCCAACGACCCGGCCGCCTTCGCCAACCGCTGGTCCTGGGGGGTGGACAGTGCCATCAGCGACGACCCACCCTTGTTTACCGGTATTGCCCCGCCGCCCAGTACCGCCCAAGCCTGAGAGGCGTCATCCGTTCAGCGAACGCGTCAAGTGCCGGCGGCGCAACGATGGCTAAACTGACCTAGGGTAAGGAGCAGGATTCAGTGCCGCCGGGCCTTCGGGCCAGCCGGCCATCGGGAGAGGAGGAGAAGCAATGGAACTGCTGGATCGCATTACGGATTACCTCATCGACAACGAACTCAAGCTCGCCACCGCCGAGTCCTGCACCGCCGGACTGATCGTCTCGGAGCTGGCTCGGGTGCCCGGCAGCGGCCAGAGCATTGACTGTGGCCTTGGCGTCTATTCGCCCCAGTCGAAGAACCGCTACCTCGGCGTCAGCTTCGATACCATCGAGCGCCATGGCCTGACCAGCGAGGCCGTGGCCTGCGAGATGGCCAGCGGTGCACTGAACAACAACGAGGCCGACGTGGCCCTGGCCAATACCGGCATCGCCGGCCCCAACCCCGGCGACGACGACACGCCCATCGGCACCGTCTGCTTCGCCTGGGCTTTTCGCCACAACGGCAACCATCACCACTACTGTGAGACTCGCCGCTTCGACGGCACGCGTAACGAAGTGCGCCTGGCCGCGGCCCACTACGCGCTGGAACGCTTGCCCCATTACCATAAACTGTGCCTCGACAGTGGCACGGTGAACGCGGAGGAGAAACGTTCGCGCCAGGCCGTTCAGCGCGCCATCGGCGTGCAGCTGCACGCCCAGACCGACATCGACGCCCAGCATGAGTTCGAGCGACGCCGCGACTTTCTCTGCAACGTCATGAACGAGAGCGGCCAAACGACCCTGGTGCTAGGCATCAGCGGCGGCGTCGACTCCACCGTGGCGGGCCGCCTGGCCCAGCTTGCCGTGGAAAGACGACGTGAACAGGGCGAACAGGCCACTTTCATCGCCATGCGTCTGCCCTATGGCGTACAGCAGGACGCTGATGATGCCGACAAGGCACTGGCCTTCATCCAGCCTGACGAAGTGCTCGATGTGAACATTCAGGCTGCCAGCGATGCGCTGCTGGAATCGCTGGAAAGCGGCGGCCTGGCGCTCAAGGATGCCGGCCAGCGCGATTTCGTGCTAGGCAACATCAAGGCACGCCAGCGCATGGTGGCCCAGTACGCCGTGGCCGGGACTCGCGGTGGCCTGGTCATCGGCACCGACCAGGCCGCCGAAGCATTGATGGGCTTCTTCACCAAGTACGGCGATGGGGCCTGTGACGTCGCACCCCTGACCGGCCTGAGCAAGCGCCAGGTGCGCCTGCTCGGTCAGCACCTCGGCTCTCCCCATGAACTCGTGAACAAGGCGCCTACCGCCGATCTAGAATCGCTGGCGCCGCAGAAGCTCGACGAGGTGGCCCTTGGCGTCACTTACGAGGAGATCGACGACTTCCTGGAGAACCGGGACGTTTCCAAAAGCGCCTATGACACCATCGTCACCACCTACCGCAAGACCCAGCACAAGCGGGAACTGCCGATCATGCCCGACTAGCGACAGCGCAGCGGGCCGAGACCTCCGGTCTCGGCCCGCTGCAGGGTGGTATCACCGCTTCACCGCCAGGCGCTAGCGTGTCGCGGGCTGTGGATCGACCCTCTCGTCGGGCTCGACCACCATATCGTCCTCGACATGGATCGGCTCCTGCTCTTCCGCCTCCCTGGCACCACGCGCACGATGCTCGATCAGGAAGTAGAGGATCAGGCCGATACCCAGCCCCCAGGCCGCGCCATGAGTCGCCAGCACGACGCCCATGATGCCCGCCACGCCCATGGCGGTGGCGTTCTTGATCTGCTCCACGGCGACCGCGATGCAGAGATAGCCGGTGATCAGCAGGGTGATGGAGAGCGCAATCGGCAGTACCGGGCGGAAGAAGGTCACCAGCGGCAGCAGGAAGAGCGCGAAGAAGCCAACGATCCAGAACACCCCGGTACCGGAATAGATGGTGTCCATGGTCTTGCGCCCATAGCGATAGCGCTCGGTCACCGTCGCCATGCCACCGGTGAACAGCGGCCCGGCCAGGCCGGGATAGGGGGCCAGCAGCGAGTGCATCAGGTTGCGGATGCCGGTGATCAGGTGTACCCGGTCGATATTCACCTCGATCTTCTCATCCGGGCGCAGGTGATCGACCCGCTTGAGCAGCGTCTGGCCCACCACGATGTCGCCGAAGGCAATGATGTAGGCGATGATCGCGGTGGGGATCGCCGCCACCATCAGCTCGATGCCCGGCGCACCGATGGAGAACGGCAGATAGGCCCAGATACCGGCGAAATCGGGCGCGGCAATACCCCACTCCACCGTCGGCATCGAGTACTCACCGACACCCCAGCCGATCGCCATGGTGATCAACATGCCCGGCACCATGCCGAAGGCAACGATATTGCGTGCCCAGCGATACTTCTCGGCCAGGTCACGGAAGGAGAGCGAAAAGAGAACGTAGAGCGTGATCAGCCCACCGATGCCCAGCGAAATCGGCGTGTTGTAGAGACGACCGCCCTCGACGATTTCCCCGCTGATCGCCGCGATACCCGCCCCGAGCAGAATCCCCGCCTTGATCGAGGCCGGCACGTTGTTGACCAGCTTGCTACCCAGCCGCGTGACGGCCATGAACAGGAAGATGGCGGTGACCATCAGCTGCAGCGCCACCATGGCGCGCATCGCCTCGGGGCCCGGCTCGAATTGACCGATGAACAGCAGCACCACGGGAATGGCCGGTGTGATCCAGCCGGCGATGAAGGGCACGCCCAGCAGCGGCGGCAGGATGAAGCCGATGCCGCATACCACCACGAAGGCCAGGCCGACCTCGTAGGGCACGCCCAGGTACTGCTCCAGCAGCGGGATCATGCCCAGGGAGATGACGAACATCACCATGGCCTGGATGGTTTCGGGAATGGCCCACTTGAAGTGGATGAAAGGCAGGCGGACCTTGAACGGTCCCAGAGGCCAGTAGGGATGTTCCTGGCCGTATTCGCGTTTGAGCAGCACGTCGACACCTCAGCGGTTCTGTTTGTTGAGCGGTCCTCATGGTCGGTTGTTGTTGTTCTTGGCTGAGCTTGGTTGTACGCGTGTCTGATGCAGTGCAACATTCGACCATGGAACGAGTGGACAGCGCAGTAAACAGGTGAAACTTGTCGACAACATGACACACCGATACTCGACCGAACTCCCTATTCAGACCCCTTCGTGTCATCAGATCACATAGTATCCAAGCGAGTTGTCGACAAAATGACGAAAAATCAGCGAAGTTTACGTTAACGTCAAGCAGTGATCCCGGCGTCGAGGGACCGCTGGCGAAGTCGCATTTACGCGAGTGATACAGAAGCAGCCTGGAGGCGTCTAGGACTAAAGAATAGTAATGCCGGTGGCCTACCCTAGAGCCCAAGCAGCCGATCGATGGCCGCCATGTCCAGGTGCGCTTCCAGGCAATCGGCCAGCCGGTCGAGTTCCTGCTGCCGATGAGCCTGGTAATCCACCGCAGCACCCTGTGCATTGAGTCCGCAGCGGGCCAACAGCGCCGCACACGCCTCGGGGCGGTCGAACAGGCCGTGCAGGTAGGTCCCCATGACCTGGCCATCCACACTGACGGCGCCGTCGGGTTTCCCCTCCAACTCGCACAGGGGGCGCGCCAGGGCACCCCCCTCGCTCACGCCGTTATGAATCTCGTAGCCGCTGATCGGCACACCTTCGGGTAGCAAGCGCCCACTCACGTTGCGCAGCTGCTTGCCTGCCACCATGCGCGTCTCGACATCGAGCAGGCCGATCCCCGGCGTCGAGCCGGCTGGTCCTTCCAACCCGTCGGGGTCGTGCACTGACCGCCCCAGCATCTGGAAGCCACCGCAGATGCCCAGCACCTTGCCGCCGTAGCGCAGATGGCGCTGTATCACCGCTTCCCAGCCCTGGGCACGCAGCCAGGCGAGGTCGTTGCGGGTGCTCTTGCTGCCGGGCAGGATGATCAGGTCTGCGGGGGGAAGGGACCGACCCGGCCCGACCTGATTCGGCCCGATAAAGCTGAGTTCGACCTGTGGATGCAGGCGCAGCGGGTCGAAGTCGTTGTGGTTGCTGATGCGCGGTAGCGCCGGCACCGACACCTTGAGGGTATCCCCCTGCCCCACCCGGCCGCTGCGGCCGATGCTGTCCTCGGCGTCGAGCAACAATCCCTGCAGATAGGGCAGCGTCCCATACACCGGCTTGCCGGTACGCTCGGCCAGCCATTTGAGGCCCGGCTCAAGCAGGGCGATATCGCCGCGGAAGCGGTTGACGATGAAGCCACGGGTACGTGAGCGCTCGCTCTCGCTGAGCAGTTCCAGGGTGCCGACCAGTTGCGCGAAGACCCCGCCACGGTCGATGTCGCCCACCAGCACGACTGGGCAATCCACCATCTCGGCGAAGCCCATGTTGGCGATGTCGTTCTGGCGCAGGTTGATCTCGGCAGGACTGCCCGCCCCCTCGGCAATGATCACGTCATATCGAGAAGACAGCGCTTGCCAGGCCGCCAGCACGCTTTCACGCGCCGTACGCTTGTAGGCGTGATAATCCAGCGCATCCATGTGGCCGTGCACCCGGCCACGCAGGATCACCTGAGCGCCGCGGTCGCTCTCGGGCTTGAGCAGCACAGGGTTCATGTCGCTGTGGGGCTCGACGCCTGCCGCCAGCGCCTGCAGCGCCGTAGAGCGACCGATCTCGCCGCCATCCATGGTCACCGCACTGTTCAGCGCCATGTTCTGGGGCTTGAACGGCGCCACCGACACGCCCCGCCGCGCCAGTACCCGGCACAGCCCCGCCACCACCGTGCTCTTGCCGGCGTCGGAGGTGGTGCCCTGGATCATCAGGGTGGTCATGGCTGAACGCTCCATTACAGTTTGTCGCGGCAGAAAAGTAGCACTATAGTATCACTCAACGCCCATTGACGGTGAGCAGCATGAAAGTCGAACTCGTTACCAACCTGAAGCGCCAGGCCACCAACATCCTTGCCGAGCTGCATGGCTCCAAGGAACCGGTGCTCATCACGGAGCATGGGAAGCCCTCCGCGTACCTTGTCGACGTGGAAGACTACGAACTCATGCAGCGTCGCCTGGCGTTGCTGGAAGGGCTCTCCCGCGGGGAGCGGGCCATTCTCGAGGGGCGCACCTATCGACAGGACGAAGCCAAGGAGAAGATGCGCAAATGGCTGAGGTGATCTGGGCAGAGCCCGCCCTCACCGATCTGGACGCCATTGCCGAATACATTGCCCTCGACAATCCTGCCGCCGCCAGTCATCTCGTCGAGGCCGTGTTCGACGCCACTGAGCGCTTGCACGCCTTCCCGCAATCAGGGCGAATACCGCCGGAGCTTCCCGAGAGCGTCTATCGGGAAGTCGTCGTGCCCCCCTGCCGTGTCTTTTACCGCGCAAGCGAGGAAGATGTGCTCATACTCCATGTTATGCGCGAGGAGCGGCAGCTGCGAACCTATCTACTGGAAGCCAGCCGCTCACGCTAGGCTGTTTGGCTACGGCTCGATGCCCTTGTGCACCTCTTGCAGTGCCTCGTGAAGCGCTTCGTCCTCCAGCGCCTGCCCCCAGCCATTGCCATGCACCAGCTCCGCCAGGGGAAGGCGCTGACGCCAACCTTTACGTGCCAGCTCGGGCTGCTCCAGGAACTCGCTGACATAGCCTAGGCACAGGTACGCCAGGGGATAGACCCTTTCAGGCAAGCCCAGCACCTCCGCCAGTTTTTCCTGATCGAGAATACTGACCCAACCCACCCCGATGCCCTCGGCGCGGCCCGCCAGCCACAGGTTCTGCACCGCCAGGCAGGTGCTGAACAGGTCCGTGTCGACGATGCTGTTGCGCCCCAGCACATGCTCGCCGCCGCGGGCCCTGTCGCAGGTGATGCACAGGTTGAGCGGGCTCTCCAGGATGCCCTCCAGCTTGAGGCGTCGATACAACTGCCCACGTTCACCGTCATGGTTTTCGGCCGCTCTGGCGTTCTCCCGCTCGAAGATGTCATGCACCCGGCGCCGCACCTCGAGGCTGTCGATCAGCAGGAAGTCCCAGGGCTGCATGAAGCCCACCGACGGCGCGTGATGGGCAGCCTCCAGCAGGCGTGCCAGTACCTCGGCGGGAATCGGGTCCTGCAGAAACTGGGCGCGCACATCCCGACGCTCAAAGATGGCGCGATAGAGGCCGGCCCGCTGCGCTTCCGGAAAGGCGTGATCGGCTCGCCCGCTATGTGCTGCCATGCGGCACTCTCCAGACAATTTGTATAGTGATCGTGGTTCCAAAGCTGCCGGAGTCCCTCTTTCATAGCTCGGTGGTGATGAGCTGTTCCGGCGCCAAGCCTCCGCGAGGGCGCTGTGAACCCATCCTTGGGCGCTACTTTTGCCATCCATGGCAAAAGACCCTCGCTGCGCCTTGCCCCCGGCGCTCATCTCTGGAGCACTGGGAGCTGCGTTCTACAGTTCAATGCCCTTCTGCGCCTTGATCCCCTGCTCCTTGAAGGCGTGCTTGACCACGCGCATCTCGGTGACGGTGTCGGCCAGCTCGACCAGCGCCTCCGGGGCGTGGCGGCCGGTGACCACCACGTGCTGCATCGCGGGGCGGGCCTGGAGGTCGTCGAGTACACGGTCTAGATTCAGATATTCATGGCGCAGGGCAATATTGAGTTCGTCGAGCAGCACCAGGTCGAAGCTGGCGTCGGACAGCATCCGGCTGGCCTCGGCCCAGGCGGCCTCGGCGGCCTGGACATCGCGCTCGCGATCCTGGGTGTCCCAGGTGTAGCCCTCGCCCATCACGTGGTATTCCACGCCAGGTTGCCGGCGAAAGAACGCCTCCTCGCCGGTCTGGAACTTGCCCTTGATGAACTGCACCACGCCCACCTTCATGCCGTGCCCCAGAGCACGGGCCAGCATGCCGAAACCGGAGCTGCTCTTGCCCTTGCCGGGGCCGGTGAGCACCAGCAGCACGCCCTGTTCCTTGTCGGCACGGGCGATGCGTTCGTTCATGATCTTCTGCTTGTGGGCCATGCGTTCGGCATGACGCTGGGGATCAACGTGCTTCATTTCACACTCCTTCGGTAGCGGTAGGGCTGTTCGATTGGCCCGGCATCAGCGGCTTCCGGGCCAACAAGTAGACGTCCATGATCCAGCCATGCTGCTCGCGCAGGGCGGCGCGGCGCTCGATGATCGTCGCGGCCACATCGGCCAACCAGCCGTGGATCAGGCTCTGCTTGTCCATGCCCAGGTAGGCGCCCCACCAGATGTAGAGGCCTTCGGGAGGCAGTGCCTCGAAGGCGCCTCCGCTGTCGAGCATCACCGCGACGCTGGCGGCATCGGCGGGCCAGCCGCGCTCGCGCAGCCGCCGCCCAGTGGTGATCTGCACCGGTTCGGCCAGCGCATTGAGGGGGATGCGGTGCTCGGCGGTGAGGACCTGCAGGCTGGTGATGCCCGGTACGATTTCCACCTGAAGATCCCCCCGCCGCTCCACCTCACCCTCTCTCCCGGCAGCGCTTTGCATAAACGATTTCAGGCGCTCGGCGATGCGCAGGCTGCTGTCGTATAGCGAGGGGTCGCCCCAGATCAGCATGCCGACTCGGCCGCCCTGGGGTAGATGGGTCGCCATCAGCTCCGCCCAAACCCCGGCGATGGCTCCGTGCCAGTCGTCCACCGCGCTCAGGTAGTCGGCGCAGGCATCGCGGCGCGGCAGGTCGAACTCCACGATTCGGGTGCGTGACGACACCTCCAGCAGATTGCGGCACAGCAGTCGGCGCAGGTCGACCAGGTCCGACTTGGCCTCCCCCTTGCGCGGCAGCAGGATGAGGTCCGCTTGATTCAGCGCCCGCACGGCGGCCAGGGTGACATGCTCGGGGTTACCCGTACCGATGCCGATCAGCGAGAGGTGGATCATGGCTCATTCCTCTTATCGGCCCTCTTCTCGACCCTCTCGTCTCCGGGTGTGTTAACGGCAAAGGGCGAGTCCGCCGACTGGGGCCGAAAGCGACGGTCATAGCCGACCGAGTAGAGGCAGCTCTCCTGGAAGTCCTCGCTGTCCAGCACCGGCCCCACCAGGATCAGCGCCGTGCGCTGCATGGCGTCGTCGACCTGGGAGGCCACCGTCGACAAGCGCCCCCGGACCACCCGTTCGTCGGGCCAGCTGGCCCGCCAGACGATGGCCACCGGGCAATCGGCGCCGTAGAACGGCACCAGGTCTTCCACCACCTGGGCCAGATTGTGGATGGAAAGGTGAATGGCCAGGGTGGCGCCGGTTGAGGCGAAATTGGCCAGGGTTTCGTCGCCCGGCATGGCACTGGCCCGCCCCGGCGTTCGTGTCAGCACGACGGATTGCGCCACCCCCGGCAGGGTTAGTTCCTGGCCCAGGGTAGCAGCCGCCGCGGCGAAGGACGGCACCCCAGGGGTAATGGTGTAGGGAATCGCCAGCTCGCGCAGCCGGCGCAGCTGCTCGCCCATGGCGGACCACACCGAGAGGTCCCCGGAGTGCAGCCGGGCGACGTCCTTGCCCGCGGCATGGGCGGCGTGCATCTCGGCGATGATCTCATCGAGCGATAACGGCGCGGTGTTGATGATCCGGGCACCTGCCGGGCAGTGCTCGAGCAGTTGCTCAGGCACCAGCGAGCCCGCATAGAGGCATACGGGAGAAGAGGCAATGAGATCCCGGCCCCGCAGCGTCAGCAGGTCCGGGGCGCCGGGGCCGGCGCCGATAAAGTGTATCGTCATGTTCGGTCTCCTATCAGGGCGCCTCTCGCCACCGCCGCAGTGGCCAATCGATCCGCTGAAATAAGCCGGGGGCCGAGCAATTCCGCACCCGGCCCCGCCGCCAGCAGGGCCACCGCCTCGGCGACGCTTCCCGTTCCCCGGGCCTGCAAGCTGTGCCGGGAATGAGTGATGGTGGTGACGGTTGGCAGCGCGGCATCTGCCACGGGGATCACCGCGAGGCCCCGCGCGCGCCCCAGTTCCTGCACCAGCGGCCACATCGCCTGCGTCACGGCCAGCCGGTCGACGCTACCATGCTGCGCCTCGAGCTGCTCCAGCGCATCGACCAGTGAGGCCAACTGCGCCTCGCGACGAAAGCCGAAACCCGCCACCCTCATCGGCTTACCCGCCACTGCACGATGGGATAGCCGGCCTTCCAGCCCCGCCGGGTGCCAAGGGCGGCGGCAGCGGCCAGCTCCAGGCGCAGCAGCTCACCGCCGGCCATCTGCTGCCAGTGGGCCAGCAGGGCCTCGGACTCAAGGGTCACCGCATTGGCCACCAGGCGAGCGCCGGCCGGCAGCCGCTGCCACAGCGCCTCCAGCAGCGCCTGCGACAGCCCGCCGCCGATAAAGACCGCATCGGGTGGCTGGCCGCTCAGCGCCTGATCATCCAGAACGTTAGGGGCACTGCCCTCCACTACCTCGAGCCAGTCGACGCCGAGGTTATCGGCATTGCGACGTGCCCGCGCCGCACGCTCAGCTTCACGCTCGAAGGCCACGGCGTGGTTATCCGGGTGGGCCAGCAGCCACTCGATGGCCACCGAGCCCGAGCCCGTGCCGATATCCCATAGCCGCTCCCCCGCCCTCGGGGCCAGGGCGGCCAGGGTCAGGGCGCGCACGGCCTGCTTGGTGATCTGGCCATCGTGTTCGAACAGCGCATCCGGCAAGCCAGGGGTCAGCGGCAACGCCGGCCCATCACCGGCCACGTCCAGACCCACCGCGACCGGGTGGGCGATATCGTCCGGCAGGGTGGCGTCGGCTTGCATGCTACGGATGCGTTCACCCTCTCCGCCCAACGCTTCCAGCATATGCAGCCGGGAGGCGCCAAAACCGAAATGCTTGAGCCAGCCGGCCAGCTCGATCACCGCGAGCCCGTCCTTCACCAGCACCAGCAAACGCCTGTCGCGCTGCAGATAGGGCCGGATGCGGGTCAGGGGCTTGGCATGCAGGCCCAGGCAGGTGCAATCCTGCAGCGGCCAGCCCAGGCGGGAGGCCGCCAGGCTGAAGGTGGAGGGCGATGGCAGGGCCCGCCACTCCTCGGCGGGCAGGTGGCGCGCCAGGGTGCTACCCGCGCCGAACCAGAACGGATCACCGGAGACCAGCATCACCACCCGGCGGCCGCGCTCGGCCAGCAGTTCCGGAATGCCGTCGGCGAAGGGCACCGGCCATTCGCGCACCTCGGCGGCTAGGGGCGGCAGCAGGCGCAGGTGGCGTCGGGCGCCGAACACCACCTCGGCGGCGTCCAGCACCTGCTGGCTTGCCGCCGTCAGGCCCGCTGTGCCACTCTCGCCCCAGCCGAGCAGCGTCAGCCAGGGAGCGTGTTCCTCAGCCATCATCTGAGCCCCGCTAAAAGAGATGAGCTGTTCCGGCGACAAGCCCCGAAGTGTCGGACCATCGCGAGGGCGCTGTGAATACATCCCTGTACGCTACTTCTTCCATCCCTGGAAGAAGACCCTCGCTGCGGCTTGTCCCCGGCGCTCATCTTGCCAACTGCTTGAATGGGAAAGGAGCTCAAGAAGCCCCAATGAACGTCCTGATCCTGGGAGGCACCACCGAAGCCAGTGCCCTGGCCAGCGCCCTGGCCGAACGATCGATCCCTGCCCTGTTCAGTTATGCCGGTCGGGTGGCAACACCCAAACCGCAGCCGTTGCCCACCCGCGTCGGCGGCTTCGGTGGTGTGGAAGGCCTGGCCGCCTTTCTGGCAGACAAGCGCATCACTCACCTGGTCGACGCTACCCACCCCTTCGCCGAACGGATGAGCCGTAACGCTATCTTGGCGGCGCAGCGCAGCGGCATCCGCTGCCTCGCCCTGACCCGGCCGCCCTGGGTGCCCCAGGCCGGCGACCACTGGCAGCGGGTTGTCGGCATTGAGGCCGCGGTGAACGCCCTGGCCGGCCCGCCCGAGTGTATCCTGCTGGCCATCGGGCGCCAGCACCTCGCTGCCTTCGCGGCTCAGCCCCAGCACCACTATCTGCTGCGCCTGGTCGACCGGCCCGAAGCGTCGCTGCCCCTGCCCCAGCACCGGGTGATCCTCGACCGCGGCCCCTTTACCCTGGAAGGCGACCTGGCGTTGCTGCGGGAGCACGGCATCCAGCGCCTGGTGTGCAAGAATTCCGGCGGCGAGGGCGCGGTGGCCAAGCTCACCGCGGCCCGCCAACTGGGGCTGCCGGTGGTGATGATCGAGCGGCCGGCGCTGCCGGAGCGCCGAGAAGTGCATTCGGTCGAAGATGTCCTGGCCTGGCTCGCATAGAGGACGTTTACAAATTACTGCGCTCGGCCATGCATCGTTGAAATCAGCCTTAAAATGCTCATTTAACACCTCGTAAACTCCGCTTTTTCGGCTAATTTCGCCTTGCCTGACCGTCGCTCGTGACATTTGTAAACGCCCTCTTATGAGCCCGCCCCTGAAACCGAGCGCGGCGTATAAACCCAGGGCGTGCTCTCACGCTCGGCACTCTCGGCACCTCCGGCATGGCGCTGGATGAGACGGGTCTGGCTGGAACCCACCATTACCAGGGTTCGCATATCGGCCATCTCCGCAGTGGCCTCGCCGAGGGTCGTGACCCGCAGGGACTCCTCAGGCGTGGAGACGGCCCGGGCGAACATGATCAAACGCTCTGGCCCGCAGGCCTCTCGTAGTACTTCCAAGGCGCGGGCGAACCCTTCCGGCCGTGCCCGGGAGCGGGGGTTGTAGAAGGCCATGGCAAAATCGGCCTCGGCGGCCAGCCGCAGGCGCTTCTCGATCAAGGCCCAGGGCTTGAGGTTGTCGGAGAGGTTGATACAGCAGAAATCGTGCCCCAGCGGCGCTCCAACCCGCGCGCTGGCGGCCAGCATGGCGGAGATGCCCGGCAGCACCTGGATATCCAGCGCCCGCCACTCGGGCTCGCCCGCCTCCAGCGCTTCGAAGAGGGCCGCGGCCATGGCGAACACGCCCGGGTCGCCCGACGAGACCACCACCACCCGCTGGCCATTGGCGGCCAACTGCAGCGCCTGCTCCGCCCGGCGGATCTCCTCGCGATTGTCCGAGCCGTGGCGCGTCAGCCCCGGCCGCGGCGCCACCCGTTCCACATAGGGCAAATAGCCCACCACATCGGTGGCCTCCGCCAGTGCGGCGGAGACCTCGGGAGTGATCAGCGCATCGCCGCCCGGGCCCAGGCCGACCACCTTTAACCAACCACTCATGGCCGCCTCCCGTTGCCATGAATCAGCAGAATGGAGAAGTACGGCACGCTGTCGCCCACTTCGTGCAGTGGCAGGATCCGCTGCTGGGGCATGGCGGCGTATTCGATCAGCCAGGCTTCATCCTCACGGCCGGTCTGGGCCAGGGCTCGCCTGACCTTGTCCAGGTTGCGGCCGATCTTCATCACCACCAAGGCATCGGTCTGGGCGATGCGCTCCACCAGCATCGCCTCCGGCAGGGTACCCATCAGCACGGTCAGGATGTCGTCGCCCCAGGTCACCGGCCGCCCGGTGGCGGTCCAGGCGGCAGACATGCCGGTGATGCCGGGTACTACCGCGACCGGCACCCGCCCCTGCAGCCGTGTATAGAGATGCATGAAGGAGCCGTAGAAGAACGGGTCGCCTTCGCACAGCACCACCACATCATGGCCGGCGCCGGCAATCTCGATCAGTTGGGTGACGTGGCGCTCATAGAAGGCTGCCAGTAGCTCGTTGTAGCGGGGGTCGTCGAACGGGATCTCGGTGGTGACCGGGTACTCCATCGGCAGCTCGATGGCCTCAGCCGCGATCATGCCTTCGACGATGCTGCGGGCATGGCCGGTGCGGCCCTTCTTGCGGAAATAGGCGACATGCGAGGCCCCGCGGATCAGCCGGTCGGCGCGCACGCTCATCAGGTCCTGGCTGCCGGGCCCGAGGCCGACCCCGTGGATGGTGCCCGGCTTCATGGTTGCGAGGCTCATTCGCTGCGATCCGCCATGGCATTGAGGGCGGCCACGGTGACCGCGCTACCGCCGAGTCGCCCCTCGACGACGACGCAGGGCGCCGCGGCACTCTCCCACAGGGCCTGCTTGGATTCGGCCGCACCCACGAAACCCACCGGGCAGCCGATGATGGCCGCCGGGCGCGGGCAGTCCGGGTCTTCCAGCATGTTCAGCAGGTGGAACAGGGCGGTGGGTGCATTGCCGATCGCCACCACAGCCCCCTCCAGGTGGGGCCGCCACAGCTCCACCGCCGCCGCCGAGCGGGTGGTGGCCAGTTCCCGGGCCAGCTCGGGCACCCGCTCGTCGTGCAGGGTGCAGAGGATGGCGTTGTCCGCCGGCAGGCGCTTGCGCGTAATGCCTTCGGAGACCATGCGCGCGTCGCACAGGATCGGTGCGCCCCGCTCCAGCGCCGCCCGGGCACGGTTCACCGCATCGCCGCGGAAATGGATATGCGCGGCGAGTTCCACCAGCCCGGCGGCATGGATCATGCGCACCGCCACCGGCTCCTCCTCCGGCGCGAAGCGCGACAATTCGGCCTCGCGCCGGATGATGGAAAAGGACTCCCGGTAGATGGCCGGACCATCCGTTTCATAGACGTGGGGCATTCGTTTTCTCCAGATACACCATCAGCGTTTTTCTCAACCGGGAGCTTTGCCGGCAACAAGCCCCGATGTGTCGGACCATCGCGAGGGCGCTGTAAACCCATCCCTGGGCGCTACTTTTGCCCTGCTGCGCTCTCGCATCCTGCTCCGCTTGCAGGACCGGTGCTGGCCATCCATGGCCAGCCCGTTCGGAGGAATCCTCCTCACCCATGGCAAAAGACCCTCGCTCCGCCTTGTCCCCGGCGCTCATCTAACCCACCGTCTTGAAACCATTTCCAGCACCTCGGACTCATCGAGGCCGGTGGCAACCGGCCTCCCATCGGCACGGCCGCCGACGATCAGGTCGAAGCGCCAGTCCCGCCCGCTCAGGCAGAGATCGGCCGGCGCCTGGCGGGCACAGCCCTTGGCACAGCCGGAGACATGCACGCTGCCCTCGATCCGGCCACTCAACCGCTCAGCCAGCGCCAAGGTCTCGACGCTCGCCTGCTCACAGTGGGGAGCGCCCGGGCATACATCCACGCCTAAGCGCGGGTCCCGTTCATCATCCAGCAGCCCGGGGACGGATGCCGGCGCCTCGCCCTCAAGCAGCAGGCGCCGCCAGGGCGTGACCCGCACGGCGCTGACCGACGCCGAATCGATCGCGGCACGCAGCACCGCGGCCGGGGCTCGCCCGAACGGCAGGCCAACCACCCTGCCCCATGCGCCCTTTCCTTCGAGATAGGGGCCCAAGGCCAGCCGGGGGCCAGCCTCGGCGGGGGCCATGACTGCCGGCGCCCAGGCCGGCAATAGCGCCGTGTGGCGACGCATTCGCCCGGCTTCACGCCCGCCGCTGTCGACGAACCAGTGCGCCAGCCGCACCAGCAGCTCGACGGCGGCGGCGGGCGAGTCCACCGGCGTACCCAATTCCCGCCCGTCGGCACGTACGAGCAAGGTCCCTTCCACCGAGCGCTCGATGCGCAGGTCCGCGGAAACCTCACCCAGCAGCGGCGCGGCACCGGCATCGATGGCCAGGCCCCACTTGGCCGGCAGTGCCGGTAATTCGTCGAGGCGGGCCTCCAGCAGCCGAACCGCCTCAAAGGTGGCGTCGCCCGCCTGCCAGTCCGGTGCCAGCAGCAGTTGGGGCCGGCGCTCGCTGTGGGGGTCCGGGTCGACCAGCCCATGCTCGACGAGGAAATCCATCAGGCCGGGCCAACTGGCCTCGGATACGCCGCGTAGCTGCAGGTTGGCGCGGCTGGTGAGCTCGATCAGGTCGCTGCCGAAGGTCTCGGCCGCCTCGCACAGCGCCAGCATCTGGTGGCGGCTGAGTCGCCCCAGCGGAGGGCGCACGCGTACCAGCAGCCCATCGCCGCTGGCCATGGGTCGCCACGCCCCAGGGCACCAGCCCTTGATGCGTGGTGCAACCGGTTTGTCCCGCTGGCCGGTCGTCATGGCGCGAACTCCCGGGTCTCGTCGATCTCAAGCAGCAGGTCCTGCAGGGCCGGGCCCTGCTCGCCGGGCTCCTGCCACAGGCCCCGCTGAACGGCCTCCAGCAGCCGCTCGGCCATCTCCTCCAGCGCCGCCGGGTTGTGCTCGCGCAGGAACGCCTGGTTGGCGCCATCCAGCACCAGCGCCTCGCTGACCTGGGCGTACTGGTAGTCGGCGACCAGATCGGTGGTGGCGTCATAGGCGAACAGGTAGTCGACGGTGGCGGCCATCTCGGCGGCGCCCTTGTAGCCGTGCTCGCGCATGGCGTCGATCCACTTGGGATTGAGAACCCGGGAGCGGATCACCCGCGCCAGCTCCTCCTTGAGGGTGCGCATGCGCGGCTGCGCCGGGTTGGCGTGATCGGCGTGGTAGATGGTCGGCGCCTGCCCACCGAGGGCCCGGCTGGCGTTGGCCATGCCACCCTGGAATTCGTAGTAGCCGTTGGAATCGAGGATATCGTGCTCGCGGTTATCCTGGTTGTGCATTACCGCGTCCAGGCCCTTGAGACGCTCCTCGAAAGCCCGTCGTGCGACATGCCCCGATTCCGGAAACTGGCCGTAGGCGTAGGCCCCGGCATCGAGATAGGCCTCGGCCAGGTCGTCGGCACCGTTCCAGGCACCACTGTCGATCATCCGGTTCAGGCCGGCGCCATACTCGCCGGGCTTGCTGCCGAAGATACGATATCCGGCCTCCTGGGCGGCGGCATCCGGGGCGAGCCCCTGGCCCTCGAGCTCCCGGCGGCGCGCCAGCACCGCCGTGCGAATGGTGTTGGCATCGCCGGGTTCGGCGTATTCGGCCACCGCCCGCACCGCGCGGTCGAACAGGCGGATGACGTTGGCAAAGGCGTCGCGAAAGAAGCCGGAGACCCTCAGGGTGACGTCCACCCGGGGGCGCTGCAGCAGCATGGCGGGAATCACCTCGACATCGATCACCCGCTGGGAGCCCAGCGACCAGACCGGGCGCACCCCCATCAGGGCGAAGGCCTGGGCGATATCGTCGCCGCCGGTGCGCATGGTGGCGGTGCCCCAGATCGACAGCCCCAGCCGGCGTGGGTAGTCGCCGTGATCCTGCAGGTAGCGCTCGACGAAGGCCTGGGCCGACTTCTCGCCCAACGTCCAGGCGGCGGGGGACGGAATCGAGCGGTTGTCGACGCTGAAGAAGTTGCGCCCGGTGGGCAGCACGTCCAGCCTCCCGCGGCTGGGGGCACCGCTCGGTCCGGGCGGTACGAAGCGGCCTTCGAGCCCATCCAGCAACGACTGGATCTCCATCGCGACGCCCTGCTGCATGGCGGCCCAGAGGTGCTCGCGGGCGTAACGGCACTGCTCGGCGGTGGCCGGATAGTCCCGGGCCAGGCTCTCCAGACAGCCCGGCTCCAGCACGTAGGCATCGATCAGCCGGTGGGCGAGCAGTTCCAGGCGCTCGCGGGTATCGGCGGCGCTGCGCCAGGCGGAGCTGTTCTGCTCGGCCAGGGCCAGCGGCCGCGAGCCGTGCCAGGCTTCGGCCCCGGCCGCCAGGGGGTCGAAGTCCGCCGGCAGCCCCAGGTCGGCGGCCAGGTTGTGCAGCAGGCCGCGCTGGGCCGGCGTCTCGCCCCGCGGCAAGCGCAGGATGGCCGCCAGGGTTCCCGCCTGCTTGTCCCGCGGCGGCAGCCTGCCCAGCACGTGCAGGCCGTGGCGGATCTGGGCCTCCTTGATATCGCACAGGTAGGTGTCCAGCTCGTTGAGCAGGCGCTCGTCATCGCTACCCTCAGCGTTATTCCCGCTTTGGGCCAACTCCTGGTCGATACCGGTGCGGCGCAGATGCGCGAGGATCCGCTCGCGCAGCAGCGTCTCGCGCCGCGGGTCCATGCCCAGGGCCTGATAATACTCGTCGGTCAGGGCTTCCAGTTCCGCCATGCCGCCGTAGAGTTCGGCGCGGGCTAGCGGTGGCATCAGGTGATCGATGATCACCGCCTGGCTGCGGCGCTTGGCCTGGGCGCCCTCGCCCGGGTCGTTGACGATAAACGGATAGAAGTGCGGCAGCGGCCCCAGGGCGATATCCGGCCAGCACTCGGCACAGAGCGCCGTGCTCTTGCCCGGCAGCCACTCCAGGTTGCCGTGCTTGCCCACATGCACCACCGCATCCACCCGGTAGTGCTCGCGCAGCCAGAGATAGAACGCCAGGTAGCTGTGGGGCGGCACCAACTCGGTATCGTGGTAACTCTTGGCCGGGTCGTCGATGCGCCAATGGCCTTCAGCGAAAGCACGCTCCGGCTGTATGCCGACGAAGGTCTCGCCGAGTCGAATCCCGGCAATCATCAGCCGGCCCTGGCGGCACTTGGGGTCCTCCGACGGCGCCCCCCAGCGGGTGGATACCGCTTCCTGCAGCGCTTCCGGCAGGGTCTGGAACCACGCCAGGTAGTCGTCGAGCCCGATGCTCTGCCAGCAGGCGCGCTGATCCAGCACCTCGTGGTCGTTGGTGACGCCGCCCTGCAGCAGGCGAATCAGGTCACCGCCGCTTGCCGGCACGTCGCCTACCGGATAACCCGCCTCGGCCAGTGCCTGCAGGATGCGTAGTGTCGAGGCCGGCGTATCCAGGCCAACGCCGTTGCCGATGCGCCCATCGCGGTTGGGATAGTTGGCCAGCACCAGCGCCAGGCGCTTATCGGCATTGGGCGCCTGACGTAACCGACAGAAGCGCCGCGCCAGTTGGGCGACGAAGGCGGCGCGCTCGGGATGCAGGACATGACGGATCACCGACAGCTGGCAGCGCTCGCTGTAGTGCGCCTCGCTCTTGAAGCCCACCGCCCGGGTGATGACGCGGCCATCCATCTCCGGCAGCACCACCTGCATGGCCACGTCGCGACTGTGCAGGCCGCCGGCCTTCGCCTGCCAATCCTCCTGGGTGCTGCTAGCCAATATGGCCTGCAGCACCACCGGCCGCCCGACGAAGAGGCTATCGGGCACCTCGAGGGCCTCCCGCTCGTCGGCGTTGCGGTTGACGGAAAACCCGGTGGTATTGACCACCAGCATGGCCCCGCTCTGCTCGATCAGGTGATTGACGAAGGCCACACAGGCCGCCTCCTTGAGCGACGCCACGGCTACTGCCAGCGGCTCGAGCCCTTGCTCCCGCAGCGCCTCGATCAGGCCATCCAGCATGGCGGTATTGGCGCCCTGCAGATGGCTGCGGTAGAAGAGCAGCAGGCAAACCGGGCGTTCGGGATCGCGCCGTGCCATCCACTCACAAACTACTGCGCTAGGCCATGCGGCGTTGAAACTAGTCTCAAAATGCTCATTTACAACCTCGTAAACTCCGCTTTTTCGGCTAATTTCGCCTTGCCTGGCCGTCGCTCGTGACGTTTGTCCTGTTCTCTTTGGAGAGGCTTCTTGCCCTGATGCCCGTTGAGTGTCGGCATGTGGCATGTAGAGCAGCGCCGCGGGAATCGTCTTCGGTTCCTGCCACGCCAGAGAGAGCCCCAGGCACTCGGTGCCGACAAAGCGCAGCAGCTGCTCGGCATTGTCGGTCCCGCCCTCGCGCAGGTAGCGCCACACCCGATGGGCCGAGGCGAAAGGCACGCTGGAGTCCTCCAGCAGGGCATCGTCCGGGGCGTCACAGCCCGGCACCAGGATCAGTTGGCGCCGTTTGTCCGCGGCGGCCCAGGCCAGCAGCCGCTCGTGGCCGTAGCGCCAGTAGCCACTGCCGCCCAGCAGCGAGACGATCACCAGGCGCGCCTTCTCCAGCACGCGGTCCTCGTAGAGATCGTAGGCGGCGGGCTTGACCAGGTTCATCCAGTTCGCCAGCCGCACCGTCGGGTAGTCGTCGCCGAGCGTCACGCCCAGCCGCTCGACCGCCTGGGCCAGCGCCGACAGGCTGCTGTCGGCGGCCGACAGGATGACGATCTCGGCGGGGCTCTGCTGCAGGTCGACGATACCCTCTTCCTCGACGAAGCCCCCGGGCTTGGCGGCGAACAGGTGCATCAGGCGGTCGCTTCGATCTCGGCGCTCGCCAGGGCCGCATGCAGGGCCTCGCTGTCCAGCCCCTTGCCGATGATGACGAGCTGGGTGCGGCGCGGCTCGTGCTGTCCCCAGAGCCGGTCGAAGTAGCCGTCCAGGCGCTCGCCGACGGCCTGGATCACCCGGCGCATGGGCTTGCCCGGAATCGCCGCGAAGCCCTTGGCGCGATAGATCTCGTGGCGCTTCAGCAGCTGCTGGAGCCTGACCGCCAGGGCGTCGCCATCGACTTCTCCCAGCCGGATCACGCAGGAGTCGAAATGGTCGTGGGCGTGGTCGTGGTGCGCCCCCTCGGCGTGATGGCGATCGTGGTGGTTGTCGATGCGGTCGATGTTTTCCTCGCTCGCCGCGCCGATGCCCATCAGGGCTTCCAGTTGAGTCGTATCCGTGGCCAGGGTCTGGTCGATGAACAGCGTCTTGACGGATGCCGGCACCCGCTGGGCCACCAGTTCCTCTACCCGCTTGCGGTCGGCCGGCTCGAGCAGGTCGGTCTTGGTGACCAGCACCAGGTCAGCCGCGCTCAACTGATCATCGAGCAGCTCGCGCAGGCTGGGGTCGTGGTCGAGGGAGTCGTCGGCCCGGCGCTGGGCCTCCACCTTGTCGACATCGCTGGCATAGCGGCCGGCGGCGACCGCCGGCCCGTCGACCAGGGTGATGATGGCATCCACGGTGCAGTGCTGGCGCACCTCCGGCCAGTTGAAGGCCTGCACCAGCGGCTTGGGCAGGGCCAGGCCGCTGGTCTCGATGAGGATATGGTCGATGTCGTCGCGGCGGGCCATCAGCTTCTTCATCACCGGCAGGAACTCCTCCTCCACGGTGCAGCAGATGCAGCCGTTGGCCAGCTCGAAGATGCCGCTCTCGGTTTCCATAGCGGTGGCGTCTTCTTCACAACCCTCTTCACAACTCAAGGCGCAGCCGCGCAGCAGGCTGGAATCGATGTCCTGCTCGCCGAACTCGTTGACGATGACGGCGATGCGCTTGCCGGTGACCTGGCGCAGCAGGCTGGCCAGCAGCGTGGTCTTGCCGCTGCCCAGGAAGCCGGTCACCACCGTGGCGGGGATCTTGTTCAGGTTCATCCGTGGAATTCCTGTGTGGTGATGGAGTGAGTCTCGCTGGCCTGGCCCGGCATGAACAGGCGGGCCACGGCGGCGGGGTTGTCGGGGAAGAACAGGTGCAGATAGGTCGCCGTCAGGCGGCGCTGGCGATAGATGGCCTCGCCCGGCGCGGGGTGGCGCTGGCGCCGGCCAAAGGCGATGGGCGCGGGCGTGTCCGCCGCCAGCGAACGGTGATGGGCATGGCCGCGGATCGGCCCCTCCGGCAGCTCGGCGGTCTGCATGCCCTGGCAGCCTCGCCGCCCGCGCATGGCGCCGTGGCCGGGCAGCAGCCCCAGCATGGCGTAGGTGCTGTCGTCATAGTCCGTCAGGGTTTCCAGGCAGTAGAGCATGCCGCCGCACTCGGCGAGAATCGGCTTGTCCGCGGCAAAGAAGCGGCGAATGTCCTCGCGCATGGCGTCATTTTCCGCCAGCCGTGCGGCGTGGAGCTCGGGGTAGCCACCGGGGAACCAGAGGGCGTCGCAGGACGGCAGGCCTGTGTCGGTCAGCGGCGAGAAGAAGCGCAGGGTCGCGCCCATCCCCTCCAGCAGGTCCAGGTTGGCCTGGTAGATGAAGCTGAAGGCCGCATCCCGGGCCACACCGATGATCTGGCCAGCAAGGGAATGCGTAAGCGACGACAAGGCCTGCGTCGCCTCCACGTCTGGCGCCGAAAACATGACCGGCGGCAGTTGCAACAGGGCCTCCGCCAGCCCCTCGGCCTCGAGCGCCGCGGCACCGGCCTCGAGGCGGGCCTCCAGCTCATCGCGGATCTCGTCGGCCTGCACCAGCCCCAGGTGACGCTCGGGCAGGGCCAGGGCGGTGTCCCGCGGCACCGCGGCCAGCAAGGGAATGGCGTCAGCCAGCGCCGCTTCGATCAGCTCGCGGTGGCGCCGCGAACCGCAGGCGTTGGCGATCAGCCCGGCGATGCGGATGTCGTCACGGAAGCCCGCGAGGCCGGCCACCAGTGCCGCCGCCGTCTGGGCCATGCCTTTGACGTCCATGACGATGACCAGCGGCAGGTCGAACAGGGCGGCGAGATCGGCGCTCGATGGCTCACCGTCGAACAGGCCCATGGCGCCTTCCACCAGGATCAGGTCCGCCTCGAGGGCGGCCTCGAACAGGCGCTGCCGGCAATAGGCCTCGCCGGCCATCCACAGGTCGAGCTGATCCACCGGCTGGCCTGAGGCCTGGGCCAGCACCAGGGGATCCAGGTAGTCCGGGCCGGTCTTGAAGACCCGCACCACCTTGCCCCGGTTGCGCAGCATCCGCGCCAGCGCGGCAGTTACCGTGGTCTTGCCCTGGCCCGAGGCCGGTGCGGCGATAAAGACCGCAGGGCAGGCGGCACTCGTCGGCGCCGCTCGGTTCGGATCATGCTCGGTCATGTGGCCTCCAGGCGGCGTTCCAGATGAGACAGGGGCCGGTACAGCGCACCCAACTGCTGGGCGATCTGCGTCCCCCGGCCCCGCTTGACTGCGGCCTGCTCGGTATCCACGACGATGCAGTCACCCAGCAGCGGCAGGCCATCCAGGGATTGGCGGGTACGGCCATCGGTGATGAGGTAGGTCCGCACATGCAGGCCAGGATCCTGTCGCCGCCATTGGCGAATCAGGCGCGCCGCCCGCAGGACGGCGTCGTGCAGCGGCGTGCCGCCGCCACCGTCTACGGCATCGAGCCGCTCACGCAGCGCCTTGGGGGCGCGGCGGCGTAGCAGGATAGGCGTGACGCCGCCATTGCCGAAGCTCAGCACCGCCATCTGCTGCCGGGCAGCATAGGCCTGCTGAGCCAGCCGCTCGACCAGGCCCTTGGCCCGGCCTAGCAACTGCCGGCCCAGGGTCGAAGCGGAGGTATCCAGCAGCACCAGATGCAACACCGGCTGGCCGCGGCGGGCCTTGCGATAGCGCAGCTCCCGCCAGGGCCAGCGGCCGCGGTTGGCGACCAGGGTGGCGAACCAGTCCGGCCGCCTTTCCTCGGCATGGGCCCGACGCTGGCCGGGCTGTTGCCCGCGGCGCACGGACGCGGAAGGCGCCGAGGTCGTCGGTTTCGCGCGTTTTATTGGGGAGATTTCCGGCAAATTCGCCGCCGGCACACTGACGCTTTTCTGGGTGACCGGCGGCATGGCGCCCCACTGCCCCTGCGCTTCCGAGGCCTCGGCATGATCGTCGCCGCCCCCCGGCGCCTGACCGTCGATGCCATTGCCTCCCCCGCCGGAGGGCGACGGTGGCGTGCCCGACGGCGGGGGCGGCGTATGATGCGGGGGGGAATTCGTCGTACGGCGGTGGGCCAGCACCCAGGGCTCGACGCCATCCAGGTCCTGCTGACTCACCGTGGTCGCGCCTCGCCAGGCGGCATGGGCCCGGGCGGCGCGGTGCCAGGTCACGTCTGCCCGCAGGCCCTCGACACCAGCGGCCTCGCAGCGCACCGCGATATGCTCGTAGACCCAGTTGCCGGTTGCGATCTCGGCCAGCAGGCGCTGCGCCTGGCGCAGGCGCCGGGTCAGCGCGGCCTGGGCCTCGGCATGGCTCGCCACGTAGCCCTGAGGGTCACGGTCGAAGGCCTCGCGCTGCTGCAGGATGGCCACCCGCTCCGGCACGCTCATCGCCGCGCCCTGCTCGAGACACAGGCCGAAGCGATCGAGCAACTGGGGGCGCAGCTCCCCTTCGTCGGGATTCATGGTGCCGATCAGGCTGAAGCGGGCGGGATGGGTATGGCTGATGCCATCGCGCTCGACGATGTTGGTGCCGCTCGCGGCCACATCGAGCAGCAGGTCCACCAGGGGATCCGGCAGCAGGTTGACCTCGTCGACGTAGAGCACGCCGCCATCCGCCTTGGCCAGCAGCCCCGGATGGAAAGTCGCTTCGCGCTCGGACAGCACCCGCTGCAGATCGAGGCTGCCGGTCAGGCGCTCCTCGCTGGCGCCCAGCGGCAGGGTGACGAACGGCGGACGGCGCCCTTCGGGGTCATCGGGCAGGATATCCGCCAGCGCCCGGGCCAGGGTGGATTTGGCACTGCCGCGCGGGCCGCTGATCAGCACACCCCCGACCCGGGGATCGATGGCGTTGAGCAGCAGCGCGGTCTTGAGCGCCTGCTGGCCGACCACCGCGACGAAGGGGAACTCAATCCGTGACATCATGGCCCCGGACATCATGACCACCAGGCGTGCCGACAAGCGACGTCGGAGCGAGGGCACACGAGCGCCCGGCCGATAGCCGGCAGGAACGGAAAGCTCCCGGGAAGGAGGAAAAAGGAATCATTGAGACACGCTATCCCCGATGCCCACCGCACCGTTGCTGGATGAAACGACATGACGGGCCGGTCTCCGGGCTCGAGGAGTGACGCGAATAATCGCGTCATCGCCTGCACCTTCCCGGCCTCGGAGGCTGTCCGACAGTCTCCTAAGCCAGTGGTTATCGCAGGCTACTCACTCATTACCGTTGCGGGGGCAGCGATGGGATGGGCGCAATGGCCGTACCATACTTCCCGATTATCCCCTAGGTACAGGGGCACCCGTCTCGAGTAGACCCATCCTAAAACAATTGCCGCAACAGGCGCAATTTGACCACCGGATGGCCCGACGTGGCGCGCAGGCACACCGGCCAGCAGGCTAGTCCGGCAGCGTGCTACACAAGGTTTCCCTTTAAATTGTTATGATATAACATATTAAATTCTTTCTCGCCCTGATGGCTGGCAATCGAGGCGCCGACATGCAAAATGCAGTGCTATGATCTCCGCCCACCAGGGTCAGATTGGCCAACACCCTCCCGCCACCCGGATATGACGCGATGAATTACGCTCGACGACTACTGGCAACTCTCGCTCTTTTTCCCGCAACCTTTGTCATGGCGGACAGCACCAATTACCCCCTGACATTGACGAATTGCGGCATGGAAATCAGCTTTCCATCCGCACCGGAAAGCACGGTCACCGTCGGACAATCGGCTACGGAAATTCTCTATGCACTGGGACTTTCCGAACGGGTTTCCGGGACATCCGTATGGTTCAATCCTGTGCTGCCTCAGTTCGACGAGGTCAATGCCGATATCGCACGTCTCGCCGACAACGACCCGAGTTTCGAGTCCGTCATAAGCCGCCGGCCCGACCTGGTCGCCGTCCAATACGAGTGGCACGTCGGCCCCACAGGAAGCGTGGCGAGCCGGGAGCAGTTCCATGAGCTGGGTGTCGCCACCTACATCATGCCGGCCGACTGCGACACCAAGGACAACAGCACCGGTGGCGACGGCACGCGCACCGCCGCCTTTTCGCCTGAACACGTCTATAAAGGCATCAACGAACTGGCGAGCATCTTCGATGTCCGCGAGGCCGGGGCTGCCCTGGTCGCCGACCTCCAGGCACGCGAGGCCGGCGCCATCGAGAGTGCCAGGCGCCTGGCGCTGCCGGAAGACCTGTCAGCGGTATTCTGGTTCTCCTCCCCCGCCGAGTCGGCGGATCCCTTCGCTGCCGGCCGCCTTGGCGCACCGGGCTATATGATGGACACGCTGGGCATCCACAACGTGGTGGAGTCCGATGAAGAGTGGCCAGTGGTCGGCTGGGAAACCATCGCCCGGGCCGATCCGGACATCATCGTGGTCGCCAGCATGAATCGCCGCCGCTTCCCTGCCGATGATGTCGCCAACAAACTCGAATTCCTGCATAGCGACCCCGTGACCCGCGAAATGTCGGCAGTAAAAAATGGACGCATCATCGAGATGGATGCCCATGCGATGAGCGCCACCATGCGCACGATCTTCGGTCTCGAAACGCTGGTCGAGGCCCTGTCGGCTATGCCCTTCGATCAGTGATCCTTCGACCAGTGATTTCGACCCTGACATTACGCCCGACGATACCTATTCGCTGGCACTGGGCCTGGCTGACGCCACTGATCCTGTTCGTGGCGATAATGGCCGGTACTGCCATCGGCGAAACGCCGATTTCACCGGACACGATCCTCAAGGTATTGGCCAACCGACTGTGGGGGGCGGAGCACGCGGTGGACCGGATCGACGCCGGCATCATCTGGAACTATCGCCTCAGTCGCGCCATTCTTGCCGCCTGTTGCGGGGCCGGACTGGCGCTGGCCGGTGTCGTCCTGCAGGCGCTGCTGCGCAACCCCCTGGCCGACCCCTTCCTGATGGGAATTTCCGCCGGCGCCTCCACCGGTGCCGTGGCGGTCACCATCGCCGGGCTCGGCGCCGGCGCGGTGACGCTCTCTCTCGGCGCCTTCGCCGGGGCGGGGCTGGCGTTCGGCCTGGTGGTGATGCTCGCCCATGCTGCCGGCAGTGGCACCGGTGGCGGACGCAGTACCCAGGCCGCAGGGGCTATCATCCTGGCCGGCATCGCCGGCTCGCAGCTGTTCAATGCCCTCACCGCCTTTATCATCGCCAGGTCGGCGAGCGCCGAGCAGGCGCGGGGCATCATGTTCTGGCTGATGGGCAACCTTTCCGGGGTGCGCTGGGAGGATGTCTCCCTGGGACTGCCCGCCGCCGTGGCCGGCCTGCTGGTCTGTCTCTGGTACCGGCGGGCGCTGGATGCCTTCACCTTCGGTGCCGACAGCGCCGCCTCGCTGGGCATCCCCGTGCGCCGCGTGCGCGGCATCCTGATTGCCAGCATGGCCCTGGTCACCGCGGTGATGGTCTCCATGGTCGGCGCCATCGGTTTCGTAGGCCTGGTGATTCCTCATGCCATGCGCTTTCTGGTCGGCAGTCGCCACACCCGGCTGGTGCCCGCCTCGGCGTTGGCCGGCGCGGTGTTCCTGATCGCTGCGGATATTCTCTCGCGCATCCTGGTGCCGGGGCAGGTACTGCCGATCGGGGTGGTCACGGCGCTGGTCGGCGCCCCGGCCTTCGCCATGATCCTGGTGCGTGGGACGAGGACGAAATGAGGCTGGCAGCGGAACGCATCGACTGGTCGATCCACGGCCACAAGCTGCTGGACGATGTCAGCCTCACGGTGACGCCCGGCGAGACCTTCGGTCTGATCGGCCCGAACGGCTCGGGCAAGACCACTCTGCTGCGGGTGCTGGCCGGACTGCGCAAGCCCAGGAGCGGTCGCGTACTGGTGGACGATGCGTCGATGTACGCGATGCGCCAGCGCGACATTGCCCGGATCATCGCCTTCGTCGAGCAGCAGGCCGAGACCCTCGACCGCATCGTGGTTCGCGAGGCAGTGGCCCTGGGCCGGACGCCCTTCCTCTCGGCGCTGCAGCCGTGGTCGGAGCAGGATGACGCCATCATTGCCCAGGCTCTTACCAATGTCGGCATGACCCATCTGGCGGAGCGACTCTGGCATACGCTGTCCGGCGGCGAGCGCCAGCGCGTCCACATCGCACGCGCCCTGGCCCAGCAGCCGAGGATCCTGCTGCTCGACGAACCCACCAACCATCTCGACATTCGTCATCAGCTGTCGATCCTGTCGTTGGTCCGGCAGCTGTCGGTCACGGTGGTCATCGCCCTGCATGACCTCAATCAGGCCATGGACTGCGACCGCATCGGCGTGATGGATGGCGGTCGCCTGGTCGATGTCGGCCCACCCAGCCAGGTACTGACGGCCGCGAGGCTGCGCCATACCTTCGGCGTGCATGCCGATTTCCTCGATGATCCCGTCGACCATCGCCGGATCATGCGCTTCCGCAGCGCCCTGTAAAGCCTCCGAAAGCCCTGCCCGCGAAGCCCGCCATTGATAGCGCTGGCAGGTCCACTTGACGCTATCTCACGGGTACGAACACAGGCGCACCGTCGATCTCGGCGGTGGCCAGGCGCTGGCCGTACAACGCCTCGAGCGCGGCGGGCTCCAGCATGGCGTCGCGCGGGCCCCAGCACGCCTCGCCGTCGGGATAGAGCAGCAGCAGGTGGTCGCACCAGCGCGCCGCCAGGTTGAGGTCGTGCAGGCACATCATCACCGCGCGCCCTTCTCCAGCCTCGGCGGCCTGCTCGGCGAGCAGCGCCATCACCGCGGTCTGGTGGTGCAGGTCGAGATGGTTGGTGGGTTCATCGGCGAGCCAGATCCGTGGTGCCTGGGTCAGCACCGTGGCAATGGCCAGGCGCTGCCTCTCGCCGCCCGAGAGCGTGCTCACCAGACGCTCGGCCAGGTGGTCGACATCGAGTCGCTCCAGTGCCGCCTCGGCCAGGCGCAGGTCCTCGCCGCCCTCCATCTGCCACGCCGAGAGCCAGGGATGACGGCCGATCAGGGCGGTCTCGCGCACCGTGGCGGGAAAGCCGTCGAGGCGCTCCTGGAACACCAGCCCCAGGAGGCGCGCCACCTGTCGCCGGCCAAGCGCTGCTAACGGCCGATCGTCGATGAGCACCTGGCCGCTACGTGGCGCGCGCAGCCCGGCCAGGGTATGCAGCAGCGTGGTCTTGCCGGCGCCATTGGGACCGAGCACGCCCCACACCTGCCCCGGTTCGATACTGAGCGACAGCGCTTGGCCGCTGCGCCGTCCCGGCACGTCGATGACCAGATCACGCAGCGCCAGGCGGTTCATCAGCGGCTCCGGTAGAGCAGGTAGAGGAAGGTGGGCACGCCGAGCAGCGCGGTGATCACGCCCACCGGCAGCTGCTCCGGAGCGATCAGGGTGCGCGCCAGGGTGTCGGCCAGTACCAGCAGGGTGCCGCCGGCCAGGGCGCAGGCCGGCAGGATCAGGCGCTGGTCGTTGCCCAGCACCAGGCGCAGCATGTGCGGCACCACCAGGCCGACGAAGCCGATGCTGCCGGCGGTGGTCACCGCCATGGCGGTGAGCGCGCTGGCGACAAGATAGATCGTCCACTCCAGCGGGCGCACGTTGACCCCCAGCGCCGCCGCCTGTAGCGGACCACGCGCCATGACGTTGAGGCTACGGCCCAGCGGCATCAGCAGCAGGCAGATCAGCAACAGCAGCGCCAGCGGCGGCCAGGGGGAGCGTGAATAGGAGAGATCCCCCATCAGCCAGTAGAGCATGCCGGGTAGACGCTCCGCTGGGCTCAGTGCCAGCATCAGAGTGATCACCGCGCCCCAGCCGGCCGCGATCACCACCCCGGTGAGAAGCAGCCGCGACGGCGTCCAGCTACCGGTGCCATGGGCCAGGCCGAAGACCAGCAGCGTGGAGAGAAAGGCCCCAGCAAAGGCCGAGCCGGTAATCACCGCTCCCCCCAGACCCGCCAGCATCGCCGCCAGCGCCCCCACCGAGGCGCCTCCGGAAAGACCCAGCACGTAGGGGTCGGCTAGCGGGTTGCGCAGCAGCACCTGCATCAGGGCGCCAGCCACGGCGAGCAGGCCACCCACGGCAAAGGCCGCCAGCGAACGCGGAACGCGCAGCTCGAGAATCAGCGTACGCGCCAGGGGGCTACCCTCGCCACGTACCACCGCCCACACGTCGGCAAGAGACAGCACGGCGCTGCCCTGGGTGACCGAGAACAGCAGTGCCGCCAGCCCCAGCAGGGCCAGCGCGGCCAGCGGCGGCCACAGCGAGCGACGCGCTCCCAATGCCATCGCCTCAGCGCTTGTCGCGGGCATGATCGAGCTTCTCGCAGAACAGGCGGCTGCCCTCCAGCAGCCGCGGCGTGGGCCGCTGGATCAGCGATGGCGGCACGAAGTAGAGATTCTCACGCTCTACTGCCGTCAGATTCGGGTACTGCTCCCAGTGGGTCAGCCAGTTGCGATTCTCCTCCCCCATGCCACCGGCGAGTATTGCCTCGGGATCGGCGGCGAGTACCGATTCGTCGTCGATACGCGGTACCAGACGCGACAGTTCGCCGAACGCATTGACGCCACCGCACAGTGTCAGCACCTTGCCAATCAGGTGCTCATCGTTGACGGTCATCAGCGGCTCGTCCCATACCTGATAGAACACCGTGACCGGCTCGGCATCTGCGTAGCGCTCGGCCAGCGCCGCCATGCCATCACGGTACTCGGTAGCGACGCGATCGCCCTCTTCGCGGGTATCGGCAAGCAGAGCCAGCCTCTCGACGGCGCTGGAAACGCTCTCGACATCGCGTGGCTCGATATAGAACACCGGCATGCCCAGCGCCTCGAGGGTCTCGAGCTGCTCGGGCGGATTGCCGGTGACCCAGCCGATCACCAGGTCCGGGCGCAGCGAGACCAGGGCTTCCAGATCCATACGGGTATGGCTGCCCACCGACGGCACCTCCTTCGCTTCAGGCGGATAGTCGCTATAGGCGACTACCGCAACCACCTTTTCTCCAGCCCCGGCAGCGTAGACCAGCTCGGTGGCGCCGGGCGAGAGCGCGGCGATGCGGGTGGCCGGTGCCTCGAGGCATACCTCGCGGGAACGATCGTCGGTGGCACAGAGCGCCTCGGCGTGCGCCGTGACAGTGCCCAGCCCCAGCAGAGCCAGGGCGAGTAAAGCGCAAATAACGCTAGCGGGGCCGCGTGCCCCGCTGAATCGGCGATTACTGGCCGAAGTGAACACTGACGAAGGCCGCACGGCCGGCATTGAGGTACTCACGGGTGGTTTCGTACTCCTTGTCGAGCGCGTTTTCTACCGTCAGCCGGGCCGACCACAGCGGCGCGAACTGCCAGCCGGCGCGCAGGTTGAGCAGGCCGAAACCACCAAGACGCGTGCTCTCCCCGGTGAAGTCATACTCGTAGCGGTGGCTCTGCACGATCCAGGAACTCCCCACGGACCAGTCACCCAGCTCACGATCGAGATCCAGGCGCAGGCTCTGGCTAGCCCGACGATTCAGGCGATTGCCGGTTTCCCGATCCTCCGGATCGGTATAGGTGAGGGCCGCCGCCAGGGTCCAGTCATCAACGTCGACACCTCCCGCAAGCTCGACGCCTCGAATACGTGCACTGTCTACCTGCTCGGGTGCCGAGGTGAAGTTACCTTGGTCTTTCCAGTCGATCAGGTCATCGATGTCCGTCTGGTAGAGGGCCAAGTCCCAGAAGAAGGCCTGATATTGACCGCGTGCACCCAGTTCGAAGCTCTGCGATTTCTCCGGCTTGAGGTCGGGATCCCCGAAGTTCCCCCACTGATCCCGATAATACAGATCATTGAAACTAGGTGCCTTGAAGGCGGTACCGTAGCTCGCCCGCAGGGTATGACGGGTATCCAGGTCATAGCCCAGCGCCAGACTGCCGGTCAACTCTTCGCCATAGGACTCATTGTCGTCGTAGCGCATACTGGCCTGTACCGAGTAAGGCGCGAAGTCGAGCATCCCTTGAGCGAAAACTGCAGCGTTGTCGCGGCTATCCACCAGATAGTCGTCGGTCGTCACGACCGAGTCCTTCAGGTACTCGGCTCCCAAGACGAGTTCGTGATTGCCCAGCATCAGGGTACTGTCCCAGCGGGCGGTGCGTGACCGCGTATCGAACCGGCTTTCCGAGGCGGTATAGAGAAATTCCTGTTCATCCCGCGACTCGCTAAGGGTCAGTCGGCTACGCCAGTTATTTCCCAAGGGTAATTCACCATAGATACCGACCACTTGCTGGACGAAATCGGTATTCGCCGGCATGCCAAAACTATCGAACTCGCTGCTCCCCGTGGCACGCAGGCCCAGCATCCCGACTTCAGCGCCGCCATCGAAGGTATGAGCGATACGCGCCAGAGCCGAGGTGTTGTCGTAGCCCTTGTCCTCACCATCGCGACGAACAGGCGTACCGTCGGTGGTTAAGTGACTGCCAGCGAAGCTGTAGCGGGTACCGCCGCTGCTGCCGGAGAGCCCAGCACTGTAGCGTTGGGTATCGAAGGAGCCGCCGCCTGCAGAAAAGCGCGGATGCGGGCCGCCCTCTTTCGCCTCATGGGTAAAGAGCTGTACTACACCACCCACCGCATCGGCGCCATACAGGCTGCCGCGCGGGCCGCGCACGATCTCGGCGCGCTGGAACATGCGCGGATCCAGGAACTGCCAGGCGGCGCCTCCGGCGGTGGCCGAACGCAGCCGGATGCCATCGATCATCAGCAGGCTCTGGTCGTTGGACGTGCCGCGGATGAAGACACTGCTGGTCTTGCCGAAGCTGCCGTTCGAGGTGACGTCCACTCCCGGCTGGCCACGCAACAGATCGGTCATACTGGTGGGGTCCTGCCGGCGCAGGGTGGCCTCGTCGAGCACGGTCACGGAGGAGAGCGTCTGGTCGGCGGTGCGCGGCGCCAGGGTGGCGGTGACCACCATCGGGTTGAGCGCAACGATCTCGGCGTTATCGGCGGTCGTGGCCTGTGCCTGCACGGCCAGGGGAAGGGCTGCCAGGCCGAAGGCGGCGAGGCCCTGCGCGGCCAGATGGTATTGGGTTTTCATTCGGATTCCCTTGCTGCTCGCCGTGCCTACCCGCACGGTCTTCTTTGCGGAGCCGGGGTGGCGTGAAGGGAACGAGAAAGGGAGAGAAAAGCGGCTTCTACCCTGTCTCGAGGTTACCCACCGCAACCCGACAATGTTCTCTCGGGCCGGTCTCCGGGCTGACGAGCGAAGCGGTCTCATATAGACGCACTTCGGGCCCATCGCCTTCCCATGCCGGGGCACAGTGGCGCGATGATGGACCCACACTCGATCACCGTTGCGGGGGCAGCGTCGGATTCTTCCACATGGGAAAGCACCGACTTCCCGTTTAACCTCGAACTACAGTGAGGCACCTGAGAGTGGGCGTAAACTAGCAATCTCGTGACAGGGCGTCAACGCAGGCTTACATGGAGTTTGAGGCAGATCAACAAGTTAGCGATTCAACAAGGCCATGCCGAACATACCAGACCCGCTCGCAGCGCGCCGCGGCATCCTGGGCCAGCCAACCGTTGAGGTCACGCAGGCGCCGTTTGTCGGCGCCGAGCGGCACGATACCGCGGCCCATTTCGAGCAGGATCAGCAGCGCTTCGCCGCCCTGCTCGGCTTCCCAGGCACACAGCGCGTCGAGTTCGCAAGCCATGGCCTGGCGCAGCCGGTCGTCGTCGGGTTCATCGGCGAGACGAGCGGCGATCCAGCGCTCCCAGCCTTCCAGCACCAGGCAGCGCGACGAGACGGCAGCCGCGTGCCACGCCTCGAGTTGACATCCCGCATAAGCCGAATGCCAACAGGCGGAGTCGAAGCGTTGCCTTACGACGTTACGTTTGCCGGCACAGGTACCGCCGATGAAGAGCTGCATTGCCAGCGCTCCTGGTCATGGATGAAGGTAAACAGGCGCCCCTCTGCCTGACTGACCCCGCCCTCCCAGAAGCCGATACCCTCGAAGCGACGGCGCAATTCGCGAATCACGCCGCCATGGGTGACGACCAAGGCACGGTGTTGGCCGTGCGGCGCGCAGCCGGCCAGCAGTTCAGCAAGCCAGTCGTCGAGCCGCTGGCGCAGCTCGGCAGTGGATTCCCCCCCGGGCGGGGCCTGCTCACCCGCACTGTCGATCCAGGCGCGATAGGCGGGTCGTGACTCGAGTTCGTCGTAGGTACACCCCTCGTAGTCGCCGAAGTCGAGCTCGCGCAGCCGCTCATCGAAGCGTGTCGGCCAGGCGGCCTCTCGCCCCTCGATGACATGCGCCAGGGTCTGGCGGCAGCGGGTCAGGTCGCTGCAGTGCACGGTGTCGAACTCGTGCGCTTCCAGCGCTACACGTAGCCGGTCGAGCCCCGCCACGGCTTGGGGCAGCAGCAGCGGGATGTAACGCTGCCCCTGGTAGCGACGCTCGCGATTCCACTGCGTCAGGCCGTGACGAACGACCACCAGCTCCAGGCGACCAGCAGCAGCCATAGCTCTCCTCCCTCGATGACGGTTCCGACGATATCGCCGTTGATTCCCTTGAACGCACGCAGCACCTCATAGGCATAGAGCGCCAGGAACGGCACCAGCGCCAGGCACAGCCACACGCCGCCCGGCACCAGTATGGCAAGCGGCAACAGCGGCAACGCCGCCAGCGCAAGATCGGACGGTGTCAGGTCGCGCTTCCAACCGGCAGCCATCCCCTCCGCGTGGGCAACTGGTGCCAGCACCAGCAATGCGACCGCCGCCAGGCGCCCCAGTGCCGGAATTGCCACCAGCAGGACCAGGCTCGCCCCGGCTTCCAGCAGCACGAACAGCAGCGCCACCTTCCACAGCAGCAGGAACACCAGCGCCAACATGCCGAAGCTGCCCACGTGCGGGTCCTTCATGATCGACCAGCGCTTCTCCAGCGGCGCGTTGCTGCCCAGTGCGTCGGCGACGTCCATCAGGCCATCAAGGTGCAATCCTCCGGTCAGCGCCACCCACAGCGTAAGCAGCGTCAGCACGAGCAGCGGCGCGGGCAGCACGCCTTCGAGCAATGCCGCCACTGTGACCAGCAGAGCGCCGATGAGCATACCCACCAGAGGGTAGCAGCGTATCGCCCAGCGCCGTGTGGTCGCGTTCCAGGGGCAGGCGAGCGGCAGCGGCAGGCGGGTCAGGAACTGCACGGCCAATACCAGGCCGTAGACCGCATCTCTCATGGCTGACGGCTCCCCTGGCACTTCCATACCTGAGGCAGGCCGGCGACGACCTGTATCACCTCGTCCGCCTCACGGGCGACCAGGCAGTGGACCTGCTGCAGGAAAGCGAGGTAGCGCCAGAGTTCGTCGTCATCGGGGGGTATGCCTTCGTTGACGTCGTTGGAGACGATGACCAACGCAATATCCTGCTGCCTGGCCGTGGCCAGCGTCCGCTCGACCATGGCGATACCCAGCGCCTCGTCGAGCGGGCTGGCGTATAACAACTGGCTGGCCCACAGCGTCAGGCAGTCGAGCAGCAGCGTGCTGCCAGGCGCTACCCGATCGAGGGCGGCCAGCAAATCGAATGGCTCCTCGATCGTGATCCATCCTTCTCCGCGTGCCTGCCGGTGGCGGCCGATACGCGCCTGCATTTCCGCATCGCCGCTGCTCCTGGCTGTCGCCAGGTAGTAGCGCTCCCCACCTCGCTCGGCCTGCCAGCGCCGCACCAGCGCTTCGGCATAGGTGCTCTTGCCGGAACGCGCCCCACCGCTGATGAAGGCGATCATGACGTTCTCCAGCGGGCGATGGCCTCGTTCAGCTGTTCGTTCTCCTGCCGGGTACGCACCGCGACGCGCAGCCAGGCGCCATCGAGGCCGATGAAGTTGTGGGTGTGGCGCGCCAGGATACCGCAGCGCGCCAGATGCTCCAGCAGCGCCGACATGGGCCGCGCCGCGCCATCCTGCAGCAGCAGGAAGTTGGTGCGGGAGGGCACCACCCGCAGCCCCAGCGCTTCCAGCTCACGCTGGAACCATGGCCGCTCGGCGTCGAGCCAGGACTGGGTCCGATGCAGGTAGTTCTGGTCTTCCAACAGCGCTCCGACCAGCGCTGCCGCCACCGAATTGACGCTCCACGGCAGCTGCAGCTCGGCAATGTGCCGTACTGTCGACTCCCCGCCTAGCAGATAGCCGAGCCGCAGGCCGGGAATGGCGTACAGCTTGGTCATCGAGCGCAGCAGCAGAAGGTTGTCGTAGCGGGCCAGCAGCGGCGTCAGCCGTTCGTTCGGTACGACGAAGTCGATGAACGCCTCGTCCACCACCAGCGTGGTACCGCGCCGCAGCCCCGCCGACAGCATGCGCTCGATCAGCCCGCGTTCGATCAGGGTGCCAGTGGGGTTGTTGGGTCGGCACAGGAACACCGCATCGGCCTCACCCATGGCATCGAGGGCACGCGACTCGTCCAGCTCGAAGCTCTCCTCCTCCAACCCAAGATGCTGCACGGCAATGCCGTAGTGGTGGCAGGCGCGTTCGTATTCGCAGAAGGTCGGCTGAACGACGACGGCCCGGCGTACACCGCGCCGGGCCAGCAGCGCAGCGGCGAGGAAGATCGCCTCGGCCCCGCCGTTGGTCAGGCGTACCTGCCCAGGCGTGAGCCCTTCGTGCCCGGCGATGGCTTGCCTGGCAGCGGTGTAGTCCGGGTCCGGATAGACGGAGAGTTCGGTCAGGCTGTCGGCAAGCCGTTCTGCCAGCCAGGGTGGCGGTCCCAGCGGGTTGAGATTGGCACTGAAATCAACGACTTGGACGTCGGGGGCCAACCCCAAGCGGTGCAGTACCTGTTCCGGCCGCCCGCCATGGCTCGGCCAATCGCTCATGTCTCCTCCCGTTCGTTCATGCGCCTGTACCCCATGTCCCTGCCAAGCCTGCCATCACCAGGAAAAAGACGATCCAGGCCCCATGCATATGGCGTACGGCACGATCGATATGCGCCACTCGCAGCGGCTCACGCGGCTCGCCCATTAGCGCTCGCTCGGAAATGCTTCCGCCATAGTGATTGATGCCGCCGAGCTGTACGCCCAGCAGGTGTGCCATCATCGCTTCGGTCCAGCCGGCATTGGGGCTGGGGTGGCCCGGCGCATCGTACCAGGTGCCGGCCAGTGCTCCCCGTGTGCGTGCCTCCGGCATCACCAGGGCAGCCAGCCACATCGCCAGCGCGGTCAGCCGGGCCGGCACCCAGTTGGCCAGGTCGTCGAGCCTGGCCGAGGCGTAGCCGAAATCGACGTAGCGCTCGCTGCGGTAGCCGACCATGGAATCCAGGGTATTCACCGCCTTGTAGGCCAGCGCCAACGGTGCCCCGCCGAGCAGCGCCCAGAACAGCGGTGCGGTGATGCCGTCGACGCTGTTCTCGGCCACGGTTTCGACGGTGGCCCGGGTGATGCCTGCCTCGTCGAGGGCCTCGGTGTCGCGCCCCACGATCATCGCCACGGCGTGGCGAGCCTCACCGAGATCGCCCCGCATCAAGGGTGTCGCCACGGCCATGGCGGCATCGCGCAAACCCTTGATCGCCAGAGCACTAGCCAGCAGCAGGACTTCGCCGGCAAGCCCCAGCCAAGGATGCAGCCAGGCAAGCGCAGCCAGCACGCCCCAGGCCATCGCGTAAACCAGCCCCACCACGCAGCCTGTCAGCAGAAAGCCCTTGAGGCGCCGGGCCCGTGGCGGGCCCCGGTTCCAACGGCGCTCCAGAATGCCGATCAACCGCCCCATGGCGACCACCGGGTGCGGCAGCCAGCGAGGGTCGCCGAGCACGAGATCCAGCAGGATGGCCCCGATGAGCAGCACGACCAAGGCCAGGCTCAGCGGTTCGGCGCTCATGCCTCCGTGCCACCAGACGCTACGCCCGCCGAAGCGAAGGTCGCCATCTCGGCCAGCATGCGGCAGGCGGCTTCGAGCAGCGGGAAGGCCAGGGCCGCGCCGGTACCCTCGCCCAGACGCAGCTCGAGATCGAGCAGCGACTCGGCCTCGAGCAGTTCGAGCGCCACGTCATGACCCGGCTCGCAGGAACGGTGGGCGAAAATGAGATAGCCGCGCAGCGCAGGCGCAAGCCGACAGGCCACGAGCGCCGCCACGGTGGCGATGAACCCATCGACCAGGATCGGCATGCGCCGGGCCGCCGCGCCCAGGTAGGCGCCGGCCATGGCGGCAATTTCCAGCCCGCCGAGCTTGGCCAGCACCTCGAGCGGTTGGGATGGGTCCGCGCCGCGGGCAGCCAGCGCCCCTTCGATCACTGCTGCCTTGTGAGCCAACCGTGCCGGTGCGATACCCGTCCCCAGTCCCACCAGGCGACTCGCCGGCAAGCCGCTCAGGGCAGCCAGTACAGCGCTGCTCGCAGTGGTATTGGCGATACCCATCTCGCCGACGATCAAGCAGCGGCAGCCCGCTTCGTGACTGCGCGCGGCGCCGCGGATGCCCACTTCGATGGCACGCTCGGCCTCGGCAAGGCTCATGGCGTCCTCACGGGCGAAGTTGGCCGTGCCGGGTCGCACCTTGTCGATAACGACGCCTTCACCCTCGACGCCCCCCTTCATGCCGACGTCGACGACCTCGAGCCGGGCACCGATCTGACGTGCGAAGACGTTGATGGCAGCACCGCCAGCCGCAAAGTTGGCTACCATCTGCACCGTGACCTCCTGGGGAAAGGCCGAGACGCCCTCCTCGGCCACGCCATGATCGGCGGCAAAGACGATCACGCCGGGCGGCGTCACCGACGGCTGCTCGCTCCCGCTCATACCGGCCAGTGCCAATGCCAGGGATTCGAGACGGCCCAGGCTGCCAGGGGGCTTGGTGAGGTTATCCAGCCGCGCCTGAACGGCGCTCGTCAGCGCATCGTCGACCGGCGAGAGTGAGGCCAGGGTATCGGCAAGCATGAGGGAGTCCTGATATCGCGAAGGCAGCCGCCATCTTAACAGGCTGGCCCGGTCTGTCACGGCACCGCGCCGAGCGCATCGGTCACGGGAGCGCTCGGCTGTTTCTGCCGAACCTCAGCATCGCTCCATGCCAGTCGCGCCGAGTTCGCCACCACGCTGAGCGAGCTGGCCACCATGGCCAGCACCGCCACCAGCGGCGGTATCGGCATGGCAACTGCCAGCCCCAGCGCCAGTAGGTTGTAAATGCCGGAGAGCAGCAGGTTCTGACGCATCACGCGCCGGGTACGCCGCGCCAGCTGCCAGGCGACTTCGACCCCTGACACTCCCGGTTGCAGCAGCGCCACGCCGGCCCCCTCCTGTACGGTGGAACTGGCTCCCAGCGGCGCCACGCCCACGCTGGCGGTCGCCAGCCCCAGCACATCGTTGATGCCATCGCCAACATAGAGCGAGGGCTGTGGCATGGCTGCCAGCAGCTTCGCCTTGGCTTCGGGGCTGCGCCCGGCGTAGCACTCCTCCGGCTGCAGCCCCACTTCGGTCCCCAGCCGCCGGACTGCCTGAGCCCTATCGCCGCTGATCAGCGCCAGCACGAGCCCCTGCCGACGCAGCCTGGCCAGGGTTTCGGCACTACCGGGCAGCGCCGCTTCACCCAGACTGAATTGCGCTAACCACTGGCCGTCGCAGGCCAGCAGCACTTCGCTTTCAGCCGGCTCCTCCAGGCCCTTCATGGAAACGCCCTGCTCGCCCAGCCAGGTGCGGCTACCCAGCAGTAGCCGGCGCCCATCGGCCAGGCGTACGCGACGGCCGCGGCCACCGGTCTCCTCGGCTTCCGCCACCTCGGCAACGGCGTCCTGGCCGGCATCCCGGGCATACCTGCGCACGGCCCGTGCCAGCGGATGCTCGCTGCCCTGCGCCGCCAGCGCGGTCAGCACCAGCACGGCCGCCTCGCCGTAACCGGGAGCAGGCCGCACGGCCAGCACCTCCGGTTCGCCTCGGGTCAGGGTGCCGGTCTTGTCGAACGCTGCGCTGCGGATACCCGCCAACGCTTCGAAAGCACTCGGGTCGCGTACGATCACGCCGCGCTCCAGCCCCTGCCCGCTGCCCGCCAGGCTCGCCAGCGGAATCGCCAGGCCCACGGCGCAGGGGCAGGCGACGACCAGTACCGATAGCGCCCTGACCCAAGCCTCCTCTGCCGGCACTCCGCTCAGCCACGTAGCCAACAAGGTGAGAGCCGCGAGTACCACCGCCAGGGGGCTGAGCCAGCCGGCAAAGCGATCGGCCAGGTGCTGCAATTCACCCTTGCGCGCCTGCTGCCACCACATCTGCTCGCGCAGCCGGTCCAGGCGGCATTCTCCTGCAGCCGCGTTGACCTCGAGCACCAGCGCCGCGCCCAGGTTGCGGCAGCCTGCCGCCACCGGCTCGCCGGGCAGGCAGCGTCGCGGGGCACTCTCTCCGGTGAGGGGCGAGAGGTCGAGCAAGGCTTCGTCGTTCTCCAGAACGCCATCAAAAGGCAGCGTCTCTCCGGGCTCGACACGCACCCGATCGCCTATCGCCACCGATTCCAGCGGGCAGGGCTGCCAGCTGCCCTGCCCCCACCGCCGTACTTCGGTGGGAGGCTCGTACAGAGCCTGCAGCGCCCGCAGCCCTCGGTGGCGGCACAGAGTTTCCACCAGCCGGCCCGCCAACAGCAGCGCGACCAGCATCACTGCGGTATCGAAATAGACCTCCGCCGAGCCGCGCAAAAGCAGCCATAGCGATACAGCCACCGCCGTCAGCGCACCCAGCGACACCAGCGCATCCATGCCGGGGCGCCGCGCTCGTGCCGTACGCCACCCGGCCCGATAGAACGGGAACGCCACGTAGGTAACGACAGGCAAGGCGAAGGCACCGGACACCCAGGCCATGACCAGCTCCAGCCGTGGGCTGGGCATGGCGCCGGCATAGATCAGCAGCGAGGCAAGCATGGTCCACATGCCGAAGGCGACTGCCGTCAGCAGGCGCAGGGTGAGATAGCGGCTTTCGGCTTCCAGTCGCGTTTCGGCATCGCCCACCGCCTCCGGCGGCCCGAGGCGGTAGCCGAGCCGCTTGACGGCGGCGGCCAGCCGGGTTTCCTCCAAAGCGTCCGGCCGCCCCTGCACCAGCAGGATAGCGCTGGGGTAGTGCACGCTGGCAGCTACCACACCGGATAGCCGCATCAATTGGGCCTCGACGGCCAGCGCACAGCTGGTACACCACAGCCCTTGGACCGAATAGAGCGCCTCATGGGCACGCGAAGAGTCGCGATGGGAAGTTGTCGTCATGCCTGAAGCGTACTCGCCCGTGGAGAGTTATCCAGCATTGGCGACTCGCCGAAGGCGTCATATACTGTACATAAATACAGTAAAAGGGATTGACCCATGCCTCGGTTCGATCAAAAGCAGCTACGCAAGGGGCGCGGCGCCACCTACAACCCCGACAACCGCTTCGCCCCGACCCACAGCGAGACGGAGGACGACGGCTGGTGGCAGGAGGAAATCCCGACGCGGCTGGCCACTGTCGTAAACGACGAACGAGCGCGCAGTGCGCTCTCCTGGAACGACTCGCCCGACCTCGCCTTCGACCGCTCGCTCAACCCTTACCGCGGCTGCGAGCACGGCTGCATCTACTGCTATGCACGACCCAGCCACGCCTACTGGGATCTCTCCCCCGGGATCGACTTCGAGACCCGCCTGATCGCCCGCAGCGGCCTGGTCGATCGGCTGCGAGAAGAGTTTTGCAAACGCAGCTACGTGTGCCGCCCCATCGCCCTTTCCGGCAACACCGACTGCTACCAGCCACTGGAAGCGGAGCGCGGCAGCACCCGAAAAATTCTCGCCTTTCTGCTCGAATGCCGCCATCCGGTTTCGATCATTACCAAGAGCGCGCTGATCCTGCGCGACCTGGACCTGCTTGCCGAACTGGCCGACATGCGCCTGGCCAGGGTGTCGATCAGCCTCACCAGCCTGGACACCGAACTCAAGCGCAGCCTGGAGCCGCGCACGGCTTCTCCCGGCGCCCGGTTGCGAACCATCGAGCAATTGAAAGATGCCGGTGTGCCGGTGGGCGTCATGGTCGCGCCGATCATTCCGGGATTGACCGACCACGAACTGGAACGCCTCCTACAGGCAGCCCGCGACGCCGGGGCGGAATCAGCCGGCTGGACGCTACTGCGCCTGCCCCGCGAGGTGGCACCGCTGTTCGAGGACTGGCTACAGGCTCACTACCCGGAGCGGGCCGGCAAGGTGATGAGTCTGGTGCGCCAGTGCCGCAGCGGAGCCGACTACGACAGTCGCTTCGGCAAACGCATGCGCGGCGAGGGGATATTTGCCGAGCTCATCGCTCAGCGCTTCGACAAGGCCTGCCGGCGCCTCGGCCTCAACGATCCCGTTAGGAGCGAGGCGCGCCAACTCGATACCACGGCCTTCAGGCCGCCCCGGGATCAGGGCGACCTATTCAGTTGACCCGGAGCGTGCCCCGGCGGCAGGAAAACAGCCCGAAGGAGTGTCAGGAAGGACGCCGCAGGTCCTCGACGACGGTGCCGTTCTCCTGCACCTCGGCTTCGTGCGCCGCCTCGCGCCACGGCTCGTCCAGCGCCGCCTCGTACCATTGCTGCATGGCGGGAAGTGCCAGCAGCCGTTCGACATATGCCATCGAGGGCGCACTCAGCTCGAGCCCAAAGCCCTGTACCCGGAACGCCACCGGAGCGAAGAAGGCATCCACTGCAGAGAAGGACTCCCCCGCCAGGAAGGGGCCGCCGAAACGCGTGAGGCCCTGCTGCCAGAGCTCATCGAGGCGAGCCAGGTTGCCTGCCAAGGCATCCGGCATATGGTGCAGCTTCACCCTGACGCCGCAGTTCATCGGACACAGGCTGCGCAGGGCGGAAAATCCGGCGTGCATCTCGCTGCTGGCGCAACGCGCCCAGGCGCGCGCCTCGTCGTCGATTGGCCATACGCCGGCATGTCGCTCGGCCAGGTATTCGACGATCGCCAGCGACTCCCACACGGCGCGCTCACCGTCCTCCAGGCAGGGCACCATTCCCGACGGTGAGAACTCGCGAAAGGCGGTCCAGTTCGATCCAGGCTCGAAAGGGGTCAGGCGCTCCTCGAACGGGATGTCCAGATGGCGCATCAGCACCCAGGGGCGTAGCGACCAGGAAGAGTAGTTCTTGTTGGCAATATGAAGGCGATACATGTCGAAACCTGTCGCATGGAAAGGGAAAAGACAGCATAGCCTGCCAATCTCTCTCCCTCCAGGCGAGCAATTCAATATCTTTGCCGTCGTTCACAGCATGAGCCCGAGTCTCAAGGAATCAGCACTGCGGCTCCCGTCAGCCTGCCCTCGCGCAGGTCGGTCAGGGCCTGATTGGCCTGTTCCAAGTGATAGGCGCGTGTCTCGGTGCGTATCGGCACCGTGGGCGCCAGCGCCAGGAACTCCTCGCCATCCTGGCGGGTGAGATTGGCGACCGAACGGAGGCTGCGCTCCTGCCACAGCAGACGATAGGGAAAGGTGGGGATATCGGACATGTGGATGCCGCCGGACACGACCGCTCCACCCGGGCGCACCTGGGCCAGTGCCAGCGGTACCAGCTCGCCCACCGGCGCAAACAGCAGCGCGGCATCGAGCGGCTCGGGTGGTACCTGGTCGGCATCACCGGCCCACACGGCACCGAGCCGCAGCGCGAAGGCCTGGGCCGCCTCGTCTCCCGGCCGGGTGAAGGCGTAGACCCGCTGGCCGCACGCCACGGCGAGCTGCACGAGGATATGGGCCGCGGCCCCGAAACCATAGATCCCCAGACGTCTATTCTGCTCCCCACCGGCCAGACGCCAGGTGCGATAGCCGATCAGCCCCGCGCAAAGCAGCGGCGCAGCAGCCTGGGCATCCTCCGCCATCATGGGAAAGCAGTAGCGGGCGTCGGCCACGCCGTACTCGGCGTAGCCGCCATCGAGGGTGTAACCGGTGAATTGCGCTTGAGCGCAGAGGTTTTCGCGACCGGCCACACAGGCCTCGCATTCACCGCAGGTCCAGCCCAGCCAGGGCACGCCGATGCGCATGCCGGGCGCCAGGTGGCCGACGCCTTGCCCCACCACCGTGATCTCGCCGACGATCTCGTGACCAGGCACCAGCGGCAGACGTGGCGAAGGCAGCTCGCCATCGACCACGTGCAGGTCGGTGCGGCACACGCCGCAGGCCAGCACACGGTACTGCACCTGGCCCGCCTCGGGCTCAGGCCGGGACACCCACTCCAGCTGCAGCGGCTGGCTCGGGCCATGCAACCGCATGGCGCGCATCTGGCTCATGGCAGCCCCCTTGGAAGAAGTCTCTCACGGGAGCATAGCGCAGCCTCTCGGCTACGCTCAGTTCAGCTCAGCTCAGCTCACGGCGACTTCATAGCCGGTGAACTTGCGCAGGTTGATCACGCCCGTGTCGAGGATCAGGTACTGCCCCTTGAGGCCCAGCAGGGTGCCGGCCACCTCGGGCTTCTTGTCGAAGTTGTGCGAAACGATCTTGCGCGGGAACTCCAGCACCGGATAGTCGAAGCTGACCGGCGCCTCGTCCAGCACGCGAATGGTATCGGCACCGAAACGCTCGCGCAGCTGGACGAGCCCGCCCTCGAGCCGGGCCAGCAGCCGGACACGCTCCGCCACCAGGTCGAGCGGCTCGACCTCGCCCTTGAGCATGGCGCGCCAGTTGGTGCGGTCGGCCACTTGTTCCTTGAACAGTACCTCGACCAGGCCGGACTGCTGGCGCGTCTCCACCGCCAGAATCGGCAGCGCCTGAATCGCCCCTTGGTCGAGCCAGCGCGTCGGTACCTGAGTACTCCTTGTAATGCCCACCTTGATGCCGGAGGAGTTGGCCAGGTAGATCACGTGGGGCTGGAAGCAGTGCTTTTCCGCCCACTCGGGTTCGCGGCAGGTGCCGGCATCGAAGTGACACGTCTCGGGCTTGACGATACAGGTATCGCACTGGGCCAGCTTCTTGAAGCAGGGGTAGCAATAGCCCTGGGCGAAGCTCTTCTTCGTCGCCCGGCCACAATGGGTGCAGGCTATCGCGCCGGTCCAGGTCAGCTGCAGGGGCTGGCCGAGGCGCGCATTGAGATCGAGCCGGTGCTCACCGGCACGTAGCGTATAGCGTACCGCAGCGCCCTGCTCGCCGGGGGCGATGGCCATCTTGCTCAGGCAGCCTTGCACGGTGGGCGCGACCTCGATCAGCCCGCTGTCAATCACGCGAGGCATCCCGGGCCAACCCCGCCAGCTCGGGCGGCACATCGGCACCGCTGCTGGCGCTACCGCAGGTGCGCTGCTGCAAGTAACCGACGCGCTGCTCCTCGGGCACGTTGTTCTCGTGTTCGTAGCGGATCACCGCCTCGAGGCAGAGTTCGGTCTGCTCCCCGGTCAGCATGCGCCCGTCGGGCCACTTGCGCAGCGCCACCGCCTGCTTGAGGCTGTCGTAGATGGCCGGCGTCATTTGCTGGATCATGCGCTCGAAGGTCATATCGCTCATTGCAGGAAATCTCTCAGTAACGGCGGCGGGCACGGGTGGAATAATACCACCCAAACAGCAGCCCCACGACCAGCCCGCCCAGGTGCGCCTCATTGGCCACGTTGCCGAACCCTACCGCACCAGCCATGTCGGTCATGGTAAAGACCATCCAGCCAAGCATGAACACCACCAGCATCTGCGGCACGAAGAAACCGCTGTGCGGCGCGCGGCGCGACATCAGCCAGACGTAGCCGAGCAAGGCAAAATCGACGCCCGACATGCCACCGAACAACACGGTGCCGGTGGCGTACTGGGCCAGGTTGGCGCCAATGCCGGCCACCAGCAGGATCGCCAGCATGCGCCCACTGCCCTGCAGCGTCTCGACCTGGCGACCGAAATACCACAACCACATCATGTTGAAGATCAGGTGCATCCAGCCAAAGTGAATAAAGGCCGGCGACAGCAGTCGCCATACCTGCCCCGAGGCCAACGCATCGGCCAGGTTGCCGAAGGCCAGGCTACCTCCGACGACGGCAACCGGCACGATGGTCAGCATGGCCACCACGATATCGCCGAGCACGTACATCAAGGCAAAGACCAGCAACGAGATACCCAAGGCCGCGGCCGTGACCGGCGCCTGGCGCAGGGCAGCGGCCAGGGAAGTGCCACTTGCCGGGCGGCGACGCCGCTCCGGCATGATGCGCTCGCCACGCTGCCAACGCGTCAGCAACTGCATCAGGGCGTCATGCTGCTCCGGATCGGCGAGCCACAAGACTTGGCCCTCCGCCTCCTCGGTGAAGCGGTGCCCGATCCGGTTGGCCCACAGCGCTCGACGAAGCTCGCGGGTGTCCATTTCGTGGGGAAACAGCATGATGCGGTACATGAAATCTTCCTGAACTATCCTCTAAGGTGCATCTTGCGCTGCGACGACTCTTTTCTCAAACCCCGGCCGGTGACAGGCATAAAAAATCCGGCGGAAGGGGGGCCGCCGGACAAGAGCAAGGGATCATTCAAGGGAACACCTATTCAGATGGGCGAAGCGAAAGGAAGTTCAGGGTCGCGACAAAAAAAGTTGTAAAACTTTGTAGCGCGCCGCGCCTCTCTCAATCAAAGTCGATTTCCCAGGGCCTAGGCCTGGCCGTTTCCTCCTGCGGCACCCTCACCCAGACGAAATGATTGGCATCCAGTCGCTGCTCACCGCTCCAGCGATAGGCCACCAGTCGCCCAAACTTCACGGCGCTGTAGTCGAGGCAGGCGATATTGGCCGTCGGCAAGGCCGGAATGCCCTCGCACCAATAGTGGCCGATGAACAGCGGCGGCTGGTCGAGCCCGTAATGGGACAGGCGAGCCCGTTCGGATGCGCTCAGTTCGCTCTCCTCCAGGCCATCGGGCAGGTTGTCGGGCTGGAAGATCACGTCACCCCAGGTGCGCGGTTCGCGCGCCCAGAAGTGCGCCCTGAAGCTGCGCCGGGAGAAGCCATCGCCGGAGTGGATCTCCACGCCTGGCGGAAGCGGCAGGTGCACGCCGCGGGTCAGCCGGTCGAGCACGCGAAAGGCGAGCGTATCCGGCACCACGGACTGCTGCAGGAACGGCTCGTCGATGACGCCGCCTGGACACTGGCACTCCAGCGCATCGATCAGCGCCTGGTCCCAACAGGCATGTACCACGCGGAAGTCGTCGAAATCGAGGTAGAGCGGGATGTCCATGAACCAGGCCAGGGTCTCGTCCCACTCCGCCGGGTGGTCGCGGTACTGGTCGAGGGTCTCCTTGATGATGCGGTTGTGTCGCGGGGAGTGTTCGCGCAGCCACTCGCGCCCCAGGCGACGCGGCGCATGATGGCTGTACGCCAGCGCGTTGTACTCGTGGTTGCCCATGACGATATGCGCCTCGCCCTCCTCCACCATGCGCCGGGCGATGCTGACGGCCAGACGAATCCGCGGACCGCGATCGATCAGGTCGCCAAGGAAAATTGCCTGGCGCCGCGGATGTCGGTAGACGCCGCCGCGCTGATGGTAGCCGAGCTTCTCGAGCAGCGCGCCGAGGGTTGCCCCGCAGCCATGCACGTCACCGATCAGATCGTAGCCTTCTATTGCCACCTGCCTCACGTCAATCCCCCAGCCGATTGCTCCAGCCCAGTTTGCTGCGCAGGACTTCGTAGAAGTTATGACCGAGGGGATGCACAAGTTGCACCCGCTGGGGCTTGCGCCTCACCACCAATATGTCGTCCGGCTTGGCCACGGCGCGTGTCTGACCATCACAGCTGATATGGGGGTAGGTCTGGTTGGTCTCGCCGATGTGCACGTGGATTTCGCTTGCGGCATCGATGACGATGGGCCGGCTGGACAAGGTATGGGGAAACATCGGCACCAATTCGATCACGTCCAGCTTGGGATGCATGATCGAGCCGCCCCCGGAAAGCGCGTAGGCGGTGGAGCCGGTGGGCGTGGCCATGATCAGGCCATCACTACGCTGACTGCAGACGAACTGCTTGTCGATGAACAGTTCGAATTCGATCATGCGAACTGCCTTGCCCGGGTGCAATACCACCTCGTTCAAGGCATCCCCGCTGCCCACCAAAGTGCCGTCGCGATAGAGTTCGGCATCGAGCAGGAAACGCTCCTCGACCTCGAACTGGCCATCCAGTACCTGGCCGACCCGCTCCTCGAGTTCGTCGGGGGAGATATCGGTGAGAAAGCCCAGCCGCCCGCGATTGACGCCCAGCATCAGGGTGCCGCTGTGACACAGCGTGCGGGCGGCACCGAGCAGACTGCCATCGCCTCCCACCACGACGACGAGGTCACAGAGTTCGCCGAGGGTACGCCGGCTGGCTTCGGGGTGGCCATGGTCGAGCAGCACGGTGGCGGTGCGGTCTTCGACGATGACATGGAGGCCACGCTCATCGAGAAAGCGCAGCAGGCGCTTGAGGGTCTCGACCACCTTGGTGCTACCCAGGCGGCCGATCAGACCGATGTTCTTGAACCCCTCGTGCTCTTTTTGCATGCCCTGGCCTCTCGGATCATCGGCGCTCATTATGGAGGCTGGGGTCAGGGCGGGCAAACACGCCTTAGACAGCGGCGACCGCCTGACGGCGCAGCCACCATTCGTTGAGCACCAGCGAACCCACGATGATCGCGCCGCCCAGTGCCAGCCGCACCAGGTCGGCATCGCGGTTCCAGATCACCAGGTTGACCGCGAGCCCGGCGGGGATCAGGGCGTTATTCATGATCGCCAACGCCCCGGCATCGACCCGGGTGGCGCCCAGGTTCCAGAAGAAATAGCCGAGGCCCGAAGCCACCAGGCCCAGCCAGGCCAGCACGGCCCAATGAACCCCCGTGGAGGGCAGCGCCGCGGCGTTACCGAGCAGGGCAAAGGCCGGCAGCACCACGACCAGGGCACCGAGGTAGAACCAGGCAAAGACGCTGTGTCGCGGCAGCTCGGCAGGCAGTGCCACGGAGAGGCGGCGATAGCCCACCTGGCCCAGCGCGAAGCAGAAGTTCGCCCCCTGTACCACCAGGAAACCCAGCCAGAAGCCGCTGTCGATACCGTCGTAGCGGATCACCGCCGCGCCCAGCACCGCCAGGGCGGCGGTGAGCAGGTAGAACGGTGTGAAGCGTCCGAACAGGGCATCGTCGAGCAGCGTGACGTAGAACGGTGTGAAGATGGTGAAGAGCAGGACTTCAGGTACCGACAGCAGCAGGAACGACTGATAGAAGAAGATATACATGATGCCCAACTGCACGGCACCCAGCCCCATCAGGGCCAGCCGCTGGCGCCCCACCAGCAGTCTCGGCCGCAGGAAGGGCAGGAACACCAGCGCGGCCAGGCCGACACGCATCAGCACCGCGAAATAGCTGTCCACCTGCCCGGCCAGGTAAACGCCGATCAGCGAGAACGAGAAGGCCCAGAGCGCGGTGACGCCGATGAGATAGCCCACGGTTAACCTCTTTGACTGTTTGAGTTGACGGGGGATTATACTGCCATCCCGCGGGGCATCAATGCGACTCTTGCCACCGAGACTCATTCACCGGGGGTCACCGAACGGGCTGACCCGAGCGAAGCGAGCGACTCATCTGCAGCGGCTTCGCCACGCTCGCGCCGCGTGGTGGCGAAGTACTCCTCCAGGCGGGCATCAGCTTCGTCGCCGAACAGGATCGTACAGGCCTCACGCAAGCCCGGGGATCGACGCATTGCCTCCTCATGCACCACCAGGGCGATCTTGGAGCGCCGCCGCAGGAAATCCTCCAGCCGTGTGATCATTTCGCGCCGCTTGGCATAGCGCAGTTCACAACGCAGGTACTCGGTGCCCTCGATCAACACCTCGGCCTGGAGCGGATCCTCGCGAATCTCCTCGAGCATCTCCAGCGCATGGGTACCGTAGCGCCGCCACAATCGGGTCGAAAGCGGCTCGGAGGCGTCGCTCGCTGTCATGGCGTCAAGTCGCATCAGCTTCGCCTGATGCAGGAACTCGCGGCGCACCTGATCGGGCGGCTCGCCGTACCAGCGATGCTTCGGATAGGGCACCTCGAGCCCCATGCTACCGACCGCGGCGACGATCTCCTCGCCCACGTTGAGACAGTCGGTGAGCTTGCCACCGAAGATGCTCAGGTGGGCATCGCGCTGATTGACGTCGATGGCATGCTTGCGCGAGAGCTGTAGGAAGTCGCGTTCACCGCTGCCTTCGGCCTTGACCGCCAGAGGCCGCACGCCGCAGCGGATGGAGATGATGTCCTCCTTGCCCAGCGGCTTGTCGAGTTCGAGGCGCTTGTTGATATTGTCGAGCACGAAGCGAATGTCCTCTTCGGACGCCACCACCTCGGGCCGTTCGACCCGGGTGTCGGTGGTACCGATGCAGGTCCGCGGCCCCATGGGAATCACGAAGAACAGCCGACCATCGTCGGCAAAGAATGCCAGCACGCGCTGACTGTCGGTCAGCCGCGGCACGATCAGGTGAATGCCCTTGGAGTAGAGGTGGCGATGATCCGTGGCCTGACCGGTGAGGCTGTTGTGCTCATCGACCCAGGGACCGGCAGCATTGATCAGCACCCTGGAGCGTACCTCCAGTTCCCGCCCGCTGATGACGTCGCGGGCTCGCGTAATCCAGCCCGCTCCTTCCCGGCGCGCTCCCAGCGACTCCACGTAGTTGACTGCCACTGCGCCGTAGTTGAGCGCACCGCGCACGAAGTTGAAGACGAAACGAGCGTCGTTGTCGTACAGGTAGGCATCGGAGTACTCGAAGCCACCGATGGCGTTGCGTGTGTCGATGATCGCTTCGCTGTCGCGAATCGCCGTCGGTGAGAGAAAACGCGGAATACGCGTAAAGCCGTTGCCGATCAACCAGTAGAGCCAGGCGCCGGCCCAGAGGTAGCGCGGGTGATAGCGAAATCCTCGCGTGATGGTGGTCAGGAATCGGATCTCCTGAACCGTGGCGGGATAGCTCTTGATCAAGTGGTTACGGCTCATGCAGAGCTTGCGTACCAGGGCGAAGTCGCGGCTCTCCATGTACTTGATACCGCCCCACACCAGGTTGGACGAGTGCATGCTGGTGCTGCCGGCGAAATCACCACGCTCGATCAGCGCGACCCGTACCCCCTTGCCGGCCAGAGCCGCCGCCGCGGAGGCGCCGTTGATGCCGCCCCCCACGATCAGTACGTCGAAATCCCCGTTATCCAACTTATTGATATTACTGCTACGCAGTTCCATGTGCGGACCTTTTGAAGCAAAAGCCCCATTCGGCGAGCGCCGAACGGGGCAAGGATGACCCGGACGGGCTACCGGAACACGGTGATGGTGTCTGGGCCCGGCGCAACGCGCCGGGCAACTTGGCTCGTCGGGTACGGCCCGACGCTTGCCTCAGCGTGTACCGGCAGCCATCCACTCCTCCATCATCTGGTCATAAGGCACGGTGGTACCCTGCGGCATCTCGTCATCGAGCTTGGCCTTGGGTGAGCCTTCCTGCGACAGCCAGTACTCCGGGTCGCGCTCATCGTTGAGCATCGGCGGGTAGGCCTCGAACACGTTGGCCCGCGCCAGGCGCGCCATGATGTTGTCCAGCGCACCGGCCAGGTTGTCGAGGGCCTCCTGGGGCGTGACCTCACCGCTGACGGCCGGGGCCAGGTTCTGCCACCACAGCGGCGCCATGCGCGGGTAGTCAGGTACGTTGGTGCTCGACGGCGTCCAGTTGGACTCGTTGGGGCTGCGGTAGAACTCGACCAGGCCACCCAGCTTCGGCGCCAGTTCGGTCATCTGGTCGGAGAAGATGTCGGACTCGCGGATCGGTGTCAGGCCGGCCATCAGCTTCTCCAGCGAAACCGTCTTGGCGGTGGCGAACTGGGCGAACAGCCAGGCCGCGGTGCGCCTGTCCTCCGGCGTGGAGTCGAAGAACGTCCAGGAACCCACGTCCTGGTAGCCGACCTTCATGCCCTCCTCCCAGTACGGCCCGGTGGGCGACGGCGCCATGCGCCACATGGGGTTGCCGTCGTCATCGGTGACCGGCAGGCTGGGGTCGGTCATGTCGGCGGTGAAGGCGGTGTACCAGAAGATCTGCTGGGCGATGTTGCCCTGGGCGGGTACCGGGCCTGCCTCGCCGAAGGTCATGCCCTGGGCCTCGGGCGGCGCGTACTTGTCCAGCCACTCGACCATCTTGGTCACGGCGAACACCGAGGCCGGCGAGTTGGTCGCCCCGCCGCGGCTGACGCTGGCGCCTACCGGACGGCTCTCTTCGTCGACGCGAATCCCCCAGTCGTCCACCGGGTTGCCGAACGGCACGCCGGGGCTGCCCATGCCGGCCATGGAGAGCCAGGAGTCGTGGAAGCGCCAGCCCAGCGACGGGTCGCGGCGGCCATAGTCCATGTGGCCGTAGACCCGCTGGCCGTCGATCTCTCCGACGTGTTCGGTGAAGAACTCGGCAATGTCTTCGTAGGCGGTCCAGTTGGTCGGCACGCCCAGGTCGTAGCCGTAGATCTCGCGGAACTGCTCCTGCAGGTCCTCGCGCTGGAACCAGTCGTAGCGGAACCAGTAGAGGTTGGCGAACTGCTGGTCGGGCAACTGGTAGATGCTGCCGTCCGGCCCGGTGGTGTACTGCAGGCCGATGAAGTCGTCGAGATCCAGGGTCGGCAGCGTATAGTCGGCCCATTCGTTCTCCATCGCCTGGGACAGGTTGATGGTGGAGCCGTAGCGAATGTGCGTGCCGATGGCGTCCGAGTCGTTGACGTAGCCGTCGTAGATGTTGCGCCCCGTCTGCATCTGGGTCTGCATGTTGTCCACCACATCGCCCTCACCGATGATGTTGTGGGTGACCCGGATACCGGTGAGTTCCTCGAACGCCGGAGCCAGCACGTCGCGCTCCCAGACGTGGGTGGTAAGACCCTCGGCAACGGTATTGATCTCCATGCCGCGGAACTGCTCGGCGGCCTGGGCGAACCACAGCAGCTCCTCGATCTGCTCCTCACGCGATAGCGTGGAATTCTGGAAATGCTGGTCGACCAGCCGTTCGGCGATCGCGCGGGCATCGTCGGATTGGGCGTGCAGCACGGTCGACGCAAGCAGCAGGCTGCCTGCGATGGCCGTCAGTTGGATCCTTTTATTCTTCATGTTGACCTCGTTCTGCGTGTGGTTGTCATCCATGACTCGGTTATCGTCCGTAGTGCCTTGGTTCAGCCCCAGCGCATCAGCACCAGTAACCAGAGGACGGAAGCCCCCAGGGCAAACCAAATCGAGAGTTCGGTGAAGCCGACCACGGCCAGGTGGATATAGGCCGCGGAGAGCAGTCCGATGAAGAGCCGGTCGCCGCGGGTGGTGGCGATCGGCAGAAAGCCACGCCGCTCCACCGTGGGAGACGCCAGCTCCCAGGCCGTCATGCCGAGCAGGATCGCAGCAATGACGGAGAAGAAGATTGCCGTAGGTAACGTCCAGACCATCCATTCCATCGTGGTTCCCTCCCCTTCAGGTCCGACCCAGGGCGAAGCCCTTGGCGATGTGGTTGCGCACGAAGTAGACCACCACGATGCCCGGAATGATGGTCAATACACCGGCGGCGGCCAGCGTGCCCCAGTCGATGCCCGATGCCGTCGAGGTCCGCGTCATGATCGAGGCGATGGGCTGGGCCTTGGTGGCGGTCAGGGTGCGGGAGAGCAGCAGCTCGACCCACGAGAACATGAACAGGAAGAACAGCGTCACGCCGATCCCCGAGCGGATCATCGGCAGGAAGATAGTGACGAAGAAGCGCGGGAAGCTGTAGCCGTCGATGTAGGCGGTTTCGTCGACCTCCTTGGGTACACTGCTCATGAAACCCTCGAGGATCCATACCGCCAGCGGGATATTGAACAGGCAGTGAGCCAGCGCCACGGCGATGTGGGTATCGAACAGGCCCACCGAGTAGTAGAGCTGGAAATAGGGCAGCAGGAACACTGCCGGCGGCGCCATCAGGTTGGTCAGCAGCCAGAAGAAAAGATGCTTGTCGCCGATGAACTTGAAGCGGCTGAAGGCATAGGCGGCGGGCAGCGCCACCGAAATGCTGATCAGCATGTTCATCAGCACGTAGGCCAGCGAGTTGACGTAGCCCATGTACCAGTTGGCGTCGGTGAAGATACCCACGTAGTTGCCCAAGGTGAAGTTCTGCGGCCAGAACGAGAAGGAGCCGAGAATCTCGCTGTTGGTCTGGAACGACAGGTTGAGCAGCCAGTAGATCGGCAGCATTACGAAGACCAGATAGAGCCCGAGCAGCGTGCGGCGACGCCAGCGAATGGTGGCGGAGCGTGCCCGCTTGCGGCGCTTGGCGGCGCTTTCGGCAGCCTGCTGGCGTACGCTTTCGGGCGTGGTCGGTACGGAGCGGGTCATGTCAGGCTCCCCCCTGATTGGCATTGTCTTTCTGCATATTCATGATCGCGGTGTAGAAGACCCAGCAGACCAGCAGGATGATGAGAAAGTAGATCAGCGAGAATGCCGCCGAGGGCCCCAGATCCTGTTGGCCGATGGCCATGGTGGTCAGCGACTGGCTGAGGAAAGTGGTGGAACTGCCCGGCCCGCCACCGGTGAGCACGAACGGCTCGGCGTAAATCATGAAGGAGTGCATGAAGCGCAGCAGTACGCCGATCACCAGTACATTGGTGAGCTTGGGCAACTGGATGTAGCGGAACACCGCCCACTTCGAGGCCCGGTCGATGCGCGCCGCCTGATAGTAGGCATCGGGAATCGAGCGCAGGCCGCTGTAGCACAGCAACGCAATCAGCGGCGTCCAGTGCCATACGTCCATGAGGATGATGGTGGCCCAGGCATCGGTGGGGTTGCGGGTAATATTGTAGGCGTAGCCCAGCTCACGGATGCCCACCCCCATCAGGCCGATGTCGCCGCGGGTGAAGAGCTGCCAGATGCTGCCCACCACGTTCCACGGAATCAGCAGCGGCAGCGTGATCAGGATCAGCACCGCCGAGGCCTGCCAGCCGCGCTTGGGCATCAGCAGTGCAATGCCTATGCCCAGCGGCACCTCGATCGCCAGGATGGTGAACGAGAAGGCGAACTGGCGCAGCAGTGCGGCCTGTAGCGCCCGGTCGTTGAGCATGGTCTCGAACCACTCAGTGCCGGTGAAGAAGCGCGTATTGGCATCGAACACGTCCTGCACCGAGTAGTTGACCACCGTCATCAGAGGCACGATGGCGGAGAACGCCACCAGCAGCAACATGGGCAGGATCAGGAACCACGCCCGGTTGTTGTAGACCTTGTTCATTACCCCACCTCCACGCGGAACTCGTCGATGTAAAGGTTCAACCACGCCTCGGGGAAGCGCACGAACGCCTGGCGCTCCGGCATTGGCTGGTCCTCTTCCAGGCGGGCGCGGAACGCCACGCCGGCAAACGAAAACGACACGATGCGGTAGGTGCCGAGATCCTGAACGTTGTCGATCTCGATGGGATAGGCGTCTGCAGTGGAAGCGGCCAGGATCTCGACGAACTCGGGCCGGATGCCCAACTTGATGTTGCGTGAGCGAGCCTGACGGATCGCACTCAGCAGCGCAGGCGGCAGGGTCAGGTCGACGGTCCCGGCGCGCGCTCTCCCATCGTCGGTTCGCGCCACCTCGACGAAGTTCATTCCAGGACTGCCGATGAAGTAGCCGACGAAGGTGTGGGCCGGGGCCTCGAACAACTCGCGCGGTGTGCCGAACTGCACCACCTGGCCTTCGTACATCACGGCGATCTTGTCGGCGAAGGTCGAGGCCTCGAGCTGATCGTGGGTCACGTAAATCATGGTGATATTGAAGCGCTCGTGGATCTCCTTGAGCTTGCGCCTGAGCCTCCACTTGAGCTGGGGATCGATCACCGTGAGCGGCTCGTCGAAGAGAATCGCCGAGACGTCGTCGCGTACCAGCCCGCGACCCATGGAGACCTTCTGCTTCTCGTCGGCGGTGAGGTTGCGTGCCTTGCGCCTGAGCAACGAGGTGAGATCGAGAATATCGGCCACTTCGGCCACGCGCTCGCGTACCTTGGCTTCGGAAGTACCTACGTTGCGCAGCGGAAAGGCCAGGTTGTCGAACACGGTCATGGTGTCGTAGACCACCGGGAACTGGAACACCTGTGCGATGTTGCGCTCCTCCGGCGGCAGCTCGTTCATCACCTGATCGTCGAATAGCACTTGCCCATCCGAGGGCGTGAGCAGACCGGAGATGATGTTGAGCAGCGTCGACTTGCCGCAGCCGGACGGCCCCAGCAATGCATAGGCGCCGCCCTGCTGCCAGACGTGTTCCATTTCACGAATGGCGTAGTCCTCGGGGCTCGCAGGGTTCGGCGAATAGCTGTGCGCCAGCGATTTGAGAGTGATCTGGGCCATCAGTGCGCTCCTGGCCGTGCCGGGATGTGCACGACGTCGCCATGCCGATCGAAGGCATAGATCTTGTGGGTCGGCAGGTAGACCTTGATAGGCTGGTCCACGCCGAATTCATGCACCCCGGCCAGGTGCAGCACCAGATGGAAGAGGTCGTTACGTACGTGCAGAAAGGTCTCCGAACCGCTGATCTCGGCGATATCGACCGTTACCTCCAGCTCGAGGTCATCTGCCGCCTGACGCTCGAGCCCGATGTGCGAAGCACGCACGCCGAGCTGATACTGGCCCGGTGACAGGCTGGCTAGATCGCGATTGAGCGGGAAATGCACGTTACGATCGAAGGTCACTTCGGAACCCGTGACGATTGCCGGCATCACGTTGATCGGCGGCTCCGAGAACATCTCGGCGGCCAGCACGTCGCGTGGACGATGGTAGACGTCCTCGGTGGGACCGTACTGCAGCAGGCGCCCCTCGTGGAGTACCGCGGTATGACCGCCCAGTGCCAGTGCCTCGTTGGGCTCGGTGGTGGCATAGACGGCAATGCAGTTGCGCGCCTTGAACAGTTCACGCAGCTCCTCGCGGAATTCCTCGCGCAGCTTGTAGTCGAGATTGACCAACGGCTCGTCGAACAGGATCAGATCGGCATCCTTGACCAGTGCCCGGCCCATGGCGGTGCGCTGCTGCTGGCCGCCGGAAAGTTCCGCCGGATAGCGATCGAGCAGGTGCTCGATATGCAACATGCTGGCCGTTTCCTGAACCCGCTGGCGTATCTCCTCCTTCGGCACCCGCGCCAGCTTGAGCGGCGAAGCGATGTTGTCGTAGACGGTGAGGCCCGGGTAATTGATGAACTGCTGGTAGACCATCGAGACGTTGCGCTTGCGTACCGACCTGCGCGTCACGTCCTCGCCATGCATCAGCACCCTGCCGCGCGTAGGCGGCTCGAGGCCGGCCATGATGCGCATCAGCGTCGTCTTGCCGGCCAGGGTTCGCCCCAGCAGGACATTGAAGGAGCCGGGCGCCAACTCGAGGTTGACCCCCTCGATATGGGTGGCTCCGTTGACCACATGGTCGATGTTTTCAAGTATCAGAGACATGCTGAACTCTTTGTCATCGTTATTGAGTCGTTGTGTGAACCGGCGCGTGAGCGTTACGAACTAGCCGGCCAGCGGTAAGGCGCGCGTCGGCACCGGTCAGGTGCTGCCGGTCAGTCGCCAGATCAGGTAGCTGTCGATGGTGCCGAAAGCCAGCTCGCCACGCTCGGCCCGTTGACGAGCCCCACTAACGTTGTCGAGTATCCAGGCCAGTTTGGTGGCAGAGAAATAGCGGTCGAGGAGCAGCCCGGTGCGCGCTCGTACGGCCTGGGTGAACTCCTGCTTAGCGATGGTCAGCGGCTGCAGCGAACCATCGAAGAGCAGCGCGCGCGAACTGGTCGTGCCTTGGTCGATGGAGAGTAGGTAAGACATGAGCCTCGCCCTGTTATTCTTGTCGGGTCGTAGACATTGAGGTCATGAAAGCGAACAACCGATCGACACCAATGTTCGTTTTCAAACAGAAATTCACCCCAAATGTTCGATTTACGATAGCGAGACTAGCGCAGAGGCTAAGAGCGAGCAATGATCGCGTTCGATCAATCGCTTATACTATAGTCTAGTTTCGAAGAAAAACGGCTTGATACGGCGCTTGCGCGTTACTGAAGCACATTCCAGCCCCACGCTTTCGTTTCCCATGAAACTGTTCGCTTCCGAAGACGGCTTGCTCAGCCCAACCGGCGCAGCAACCATGACCAAGCGTAGAGGCAACCTGGCACCCACCCCAGCAGCGTCAGGACCAGACTGACGATCACTCGCCGAGCTCCCCCTTGGGCGAGGCCAACGGCCAGGGGAGGCAGCAGCACGGCCAGCGCCTTGTAGGAGAGGCGCAGTGCCGTAGACTCCTGCCATGCCGGCGGCGAAGATGCTGGCTCCCGCGTACCGCTGATGGCTGGATCGGCTTCGGCCGGTGGTACGTATTCCTGTACCGCTGCGTTCGCCTCACGCTCCGCTTGAGCGAACTCCTGAGCCTGACGGTGCGCCTCGTGGTCGATCTTCTGGTCGATGGTTTCGGCACCTTCGGCCAACTCCTCGTGATAGCGCTCCCAGTCTTCCCAATCATACGGAGTGCCGGCGCGAGGCTGGTGCCCACCCGCCTGGCGCGCACGCTCCCACGCCTTCTCTTCCAGGGTATTGGGGCGCTCCTCGTCCCGGCTTCTATCGAGGCCTTTTCTTGCCAGGTATTCGCGCGCATCCATAACCGCCTCCTGCACTCGTCATGGCACCAGATTCACTGGGCCTGCCTTTCAAGCTAGACCAAGTCCTGCTGACTTGGAGCCGATCCGTCCTGGCCATGTTCCGTCGCCAGTCTTTACCTCATTCATGTCGGGGAACCGAGCGTTGGCCAGGTGTTGAAGACTTTCCTTATATCCAGGTCGACTCGGCTATGCTGAAAGTGTCCCGCCAAGAGCGTCCGGAACAAGGAGATGCGCCATGCTCAACAGGGCCCCCACCATCGTTCGCGAGATCATGTCCCGGGATTGCTACCGGGTCACTGGCAACACGTCGATCACCACCCTGGCCAAAGGCCTGGCTTTGCACCGTCTGCCTGGCGCACCGGTCGTCGATGACCACGATCACCTGATCGGCTTCATCTCCGAGCAGGACGTGCTGGGCAAGCTGCTCCAGAGCGCCTACCTGAATGACGAAGCTCCGCTGGTAAAGGAGCTGATGCGCAACGAGGTCTTGTCCGTTTCGCCCACCAAGAGCATCACCGACCTGGCCCAGGAGATGCTCGGCCAGAAACCCAAGGTCTACCCGGTGACCGAACAAGGCCGCCTGTGCGGCATCGTGACTCGTCGCGACGTGCTGACCGCCATTCTGCGCATGCGGCACAACTGAAACTGACCGGGGCCCTGCTGCCTGCCAGGTAGCAGGGCGAGACATCCTTGCTCGAGAACCGAACGAGCCCTGCCGAAGCAGGGCTCGTTCGCACCGTGGGCGCTTGCCACAGGCAGCACAAAAAAAACCGCCCATGATGGAGGTCATGGGCGGCAAGATCGAAACTGCGAGCCAGAACAACAGTGTTAGCGACTGCCATCGCGCTGTTGCCTGTATCAGATATGACAGCAGCAAGCAAAAAAGTTCGCCACTGTTCGATAATTTTTTTCTTCTCTTCTCCTGGCGCTACTTCCCGGGGCACGGCCAAGAGCGCGAGGCGCAGCATGCCAGGCCAGCAAAACAAGCACTTATCGGGCAGAAAAAGGGAAAATCACGAGACAGCTTGCAAAGCCCAAGCCCTTGGTTTTACTATCGAAACGCTTTGCGGGTGTAGCTCAATGGTAGAGCAGAAGCTTCCCAAGCTTAAGACGAGGGTTCGATTCCCTTCACCCGCTCCAGTTCTCGCAGCAAACCGATGCACCAGGCGGCTGCAGATCGCCGACCCGCTCGTCTCTCCCAGCGTGGCTTTCGCATGGCACTCTTCCTGCTCATTTTCGCCGTCTGTCTATTCGTCATTGGCGGCATGGTGCTGATTCTGATGTTCTCGCGTACGCCGCGCTATCGCACCGAGCCGGAGCAACTGCTGAAGCTGTTCGACAAGGCGTTGGCCAACCAGGTGGGAGAAACCGAGTGGAACGTCGTGATCAATTATCCGATTCGTCATGATGACTACCTTGATGGCGTGCGACGCCGTGCCCAGCGCCTGATGCAGGAACATGGACGCCCCTGGCAGGTGGCCCAGGGCAAGCCGCTGCTCGACAAGACCGGCCGTGAGGAGCTGGCCGCCCTGCGCAGCCACCTGGCTTCCCACCAGCGCCTGCGGGAACGGCAACGCAACCAGCCGTAGCGTTGGTCAGGCGTCGAGTGTGATATCCTGTGACACGATAGCCGCAGGCGGGAGGCCCTCATGTCCAGCGTCATACGCCAGATTCCGCTCGATACCGCTACCCAGAACCACGCACATGACTTTCACCAGATCGTCATCGGCCTACAGGGTCAGGCGGAATTCGAGATCGAGGGTCTGGGCGGTGCGATATCGGCGTTTTCCGGCTGCATCGTGCCCGCCAATCACATGCACTACTACATGGGCCAGGGCGAGAACCGTCAGCTCATTCTCGACCTGCCCGCCAATGCCCCATCGCTCACCGGCTACCACCACGAGCTGTCACGGCTGTTCGACGCCCCCCGCTTCTTCGCACTGGACAAGCCGCTCAAGCATTACCTCGATTTTCTTCTGCTCGAGCAGGCCGACAGCCAGCAAGACTTGAGCGCCGCGCAGAGCGACCGGCTGGCAGCTACCTTCCTCGGCTGCCTGCATGCCCGGCTTGGCGGGGCGGCTGCGCGACCGGCCATGCGCCAACTCGACTTGGCCAAGCTCGACCATTTCATCGACCGACACCTGTCCTGCCCGATCTCGGTGGCCGACCTTGCCGCACAAGCGTGTCTGAGCGAAGCGCATTTTCGTAGTCGATTCCGCGAGCAGACCGGCCTCTCCCCATGGCAGTACGTTCGCCGGCGGCGCCTGGAAGCGGCCCGGCGGCTGCTCGAGGAGAGCCGCATGCCGCTGTCGCAGATCGCCCTGAATACCGGTTTTGCTCACCAGAGCGCGCTGTCTCATGCATTTCGCAGCGCCTACGGCTGCCCTCCCAGCCAGTTGCGGCGCACCCTGCTGGACAGCTTCTCCACAAACAGGTTACGACATACGACTTAAGTCGTAATTACAATCCCCTCCCCCCCAACTCCCGCGAAATCAGCAAATCCTTCCGGGATTTTGACAAGCAGGTCAGCCGCTCGCCCCCTACAGTCAAGGAAGACACCCATGTTCGGGCGGAACGCCTAGTACATGGCTTTTGCCGTTTCAGGACGGGTGACATCCGGGGGATACCTATGCTCAATGCTAAAACAATGCTGGATGCTGCCTCCTGGCAGCAGGATCTTGATACCCTGTTCGCACGGATCAGCGACCATTACATCGTAGAAGAGGAAGCCTTCGTCCAGGAACTGGTCGACGTGCTCAGCGCCAACCCCGAAGACTTCCGCCGCATAGCAGGCAAGACCGCCGAACTCGTCCGCGAGGTTCGTGAGATGGACACCGCCGTGGATACCATCGACGAACTGCTCCAGCAGTACAGTCTCGATACCCATGAGGGCCTGATGCTGATGTGCCTGGCCGAGGCCATGCTGCGCATCCCTGACACGGCCACGGCAGACGCACTGATCGAAGACAAGCTGGGGCCTGCCGACTGGAAGGCGCACATGGGCCAGAGCGACTCCTGGCTGGTCAATGCCTCGACCTGGGGTCTGCTGATGACCGGCCGCGTGGTCACGCTCGACAAGCCCCGTGACGGCAAGCCCTCGGGCTTCATCAATCGTCTGGTCAATCGCATGGGCGAGCCGGTGATCCGCCGCGCCATGTACGAGGCGATGAAGATCATGGGCAAGCAGTTCGTGCTCGGTCGCGACATCGACGAAGCCCTGAAGCGCTCCCGGCCACTGTTCGACAAGGGTTACACCTACTCCTACGACATGCTGGGTGAGGCGGCCCGCACCCGGGCCGATGCCAAGCGTTACTTCGACGACTACGCTCGCGCCATCGAGCGGGTCGGCCTGACCAGCACCAAGCTCTCCGACCGCACTCCGGCGCCTTCCGTATCGATCAAGCTTTCGGCGCTGCACCCACGCTACGAGTTCGGCCGCCGCGAACAGGTTCTGCGCGAACTGGTCGGCAGCGTGCGCGAACTGGTCGACATGGCCCGTCAGCGCGATGTGGCCCTGACCATCGACGCCGAGGAAGTCGATCGCCTGGAGCTGTCGCTGGAAGTCTTCCGCGCGGTCTACCAGAGCGATGCCTGCAAGGGTTGGGGCCATTTCGGCCTGGTGGTCCAGGCCTACTCCAAACGCGCCCTGCCGGTGCTGCACTACCTCAACCGCCTGGCCGACCGCCAGGGCGACGAGATTCCCGTGCGTCTGGTCAAGGGCGCCTACTGGGACAGCGAAATCAAGGAGTCGCAGCAGCTCGGCGTCGAGGGCTACCCGGTCTACACGCGCAAGGCCTGCACCGACGTGGCGTACCTCGTCTGCGCCCGCTTCCTGCTCTCCGACCAGACCCGTGGCCGCATCTTCCCGCAGTTCGCCACCCATAACGCCCACACCATCAGCACCATTCTCGAGATGGCCAACGAGGCCACCCGCCCCTTCGAATTCCAGCGCCTGCACGGCATGGGCGAGGCGCTCTACGACGCGGCGCTCAACCGCGCGCCCAAGGGCACCTACTGCCGCATCTACGCTCCGGTGGGCGCCCACAAGGACCTGCTGCCGTACCTGGTGCGCCGCTTGTTGGAAAACGGCGCCAACTCCTCGTTCGTGCACCAACTGGTCGACCCCAAGGTGCCGGTGGAGTCGCTCTGCATCCATCCGGTGGAAACACTGGGCCAATACCGCACCTTCGCCAACCCGAGAATCCCCCTGCCCAAGGACATCTACGGCGAGAAGCGCCGCAACTCGCGGGGCGTCAACCTCAACGTGCGCAGCCAGTACGAGCCTTTGATGAAGGCCATGGCGGGCTTCATGGAACGTAGCTACGAAGTCGGCCCGCTGCTCGCCTTCGAGGTGACACGCGACCCGGCCAACGTGCACGAGGTGTTCAGCCCCTATGACCGACGCCAGCGGGTAGGCAGCGTGCAGTGGACCAGCCGTGATCAGGCCGCCCGTGCGGTGGATGCCGCCTGGGCCGCCTTCCCGCGCTGGGAGGCTACCCCGGTGGCCGAGCGCGCTGCCATCATTCGCCGCTTGGGCGACCTGATGGAAGAGAACATGGCCGAGCTGATGACGCTGTGCTCCCGTGAGGGCGGCAAGCTGCTCACCGACGGTGTCGACGAGATTCGTGAAGCGGTGGATTTCTGCCGCTACTACGCCATGCGCGCCGAAGAGCAGTTCGGCGAGCCGCTCGAATTGCCCGGCCCCACCGGCGAGTCGAATCGGCTGATGATGAACGGCAAGGGCGTGTTCGCCGCGATCAGCCCGTGGAACTTCCCGGTGGCAATCTTCTGCGGCCAGATGGTGGCCGCCGCCGTGGCCGGCAACAGCGTGCTGGCCAAGCCCGCCGAGCAGACCTCCATCGTTGCCCATCGGGTGGTAGAACTGCTGCATGAGGCCGGCATGCCGCGCGACGTGGTGCAACTGCTGCCGGGCGACGGCCCCACCGTAGGCAGCGTACTCACCTCCGACCCGCGCATCACCGGCGTCGCCTTCACTGGCGGTACCGATACCGCCCAGATCATCAACCGCGCCCTGGCAGCGCGCGAGAACGCCCCGCTGCCGGCGCTGGTCGCCGAAACCGGCGGCATGAACGCCTTGATCGTCGACTCCACCGCGCTGCCGGAGCAGGTCGTGGCCGATGTGGTCCAGTCTGCCTACCAGAGCGCCGGACAGCGCTGCAGCGCGCTGCGCGTGCTCTACCTGCAGGACGACGTTGCCGACCGGGTCATCGAGATCCTGCGCGGTGCCATGGACGAATTACATGTTGGCGATCCTCGCGACCTCGGTACCGACGTGGGGCCGGTGATCGACGAAGATGCGCGCAAGAACCTCATGGCGCATATCGAGAAGCTCAAGGGCGAAGGACGCCTGCTGGCCGAGACCCGCCTGGACCCGGCCCACACCGCTTCCGGCACCTTCGTGCCGCCGGCGGCCTTCAGCATTGACGCCATCGATGCCTTGGAACGGGAGCAGTTCGGCCCGGTACTGCACGTGGTGCGCTACAAGGCCAGCGAGATCGAGCAGGTGCTCGAGTCGATCAACGCCAAGGGCTACGGGCTGACATTTGGCGTACACAGCCGCAACGAATCCTTTGCTCAGCTCGTCGCACAGAGGATTCGTGTTGGCAATGTGTACATAAACCGGAATATCATCGGCGCCGTCGTGGGCGTTCAGCCGTTCGGAGGCCAGGGTCTTTCCGGTACCGGCCCCAAGGCTGGCGGACCGCACTACCTGCTGCGCTTCGCCACGGAAAAGACCGTGACCGTCAATACCGCCGCGTTGGGCGGCAACGCGTCACTGCTTGCGCTGGGAGACGAGTGACCGCACTCGTCATTCACCACAACAACATGTGAAGGAACCCCTCATGGTTCAGAATAATATGGCAATCGGCCTCACCTTCGTGGTGTATCTGCTGCTGATGCTTGGCATCGGTATCGTCGCGTACAAGCGCACGACCAACCTCTCCGACTATATCCTGGGTGGGCGTACACTGGGTCCCTGGACCTCGGCGATTTCCGCCGGTGCGTCGGACATGTCGGGCTGGCTACTGCTCGGCCTGCCGGGCGCCGCCTATGTCAGCGGCATCTCGGCGAGCTGGATCGCCGTGGGGCTGCTGATCGGCACCTGGCTCAACTGGCTGGTCGTGGCGCGCCGTCTGCGCCTCTACAGCTTCAAGGTCAGCGATGCCCTGACCCTGCCCGAGTACTTCGCCAACCGCTTCCGTGACAAATCGCAGCTGCTGCGGGTCATATCGGCGGTATTCATCCTGATGTTCTTCCTCTTCTATACCAGCTCCGGCCTGGTCGCCGGCGGTCGGCTGTTCGAGACGGTGTTCGGCTACGACTACTCCGTCGCGGTCACCATCGGCACCATCGCGGTGATCTCCTACACCTTCTTCGGCGGCTTCCTGGCGGTCTCCTGGACCGACCTGATCCAGGGCCTGATGATGGCCGCCGCACTCGCCATCGTGCCGATCATCGCCTTCGGCGACCTGGGAGGCACGACGGGGGCCGCCGCGGCACTGGCAGCGGAGAGCGAGCACATGCTGGCCTGGTTCCGCGACGCCTCCACCGGCGAGGCGCTGACCTTCATCGGCATCGTCAGCTCGCTGGCCTGGGGCCTGGGCTACTTCGGCCAGCCGCACATCCTGGCCCGTTTCGCCGCCATTCGCAGCGACCGCGACATTCCTGCCGCCCGCCGCATCGCCGTGACCTGGACCGCCATCGCCCTGGTCAGCTCCATCGCCGTGGGCCTGCTCGGGGTGGGCTTCGTCCAGCGCGACCTGGCCGATGGCGAAACCGTGTTCATGGTAATGGTCAACCTGATCTTCCATCCGGTGATCGCCGGCATCCTGCTCGCCGCCATCCTGGCCGCGATCATGTCCACCGCCGATTCGCAGCTGCTGGTGTCCTCTTCGGCGCTGACCGATGATTTCTACAAGGCGATCTTCCGCAAGGACGCCAGCCAGACCGAACTGGTGTGGGTGGGCCGCTTCGCCGTCATCGCCATTGCGGTGCTCGCCTACCTGCTGGCGCTCAACCCAGATGCCACCGTGCTCGACCTGGTTGCCTACGCCTGGGCCGGCTTCGGTGCAGCCTTCGGCCCGGCGCTGATCATGTCACTCTACTGGCGGCGCATGAACAAGTGGGGAGCGCTGGCCGGTATCGTGGTAGGCGGCGTGACCGTAGTGGTCTGGGCCGAGCTGTCGGGCGGTATCTTCGACCTCTACGAGATCGTCCCAGGCGTCATCCTGGCCTACCTCGCCATCATCGTGGCAAGCCTGGCCACCGAAGAGCCGGACCTGCGTGTGACCGCCGATTTCGATACCTTCGAGGAAGCGTAATCAGCCGGCCCAACGCAACTAGTAGCATCAACGAGAAAGCCGCCTGCGGGCGGCTTTCTCGTCGGTGCATGCCAAGCCTGTCCTCGGACCAATCTCGGCTCATGCCAACCAAAGGGCACGAGCGATCACGACCACGGCAAAGGCGCCCAGCGCCGCCAGGCTCACTGGCGGGCTGGTGGCACGCCGCAGCCAATGGCGGCGAAACTCGAGCCCAAGCGGCTGCATGAAGGCCGCGCCCAACGCCCAGACGCCAAGCCCAATGGCCGGCATGCGCAAGACCATCGGCAGCCCGCTGATCAGCTCGGGGCGAATCAACAACCCTAGCGCCAGGGCCGCCGCCGTCAGCATGGCTGCCAGCGTCAACCACATCGGGCAATCCTGTACCTCTGTCCGCATCACGACCTCTCCTGTGTGCTCCTACACAAGGCTTAGCCTCTCGTCCTTCCCTGCGCCATGCTGCGATACAGCAATAATTGTACATCGAGGTGCACATTCTTTGTCATATTCACGGCTTTGAAATTAGGCAACCATGCGATTGTGTCAATCAATCATGGCAATGGGGTCGATAACAAAACTAAACAGGACTTTTAGAAACAGTGTTCGTATACTGAAAGCCGTCCAATGCTGCCGGAACCTCCGGCGTTAGAAACCAGGAGGACGCTGTAATGAAACCTATCCGTCTGATTCCAGTGGTTGCTCTTGCAGCCAGCTCCCTCTTCGCCAGCCAGGCGGCCCTGGCCTATAGCGCCGGCGACACCTTCGTGCGCGGCGGCTTCGCCAAGTCCGATACCCGTTCCGACAATGGCATCGCCGAAGGCATCAGTAGCGGTGAGACAGGCTTCACTTTCGGTGCCGGCTATCTGTTCCATGACAAGGTGGGGGTGGAGCTGAACAGCTCCGAGAAGATCGAGCATGACGTAACACTCGGCGGTGAGACAGGCACCATCGACCGTATGCCAGTCAACCTGCTGGTGAACTACTACCCGCTCGGCGGGCTGGATTCACGTGTGCAGCCTTATGTCGGTGCAGGCCTCAACTACACTCGCTTCTCCGGCGAGCCGGAAGGCATCGAAGCACGCCGCTCCTATGGTGCCGTGGGTCAGGTGGGGATCGACCTGGCCGTGACCGACAACTTCATGCTCAACGGCTTCGCCAATTATGCCGATGTGGATTCTCGTCTCTCCGCTGATGGCGAGCGTATCGGCACAGCCAAGATGGATCCGATGACCATCGGCGGTGGTGTGACCTTCCGCTTCTGAGCCGAACGAAGCCGCAAACGCTTCGATACGCCGGGCCTCGTGCCCGGCGTTCTTCGTTCTGGACATGCCAGCCGCCATAAGAAGCATTATAAATGCCTATTTAGTTGTCGAAAGCAACCATTGCCGTAGGTCAATATTTCTCCGTCAGCCACTGAGTAGACTGGCTTCGTTCGAAAGCAGCCCAGGCTGCCCCTTTGCAAACGACAGGAGTCGACTCATGCGCAAGCAAGCCCTTCTCACTCTGATCACTGCTGGCCTCGCGGCCACTTCGGCCTTGGCCAGCAGCCAAGCGTTCGCCTATAACCAGGGCGACTTCATCACCCGCGTTGGCGTCGCTCATGTCGACCCCAAGAGCGATAATGGCAGTCTGGTGAATGGCGCTATTGATGTCGACGTTCGCAGCGATACCAACCTGGGCTTCACCCTGGGCTACCTGTTCCACGACAAGCTGGGCGTCGAGCTGCTGGCGGCATTGCCGTTCAAGCATGACATCCGCCTCGCAGATGGCGGCCTCCCGACTGCATCCACCAAGCACCTGCCGCCGACCCTGACCCTGCAGTACTATCCGTTGGGCGGCACCGGCACGCAGCTCCAGCCCTACGCCGGCATCGGCCTCAACTACACGCACTTCTTCGACGAGTCGAGCGAACTCGGTGATCTGGAGCTCGACAGCTCCTGGGGTCTGGCCGGGCAGCTTGGCCTAGACATGCGCCTGGACGACAACTGGGCCATCAACGCCGCCGCCTGGTACATCGATATCGATACCGATGTGAGCCTCGATGGCACGGACCTGGGCAAAGTGAGCATCGACCCTTGGGTCTTCATGGCCGGCATCAGCTACCGCTTCTGAGACCCAAGCGCTGAACGCCGAGGCCCACCTTACGGTGGGCCTCGCTGCACGCAAACCCCGATGACCCGGGCCACGTTCATGCCAGCTCAGTTCTCGGTCACCAAGCGGTCGATCTCCTCCACTGCCTTGCACAGCAGCAGGCGATCGGTGGCACGGGTGCCCTGTTGGGCCAGGTAGGTATCGACCACGGGCGCCACGTCGCACTTTGCCGGCATCGGCGCCTCGGCTTCGATCAATGCATCGAGCCTGGCGATGAACACGAAGCGCAGCCATTGCGGCAGCGTCATGGTATCGATACAGAACGGCTGCTGGCTCTCGTACGCTGCGGGCTTCGGCGCACTCATTCGCCACATGTTGGTGGCCTTCATCGTGGCCTCGAGACGGCGCAACGCTACGTCGAGCTCCTCGTGAACGGTCATGGAGTCTCCTGTTGGGCTATGCCCCCATTATCGCACAACTCGTCTGACCTCCAACTCTGACACAACGCCGTCCTGCCACCTCGGCTCGACCATCATGCAGGCTGGCCGGCCAGAATCTTGCGCAGGAAGTCGCGTGTGCGCGGATCCCGAGGCGCATTGAAAAGCTGTGAGGGAGGCCCCTGCTCGACAATGCGTCCGCCTTCCATGAACACGACGCGGTCCGCGACGTCCCTGGCGAAGCCCATCTCGTGAGTCACCACCAGCATGGTCTGCCGTTCCCGCGCCAGTTGCTTCATCAATCCAAGCACCTCTTCGACCCACTCCGGGTCGAGCGAGGAAGTCGGTTCGTCGAACAGGATAACCTCGGCCTGGGCGGCCATGGCCCGGCCGATCCCAACCCGTTGTTGCTGCCCTCCGGAGAGGGAAGCCGGATAAGCGTCCGCCTTGTCGGCCAGACCAATGCGCTGGAGGATCTCCCGGGCTCGGACATGCGCTTTGGCCTTCGGCCAGCGATTGACCACGATCAGACCCTCGGCGATGTTCTCGAGTGCGGTCTTGTTGGCGAACAGCGCATAATTCTGGAACACGAACGCCGTGCGTCGCCTGGCCGCCAGGATCTCGGCCCGGCTGGCCCGAGTCACGTCGACGTCCAGGTCACCGATGACCAGACGACCGGCATCCGGGCGCTCGAGGAAATTCAGGCACCGCAGCAGAGTCGACTTTCCGGTCCCCGAGGGCCCGATCACGACGATGATCTCGCCCTGCTCGATTTCTAGGTCGATGCCATCCAGCACGGTTGCGTTGCCGAAGCGCTTGACGAGGTTGGCGATCTTGATCATCTGCGATAAGCCCGGTTGAGTCGCACTTCCAGCCAGCCCTGGAACCAGGCCAGTAGCTCGACGATGATCCAGTACATGATGGCCACGGTGATGAAGGCTTCGAAGTAGAGGAAGCTGCCGGCGGCCTCCTTCTGGGTCGCCCCCATCAGTTCCGTCACCCCCAGGGTGAAGGCCAGCGAGGTGGCCTTGATCATGTCGATGAAATAGTTCATCAGCGTGGGCACGGCCACGCGTGTGGCCTGGGGCAGCACGATACGGCGCATCAGCTGGCCATTGGTCATGCCGATAGACAGCGCCGCCTCGGTCTGGCTGCGATCCACTCCGACGATGGCGGCGCGTATCGACTCGGCCATGTAGGCCGAAAAGTGCAGCGTCAGCCCCATGATGGTGGCGGTAATGCCGTTGATATGAGTCAGGAAGGCGAGCAGCTGCGGCAAGCCGTAATAGAACAGGAACAGCTGCACCAGCAGCGGCGTGCCGCGAAAGAAAGAGATGAACAGCATGGTCGCAGCGTTCAGCCCCGGGATCTTCAATACGCGGATCACCGCCAGACCGCAGGAGAGGACCAGGGCGAGCACCATGCCTGCCGTCGCCATCTGCAGCGTCAGCGGCAGATAGCGCAGCAGGATGGGAATCAGCCCCAGCATGTAGTCGATATCGAGGACGCGCATGGTGGGCACTCAGCGGATCACGGACGCGTGATGTCGGTACCGAACCAGCGCTCCGAGATAGATGTCAGGGTACCGTTCTCATGCAGCGCGGCGAGAGCTTCGTCGACCCTGTCGCGCAGGGCGCGATCCGCCTCGGTGTCGCGGAACGGAAGCGCATTGCGAATACTGGAGAAGGGCTCGCCGGCAAGCTGCAGGGGCAGCGGCTTCTCCTTGATCACCTGGCTGGCGCTGACGCGGTCCATGACGAAGGCATCGACGCGTCCCAGGGCGGTATCCTGCTCGATATTGCTGTCGTAGGTGCGAATATCGATTTCATTGGCATAGGGCAGTTCACGCAGCAACTGCTCGTAGTTCGAGCCGAGGTTGACGGCGACACGCTTGCCCCTGAGATCCTCGACTCCTTCGATCTCCTCGTTACCCGCCCTGACGACTACTTGCGCACCGTCATATACATAGGGCTCGGTGAAGAGATACTTCGCCTCGCGCTCCTCGGTAATGGTGATCTGGTTGGCTATGGTGTCGATACGGCCCGACTCGAGCATGCCGAACAGTCCCGAGAAATTGGCGGTCTCGAATCGGACTTCGATGCCCAGCTCTTCGCCAACCGCCTGCATGACATCCACTTCGAACCCCTTGAGCGTATCCTGCTCGACGAAAGTGAAAGGAAAATAACTACCCGACATCCCCACCCTGAGCACATCGTCCTGTGCCTGTACGTTGCTCGCGAAGGAGAGAACACTGGAGAAAAACGCTGCAACAAGAAACCGTGGTGTCATGATCGACCTCCATTAAGATCAATTTGGAATAGATATTTCTTCTGTTATTCGATTTTAGCAGATGATTGCAAAATAACCCATTATAGCCCCATGGCAATTTCCTATGTCAGCCATAGCGTAGCCGTGCGCCGGGAGGTCATGCACAGATTCACTGAAAGAGGCTGTGGATAAGCTATGGAAACCCGCCCCGGTAGCAGACAAGCCGGGGCTTTGCCAGGCATGGTCATTTCTTGATCAATCGTGATCGCTTGTACGCCGGAGAGTGGCTGACAACTCCCCAGCCATCACGGTAGAGTGCACGCTCAAAAAGGGAGCCCCCTATGCAGCCGATCCACACGCTTCATGACTTCTTCGCACGCACCGGTGCCGACGTCCGCCTCTACCACATGGGACGTCGGGTCGAACCCTGCCGCCTGGATGTCCTTTCCCGCTTCGAGGAAGACGCCAGTGCTTGGCCATCCCCCTGGCAGGGGCAGGCGCGCCTGGGGATCGTCTTTCGCTTCGGGGACCTCGCCGATCCACTGATCTGGTTCCTAGCCCTGCCGCTGGACGAGCAGGGGCAGTTGATACCGGCGCCGCGCGACGCCTTCCTGCAGCGTCTGCTGGTCATTTTGGGGCGCAACGTGGAGCGCGTGGGTCGCGAGACACAAGACGGCAGTGAGATCGAGAACCTGATGCACGACAATCCACTGGCCTTCACCCCGTCGTTACCCTTCCAGGCCATGCTGCATGCCCATGCCACGCATGACACCGGCAAACCGGCAAGTCAGCACCTGGAGCCGGTGGAAGCCTATCTCAGCGGCCAGCAGCCAGTAGACTGGCAATTCCTGGGACTGCAGGGCCTGGCGGATTTTGCCGTACGCCTGGACGACGATGCCGCCCGCCAACTGGCCACGACGCTGCCCAGCCTGCCGGACGAAGTGCTGAATTCTCTGTGCTACTGTCTAGAGCATGTCGCCGTACCCGCCCCGCTCGCCCAGGCGCTGCGCGACCGGGGCGAGCAGGCCGCAGCCATGGGTCGCCTGGAAACGCTGTGTGCTTGCGTGCGCGCCGTGAGCGGTGCCGACGGGGCAATCGCCGGCGCCTGGTTCGATGACTTGCTGGCCGATTCGGCGGCCTGCGGCCCCGATCTGCTGGCGGCGATTGCCGGGCGCGGCTGGGAGCACCTGGAAGACGGCGAACGCCTGCCCCGCTTCCTCGAACGGCTGGCCGAGCAGCCACAGGCGGATTTTGCCAGCGCAGCCCGCGACCTGGCCCTGATCCCGCGACTGCGGCTGCCGGTCCTGATGACGCTGCGCGAAGCCGGGCGGGATTCCGCCATCGGTCAACGCCTGGCCGGCCTGGGCCAAAGAGCCTGGTCCAAAGAGTAAGGACAGCTGGAAATGATGCGATGAAGGAACTGCCCTATATTCCCAAGGCCGTGATCGGTCGCCTGGAGATGGTCACCCTGCCGACCATCGGCATGACCGTCTGCGCCAAGATCGACACCGGAGCTCGCACCTCGGCACTGCACGCCGAGGACATCGAGATCTTCGAGGAGGAGGGTCATCTCTGGGTCAGCTTCACCACCCGCAGTGGAGGGCTGGAATCGCCACCGCACGCTTACCGCACCCACTTGCATGACCGTCGCAAGGTGACGAGCTCCAACGGCCACAAGGAGTGGCGCTACGTGATTCGTACGCCGATGAAGCTGGGCGAGCTGGAGGTCATGGTCGAGCTGACCCTGGCCGACCGCAGCGATATGCGCTACCCCATGCTGCTCGGCCGACGCGCACTGCGTCGTTTACTGGTGGCGCCCGGCGTCACTTTCCTGCACGGCGAACCCTGACCCACCCGGCCCTACTGCTCCGGAGCCCACGATGCATATCGCGCTGCTGTCCCGCAACCGCAATCTCTACTCCACGCGACGCCTGGTGGAAGCCGCCGAACAGCGCGGCCACAAGGCCCGAGTGATCGACACCCTGCGCTGCTACATGAGCATCGCCTCGCACCATCCCTCGATTCATTACAAGGGCGAGGAGATCGAACGCTTCGATGCAGTGATACCACGCATCGGCGCCTCCGTGACCTTCTACGGATGCGCCGTGCTGCGCCAATTCGAGATGATGGGCACCTATGTGCTCAACGACTCGGTCGCCATTACCCGCTCGCGCGACAAGCTGCGCTCGCTGCAGCTGCTTTCACGCAAGGGGCTTGGGCTGCCAATTACCGGTTTCGCCCATTCGCCGGATGACATCCCCGACTTGATCACCATGGTCAAGGGAGCACCGCTGGTTATCAAGTTGCTGGAAGGTACCCAGGGCATCGGCGTGGTGCTGGCCGAGACCAACCAGGCCGCCGAGTCGGTGATCCAGGCCTTCATGGGCATGAAGGCCAACATCATGGTGCAGGAGTACATCAAGGAAGCCCGCGGCGCCGATATCCGCTGCTTCGTGATCGGTGACAAGGTGGTCGCCTCGATGAAACGCCAAGCTGCCGAAGGCGAGTTCCGCTCCAACCTGCACCGCGGCGGCACGGCCAGCCTGATCCGCATTACGCCGGAGGAGCGCTCCACGGCGATCCGCGCAGCCAGGGCCATGGGGCTCAGGGTAGCCGGCGTCGACCTGTTACGGTCCAACCATGGCCCAGTGATCATGGAGGTCAATTCCTCACCGGGGCTACAGGGCATCGAGACCGCCACCGGCAAGGACATCGCCGGCATGATCATCGAACACATCGAGAAGAACGCCGTCGCTCCACGCAAGGTGCCACCCAAGCCCAAAGGGTAATTGCGAGAAAAGCGCCATAATTTGTAGAAAGGCTACATATTTTGCCTGCGGGGGTAGCAAAACAGTGTTTCCCCCGCCACAATCTGCGTCACCGGAGGAGGTGACCGCTCATGTTTCTCGACAATCGCCAGGTGGCGATGGACAGCGTTCTGGAAGCGCTGGCTGACAGCATCGATTATTTCCAGGACAACCTAGAGCGCCTGCGCCCTTCCCTGCGCGAAACGCTCAAGCCTCACTATGAAGCCCGCGCCAAGACGATGCAGAAGCTGCAGGAACTGGCCAGGCAGCACCTCAAGCTGCTTCCCCGGGATGCCGATGTCGAGCGGGACGATTACATGTGGCTATGGAGTCGCCTGAAGAGCTTTGTCGGCAACGAGAGCCAGGTGGTCATCGGCGAGCTGCTGGAACAGGAGCGCGTGCTGATGCAGGCCCTGGCCACCCTGTATACCCACCCTCTGCCCAATCCGCTCGAGCCGATCGTCGAGCAGTGCTGGAAAGATTGCCGGTCGCTGATTCGCGAACTCTACCGGCAGCAGAAGCCGCGTCGTCGCTGACCGGCGGCCCCGGCTAGTGGTATTCCAGCTCCGGTTCGATATCGAGCAGCTGGCGCCAGGTCGGCGGCGCAATCTGCAGGGGTTCCAGCGGCCCCAGGAAGTAGGGTTCGCGTCCCCAGAGATAGAGATCTCCCACGGTTGCCGCCCGCGCCATCCACTCCCGCGCCTGCAGCCGCCACAGCCCTGCTACCGGGCGTGATGGCGCGCTGCAGCCCCGCGCCTCGAGGCCGAGCGCATCGGCGATGAACAGTGCACGCGGCAGATGCCATGACTGTGTGACCAGCAACACCTGATCGACACCGAACACGTCCCGCGCCCGAGCCAGGGTATCGAAGGTACTGAAACCGGCATAATCCAGCGTCATGTCCTCATCGCGCACGTATTGGCTACGCAGGTCGCGCCACATAGTGATGGGCTCGTTGTACTGGCGCGTACGGTTGTCACCGGAAAGCAGCAGATGCTCGACCCGCCCCAGTCGAATCAGGCGGGAAGCGGCGTTGATACGAGCATCGAAATGCGGATTGCGCACCCCGCTGCGCGTCCAGTGCGAAGTGCCGAAGACGATGCCGACCCGCTCCGGGCCGCACAGCGGTAGCTCATGCTCGATACGCGAATGGGTCTGCCCCAGCACCCAGAGATTGGCACCGACGAACAACAGCAGCGCCAGCAGCAGCAGGGCGCCGAGCGACATCAGAAATAGCTTGAAGATTTTCCACAACAGCGCCTGCATTCACCGTCACCGGGCAAGAAATAACGAAGCCCGCCCCCCCGCCAGCGGTAGTGACAGGGCCCGGACTGCAGCTAGAACATGCCGAGCTCCAGCTTTGCTTCATCGCTCATCATCTCACGGCTCCAGGGCGGATCGAAGGCGATTTCGGTATGCACGCGACTGATCTGAGGCGCGCCGAGGATCTTGTTGCGCGCATCGGCAGCGATCACGTCACCCATGCCACAGCCTGGCGCGGTGAGCGTCATGCGAATGGTGACGATCCGCTCCCCGCTGATCAGCCGCTCGATGCGACAGCCATAGACCAACCCCAGGTCGACGATATTGACCGGGATCTCGGGGTCGAAGCAGGTACGCAGCTGATCCCAGACGAACTGCTCGATCTCCTCGTCGCTGGCGTCCTCGGGCAGGGTGGGTCGCGGCAACGGCTCCAGCCCCAAGGCATCGAGGTTGCTGCCTTCGATCAAATAGAGTCGCCCCTCGTAGCCCACACTCACCGAACTTCCCTTGGCCTGCATCACGTTGACCACACTGTCCTCGGGCAGGGTCACGGTCTTGCCGAAAGGGATCGAGATGGCCTCGACGTCACGCTGCAAGGGCAGCGTCTGCCCCCTCTCGAGACTGGCGATCTGTTCAATGCTCGACATGTTCAACGCACCATTCCGATAACGCGCTCCAGGGCGTCGGCGAAGGCCTCGACCTCCTCCAGCGTGTTATAGGCGGCGAACGAAGCACGACAGGTCGCCGTCACGCCGAAGTGCGCCAGCAGCGGCTGGGCACAGTGGTTGCCGGTGCGAATCGCCACGCCGAGCTGGTCGATCAGCAGGGCGATGTCCTGGGAGTGCGCGCCGTCGACGACGAAGGAGAGCACGCTGGCCTTGTTGGGCGCCGTGCCCAGCAGCTTCAGCCCGTCGATGCGTGACACGGCCTCCGTGGCCCGCTGAAGCAGCGACGCCTCCCAGGCACCGATACGCTCGATCCCCACGCCACTGACCCAGTCGAGGGCCACGCCCAGCGCAATCACCTCAGCGATGGCCGGTGTGCCCGCCTCGAACTTGTGCGGAATGTCGGCGAAGGTGGTCGGCACGTCAAAGGAGACGCTCTTGATCATCTCGCCGCCACCCTGCCAGGGCGGCATCGCCTCCAGCAGCTCGGCCTTGGCATACAGCGCGCCGGCCCCCGTCGGCCCATAGACCTTGTGCCCCGAGAAGGCGTAGAAGTCGGCATCGATGTCACGCACGTCAACGCGTTGATGAGGCACCGCCTGGGCGCCATCGATCAGGATCAGCGCGTCCCGCTCGTGGGCGATGGTCGCCATTTCACGCACCGGGTTGACGGTGCCGAAGGCGTTGGAGACATGGTTCACGGCCACCAGCCGCGTGCGCTCGGTGAAGAGTGCACGGTAGGCGTCGAGATCGAGCACGCCACGCTCGTCCACCGGGATCACCCTGACCTTGATGCCGAGCTGGCTGGCCAGCAGCTGCCAGGGCACGATGTTGGAATGGTGCTCCAGCAGCGAGACCAGCACCTCGTCGCCCGCCTTGAGATTGGCCCGGCCCCAGCTGTTCGCCACCAGGTTGATCGCCTCGGTGGTACCGCGGGTAAAGACGATCTCGCGGCGGTCCGCCGCGCCCAGAAAGGCACGCACCGTCTCGCGGGTCGCTTCATAGGCCGCTGTCGCCTCGTCGGCGAGGGTATGCAGGCCACGATGGATATTGGCGTTGTAGCGGCTGTAGTAGTCGCAGAAGCAGTCGATCACCGCCTGCGGCGTCTGGCTGGTGGCTGCATTGTCGAAGTAGATCAGCGGCCGGCCGTGGACCTGCCGCTCGAGGATCGGGAACTGAGCGCGAAGCCCGGCCACGTCCAGGGCCGGCGCGTTGAGCGAATGCTCGGTGGCCAGGTGGTTCATCGCTCTCTCCTCGCTTACTCGTCGTGCAGGGCCATGGAGGCTTCCACCAGCCCGGCCAGGTTGAAACGCTCCGGCAGCTTGCCGGCCACCGCCAGCTCCACCCGCTCGGAAATGGCGTCCAGGTCGACCTGCTCCAGCACTTCGCCGGCGAAGGCCAGGGTCAACAGGCCTCGGGCGGTCTGCTCGTCGATGCCACGGGTGCGCAAGGCGTAGACCGCCTCCTCGTCGAGCTGTCCGGTGGTGGTGCCGTGGGAGCACTTGACGTCGTCGGCGTAGATCTCGAGTTCCGGCTTGGCGTCGATCTCGGCGCGGTCGGAGAGCAGCAGGTTGGCGTTGCTCTGGAAGCCCTCGATCTTCTGGCTGTCACGCTTGACCACCACCTTGCCGTTGAACACGCCACGGGCACGGTCGTCGAGGATGCCCTTGTAGTTCTCGTTGGAGAAGGTGCGCGGGGCGTTGTGGTTGGCCAGGGTGTGGTTGTCGATGTGCTGACGGCCCTGGCCGTAGAACAGCCCGTAGAAGGTGGCCTCGGCCCCTTCCCCGTTGAGTTCGCTGATCAGGTCGTTGCGCACCAGGCCACCGCCCAGGTTCAGGTTGAACGAGGTGTAGCGGCTGTCGCGGCTCTGCTCGACGTGGATGCTGGCCACGTGCAGGTCGGCGAGCGGCGCTTCCTGTAGCTTGTAGTGAGTGAGGATCGCCCCGCGGTCGAGCAGCAGCTCGGCCACCAGGTTGGTGAAGTTGGCCGCCTCGCTCTCGCCGACGTGATGCTCTATCAGCGTGGCCTGGCTGCGCGCACCGGCCTCGACCAGGATGCGCGGATGGCTCATCACCGGCTGCGCCCCGCTTCTGGAAAGAAACTGCAGCAGGATCGGCTTCTCCACCACGCTGCCCGGCGCCAGGCGCACCACGGCGCCCTCTTCCATGAAAGCGGTATTGAGCGCCGAGAACGGCGAGAACTCGACGCCGGTCAGCCGACCCAACGGCCCCCCCACGGCTTCGTGGTTATCGGCCAGCGCCTGGGACAGTGGTAGCACCGCCACGCCGCCGGGCAGATCGCCCAAGTCGGAGAGCGCCGCCGAGAACACGCCATCGACGAAGGTCAGCCGGTGCGCCTCGATAGGCAGCGTCAGCGCCGCGGCAGAAGCTGGCGAGAACTCGGCGCTGTCGGTCAGGGCGAAGTCGCCCCGGGCGATGGCGCGCACGTCGGTGTACTTCCACGCCTCGTCGCGGCGGGTGGGAAAGCCGAGTGCCTCGAAGCGGGCCGCTCCGGCCTGGCGGCGTGCGGCAATCCAGGTCGGCTCGGCCCCGCGGCTCGCACTACGCTCTGCGAGGCGGTCGAGAAAGGTCTTCACCTCGCTTGACTGCTGTTCGACATCGCTCATGCGGCAGTTTCCTCCACCACCCAGTCGTATCCGCGGGATTCGAGTTCCTTGGCCAGCTCAGCGTCGCCACTCTTGGCGATGCGGCCGTCGACCAGCACGTGCACGCGGTCGGGCACGATGTAGTCGAGCAGACGCTGGTAGTGGGTCACCAGCAGGATGGCGCGCTTCTCGTCGCGCAGGGAGTTGACGCCATCGGCCACCACGCGCATGGCATCGATGTCGAGGCCGGAGTCGATCTCGTCGAGCATGGCGAGCTTGGGCTGCAGCACCAGCATCTGCAGGATCTCGTTGCGCTTCTTCTCGCCGCCCGAGAAACCTTCATTGACGGCGCGCTGCAGGAAGCTGGCATCCATCTTCATCTGCGCCAGCCTTTCCTTGACCAGCTTGAGGAATTCGGGCGCCGGGATCTCGCCCTCGCCGCGAGCTTCGCGCTGAGCATTGAGCGCCGCCTTGAGCAAGTAGATGTTCTTCACCCCAGGAATCTCCACCGGGTACTGAAAGCCCAGCAACAGGCCCGCCTGGGCACGCTCCTCGATCTCCATCTCCAGCACGTCCTGCCCCTCGAAGGTGACCGAGCCGGAGGTCACTTCATAACCTTCCTTGCCTGCAATCACCGCCGAGAGGGTAGACTTGCCGGCCCCGTTGGGGCCCATGATGGCATGCACTTCCCCGGCGTTGATGGTCAGGCTCAGGCCCTTGAGGATTTCCTTGCCTTCCACCTTGACGTGCAGATCCTTGACTTCGAGCATCTTGATTACCTTTTCGATTCTGGCGAGCCGCCACAGCGACCCGAAAAATGATTCAACCCGCCCAGAGAAACGAGCGAGCGGCGCCTGGACAAGGCGAGCGCGGAAGAGAGAAGCGGAGTTTACGACTGTAAATGAGCATTCTCGAATCCGCGCTCAACGCCGTACAGGCGTCGCGCAGCCGTTTCCTTAACCAACGGCGCCTTCCAGGGTGACATTGAGCAGCGCCTCGGCTTCTACGGCGAACTCCATCGGCAGCTCCTGGAACACGTCCTTGCAGAAGCCATTGACGATCATGCTCACCGCGTCTTCCTCGGAGATGCCGCGACTCTGGCAGTAGAACAGCTGGTCCTCGCCGATCTTCGAGGTGGTCGCCTCGTGCTCGATCGTGGCGGTACTGTTGCCGATTTCCTGATACGGGAAGGTGTGCGCTCCGCACTTGTCGCCGATCAGCAGCGAGTCGCACTGGGTGAAGTTGCGCGCACCCTTGGCCCTCGGGCCGATCTTGACCAGGCCTCGGTAGGACTGGTTGCTGCGGCCGGCGGAGATACCCTTGGAAACGATGTAGGAACGCGTTCCTTCACCGATGTGGATCATCTTGGTACCGGTATCGGCCTGCTGGCGTCCGTTGGTCACCGCCACGGAGTAGAACTCGCCGATGCTGTCCTTACCGCGCAGCACGCAGGAGGGGTACTTCCAGGTGATGGCGGAGCCGGTCTCGACCTGGGTCCAACTGATGCGCGAACGATCGCCTCGACAGTCACCACGCTTGGTGACGAAGTTATAGATACCGCCTTTGCCGTCCTCGTCGCCGGGGTACCAGTTCTGCACCGTGGAATACTTGATGTAGGCATCCTCCAGCGCCACCAGCTCGACCACCGCGGCATGCAGCTGGTTCTCGTCGCGCATCGGCGCGGTGCAGCCCTCCAGGTACGATACCTGGGCGCGGCTCTCGCAGATGATCAGGGTACGCTCGAACTGGCCAGTGTTGGCGGCGTTGATGCGGAAGTAGGTGGAAAGCTCCATCGGGCAGGTCACGCCCTCGGGCACGAACACGAAGGAGCCGTCGGTGAAGACCGCCGAGTTGAGCGCGGCAAAATAATTGTCGGCCACCGGCACCACCGTGCCCAGGTACTGCTTGATCAGCTCCGGGTAGTCGCGAATCGCCTCGGAAATCGAGCAGAAGATCACGCCCGCCTCGTGCAGCTTCTCCTTGAAGGTGGTGGTCACCGAGACGGAGTCGAACACCGCATCCACCGCCACGCCGGCCAGGGCAGCACGCTCGTGCAATGGAATACCCAACTTCTCGTAGGTCTCGAGCAGCTTGGGGTCGACCTCGTCAAGGCTCTGGGGACGGTCCTCCGGGCGTTTGGGCGCACTGTAGTAGGAGATCGCCTGGTAGTCGATGGGCGGGTAGTCCAGGTGCGCCCAGGACGGCGGCGTCATCTTCAGCCACTGATGATAGGCCTTGATACGCCACTCGAGCATCCACTCGGGCTCGCCCTTCTTGTTGGAAATGAAGGCGATGACGCTCTCGTCGAGCCCCGGCGGTACCGTCTCGCTCTCGATGTCCGTCACGAACCCTTCTTTGTATTCGCGGCGGACCAGCTGTTCCATTTCCTCACTTGCCATGGTCTCTCCCCTCCCGGGCTGTTGGGCCGGCGAGCGAACTCGCCTCGGGTAATGAATCCGGTTCGGTGGCTCAGGCCGTATCGGCGGCCAGGGTCACGCTCTGTATGGGTAGCTGCACCGGCAGCTTGATCGGTGCGGTGTCGGCCAGATGGGCCAGGGTCACGCTGTCGAGCAGGGTGCGAACGGCCAGCGACACACGCTGCCAGTTATCGGAGACCCCGCAGGTGGCGAGCAGGTCGCAGTCACCCTCGGCGTGGCTGCACTCCGTCATCGCCACCGGCCCTTCGATTGCGGTGATGATGTCGATGGCGGTGATACGCGATGCCGGCCGCGCCAGGGAGTAACCGCCCTGGGCGCCACGACGCGACTCCAGCAACCCTGCCTTGACCAGCATTTTCAGAGTCTTGCTGACCGTGGGATGCGGCAGCTGCACGGTCTCGGCCAGTTCCGCCGCCGCATGGGACTGCTCGGGATGCCGGGCAATTTGCGCCAGGATCACGGCGGCGTAGTCTGTCAGCCGGGAAAGCTTCAACATGCCTGACTCCTGAATGGCACGGACACGTGACGGAGGCCCTGCACTCCATTTGGGACCATTTTAGTCCTGTATGGATTCGATGTGAAGTCTCCTCAGTGGAAAGTCACCCTGAGCAGCAGGATGCCGGCACGTTCGGCGCCGTTTACATCAATAACGCCAATCATTCTCATTGCAAGCAGCTATCGAAGCGCACCCCTTGGAGCCAGGCACGACAGAAAAAAGGAAGGAAAGAAGGAAACGCCAGCTTCAGCGGGGCGGTACGTTTTGATACGCCTGATGGATGGAGAGCGAGTCGCCTTGTCGCAGAAGTCGTTCACGCTCATGGTGCCAGGCCAGCAGCTCCTCGACAGGCAGGGCCTTGGAGTAGAGGAAACCCTGGGCCTGGTCGCAGCCCAGCTTCTGGAGAATGTGATGCTGGCCCTGGGTCTCGACGCCCTCGGCGGTCACTTCCAGATCGAGCGCATGCCCCACGTCGATCAGGCACGCCATCAGCTTGCGTGCGCGCTCGTCCTGCTCGAGACCCTCGACGAAGGCCCGATCGATCTTGAGCCCGGTAATGGGCAGGTGGCGCAGGTACTCGAAGGAGGAGAAGCCAGTGCCGAAGTCGTCGATGCTGACCTGGATGCCGCAACCACGAATGCGCTCCAGCGCCTGCTTGGCCGCGAACAGGTCGAGCACCAGCGCACTCTCGGTCACTTCCACTTCCAGTTGCGATGGACTGATACCCGACTGCTTCACCAACTGGCCAAGCTCCTCCAGCAGGAGGTCATCCATCAGGTTGCGCGCCGAAAAGTTGATGCTGACCCTGCCTCCATGGCGACGAGCGAACTTGCAAGCCTCGCTCATGACGAAACGGGTCACCGGCGCGATCAAGGTGGTGTTCTCGACCTTGGGCATGAACAGCCCGGGGGCAATCAGATGGCCATGCTCGTCACGCCAACGAATGAGCCCTTCGAAGCCGCTGACCCGACCGTCCGCCAGACGCAGCTTGGGCTGGTAATGAAGCTCGAACTCGCCCTGCGCCAGCCCTCGACGCACGCGGGAGATCAGTTGGACGTTCTGTACGCTGCGTCTAGCGAAGGAGGGTTGGAAGTGACAGTAGACACGGTGCTTTTCGGAGGCGGCCAGCATGGCGATTCTCGCTTCGCGAATCAGGCTGCCGGGCGACGCGTTCCTGCCACCCTGCAGTGAACTGCCCAACACCAGTTGAACCCGAAGTGGGACTCCGAGTGCCATCAGGTTGTCCTCGCCCAGATCCGCTGCCTTGCGTGCGAGACGCTCGAGTTCATCGAGCCCAACAGGCCAGAACAGCAGTACCAGTTCGGCGCCGCCGACTCGGTAGCTGCCCTGTAGATTGGGCCCCAGCCGAGCCAGGCGCTGGCTGATCGCGACCATCAGTTCGTCGCATGCATCCGCTCCCAGGGCCTCCACGATCTCGCCGATGTCCTCGATACGGACCATTACCACGCCCACGCTGTGGGCATCCTGGCGCGTTGCTCGTTTGAGCCGGCGTGCCAGGTCCGCTTCCAGCGCAATCTCGTTGGGCAGGCCTGCCCGCGGGTCGGTACGCGATGCTCGCTCGACGCTGATGTAGCTCTGTCTCAGGCGCTCGAACAGCCCCCCGGCGAAACCACCGATGACCAGATACAGTCCAAGGCGAATCATCCAGTTGAGAGGCGTCTGGGACTCCCCGGTATCCACTGAGAGCGGCATCGCCGCCATCAGCAGGCCGGCCAGCAGCGCCACCAGCAGCGCGCCCCGCCAGGTATACCAGGCCCCCGCCAACAGTACCGGTATCAGCATCAAGTAAGGGTAAGCATATCGGGTACCGCCAGTGAGGTAGACGAGCCCCGTGCCCAGCGCCAGCAACCCCCCTAGCGCCAGGACTCGACAGGCGTGGCGTAAGCCGCGCGGCCAGGTTTGCCAGCGTCGCTCCACGGCACGCCAGGCGCGCAGCATACTGCTCATCCCGGCCATGTTCCCCCCTTCCCTGCCCTGGGTGTCAATCCCGCTAGAAAGCTCATTTTTTTTCAGTGTATACAAGATAAAGCAAGGATAGCTTAGCTGCTCTCAACGCTTCGCACCGCGCCGGCTCCCGGCCTTCCTCGACAGCACGCGACCCGCTGCAGGCTCGCATCAGCTTGAGAACTGGCGAGTACGAGCCGTATTCGCCAGACTTGCAGTCATGGTTAGCGGTATCGGCCAAGGAACCACTGAACGCCACATTGACGAGGCACCCCATGCGCAATCTCAAACTCGACCGCATCGACCGCATGCTGCTCGAAGCCCTTCAGCAGGACGCCCGTCTGACCACTGCCGAAATGGCTGAACTCGTAAGTCTCTCCCCCTCCCCTTGCGCTCGACGCATCCGTCGGCTCGAGCAGGCCGGGTTGATCACGCGCTACCGTGCCGAGCTGGACAAGGTTCGGCTCGGCCTGATGATTACGATCTTCGTACAGGTTCGGCTCGACCAGCATCAGCAGGAGCGGGTCGAAGAGTTCGAGGGAAACGTGCGCGACATGCCGGAAGTGGTGCAATGCCATAGCGTTTCCGGCCACTTCGATTATCTGCTGCAAGTGATTACTGCCGATATGGACGCCTTCGAGCAGTGGCTGCGACAATTCCGACAGTTGAAGATGGTCAGCGCCGTGGATAGCAGCTTCGCAATACGCGCGATCAAGGAGAACGCTCCTCTCCCCCTGCCGTCCCAGTGATATCAGGCGACGGCCAGACGGTTCCAGCACCAGCGAGCGTAGGGAGACAGCATGACGAAAGCCCCCATTACCGTATTCGGCGGGACTGGCTTTCTCGGTCGTCACGTTGTGCAAGAACTGTTCGATGCCGGCCATGCGGTTCGCATCGCGGCGCGCCGGCCTGCATTACCCGAATGGGCCGAACCCGGCGACTCCCTGGAGCCGATGAGTGTCGATATCCGCAGCGAAAGCGACGTGAGCCAAGCCCTCGAAGGAGCATGCGGGGCAGTCAACGCCGTGAGCCTCTATGTCGAGCGGCGCCAACTGACCTTCGATCAGGTGCACGTGGAAGGCGCCGGAAGGCTGGCTCGTCTGGCCCAGGCACATGGCGTCCAGACCTTTATCCAGCTCTCCGGCATCGGCGCCAGCCCCTCGTCGCGCTCGCGCTACGTCAGGGCACGGGGCCGCGGCGAGGCGGCCGTCATCGATGCCTATCCGAAGGCGGTCATCCTGCGGCCGAGCGTCATGTTCGGCCCCGATGATGCCTTCCTCAGCCGTCTGGCGGACTTGACCCGGCTTCCCGTCATCCCGCTCTTCGGACACGGTGACACGAACCTGCAGCCAGTGCATGTGGTGGATGTGGCAAGAGCGATCGCGCGACTTTTGGGGGCTACTCCGCCCGCGCGGCGGCTATTCGAACTGGGCGGCCTGGATATCCTGCGTTACCGCGAGGTGCTGGAACTGGTCATGGCTCACCTGAAGCGCGAGCGCACCCTGCTGTCTGTACCGTTCCCACTGTGGCACCTTGCCGCCCTGCTGGCTTCACCGCTGCCCGGGCCACCGCTGACCCGCGATCAGGTCACCATGATGGCCGCGGACAATACGGTCGGCGAAGGCGTGGGCACCTTCGCCGACCTCGACATCCTGCCACGTTCGCTGCGCGACGCCCTGCCCACCTGCCTGCCGGTTCAGAGTTCGGTTTCGTCCTCATCGGAGTAGAAGTCGAGATCCTCGAGGCGCCCCAACACGGCCGTGGCGATATTGGCCAGGTGCGCCGCCACGCGCTTGTAGTGCCGCGCCAGCAGCGAATAGGCCACGGCCTCATGGAACTCGACCCGGTCCTCATCGCGAAACAGTTCCTCGATCAGCCGGTCGCAGTGCGGCCGCACCTCACTGGCCCTGGCCAGGGCCGTGCGCGCCTGGGATTCGTCGGAGTCCCGGGCTGCCGTGATGACCATGCCGAACATCTCGGCGACTTGAGCGGCGATACGGTCGAGCGGCTCCTGATACTTGGTGACATGGAACCCTTCACGGTAGAAATGCCCTACCTCGAAGACGTTCTTGCAGTAGTCGCCGATGCGTTCGGCATCCTTGGCCACGCTCATCAGGGCCAGGCAGATCGCCACGTCGTGGCCCGGATTGACGGTCAGGTGACGCAGCACCTTGCGCCGGATCGAGCGCTCGAGTTCGTTGATGCTGCGATCGCGATCGTAGAGCGGCTGGCGCACCTCGTCGGCGGGCGCCGTGCTGTGCAAGACCTCGTTGGCCCGATCGAACATCCAGGCGCCGTGCTGCAGCATCTGGGTGAGGTCCTCGAAGGCCTGGTTGATGGTGTTCTCTGAAGTCAGGGCGCTGTATAGCTGACGAAACATGGAGGTAACTCCTGAAATACCGCGCTCAGCGCAGGCTGGTGAAAAGTTCGACGGCACCGATTCCCAACAGTGGTATCACCAGGAACACGCCGATCAGGAAGATGAAGGCATAGCGGGTCTGGCGCGCCGCCAGCTTGCCGTACCAGGTTGCCACCTTGAGCGGAACATAGCGCAGCGGCCACCAGATGGCGGTGCCGATCAGGTTGAACGTGACGTGGAAGAGCGCCACGGTCATGGCGGCAGCCACCGGGTTGGCGGTCGCGGCCAGCAGGCTGGTCACCGTGGTGCCCAGGTTCGCCCCCATCATGAACGGCAGCACGCGCCGCAGGCGGACCACGCCGGCGCCGGCCAAGGGGACCATAAGGCTGCTGGTGATGGTGCTCGACTGCACCAGCACGGTGGAAACCAGCCCCACGCTATAGGCCCGCAGGTCGCTACGGAAGAAATAGGTTCGAAACAGGCCGTCCATGTGTCGCAACAGGGCACCGCGCAGGTTCTGCACCATGAAGATCAGCGCAATGAACATCAGCAGCAGGCCCAGCCCGGCGACCAGCAGCCCTTGCCCGGCCAGGGTTGGCATCAGCCAGGCGCCGATGCCGTTGAAGAGGTCGACGACCGGCTGGGTGATGAGCTTGATGGGACTGTTGGGGCGTGCCACTTCCTCGAGCCCGATCAATTCGGCCACCCAGCCCGCCAGGCGCGAGAACATGCCGCGCCCCGCTTCATGGAACAGGCCGCTGATGAGCTCCAGCGGAAACACCACTAGTACGGTGAGAATATTGAAGAAGTCGTGCATCAGCGCGGCGGTGAAGGAGCGCCTGAAGTTGCGTCGGATGCGCACGTTGGCCAGCGCCACGATCACCCCGGTGACGGCGGTACCGATGTTGGCGCCCATGATGGCGAACACGGCCGTGCCCAGGGTCATCTCGCCGCTGGCCACCAGGGTCACGATCAGCGCCGAGGTGAACGAGGAGCTCTGCACGATCATGGTCACCAGCACCCCTGCCAGCAGCGCAACGAAGGGGTTCTCGCCGTAGGCGAAGAGCTGGGTCAGGAAGTCGCTGGCCCGGCCGAAAGTGCCCAGGCCAGAGCCCAGTACGTTGAGCGCCGCCAGGAAGAGGTACAGGCAGATGCCGGCATAGACGCCGCGCATCCAGGCCGGCACTTCGCGTACCGACTCGCGGGCCAGTGCTGCACGCTGTGCTGCGTTGGAGGAAAGGGGGGATTTCGACATGAGGGGACCGCTTGCTCCGTGCCTGTAATGTGACGAATGCATGACGCTTGCGTTACTGCGGGCGAACGGTAACCATCCTGTGTGACAGTTTCATGACACCGACACCCTACTCACCGATATCCTCGTTCCACAGTTCCGGGGAAGTCTCGATGAAGCGGGTCATCATGTCGATACACTCATCGAGCTGGAGGACTTCGACCTCGATGCCCCTGGAGCGCAGCAGCTCCTCTTCACCCAGAAAGGTCCTATTTTCGCCGATGACGACGCGCGGAATGCCATACAACAGTATCGCCCCGCTGCACATGGGGCACGGCGACAGCGTGGTATAGAGCGTGCAGTTACGATAGACCGATGCGAGTTGACGACCCGCATTCTCGAGTGCATCCATCTCGCCATGCAGCACGGTGCTGTCCGCCTGGACCCGGCGGTTGTGGCCGCGCCCGAGGATCTGCCCGCGATGCACCAGCACCGAACCGATGGGAATCCCTCCCTCGGCCAGCCCCTTGCGGGCTTCTTCGATTGCCGCTTGCATGTAGTGGTCCATCAATGAAGTCTCCCGCTGTCATGGCATGCCTGGCCTCGCCGTGACCATAGCAGATGCCCGCATGAGCTGCCCGTCTGACCCTTACTGCCAACGCCAGCCATGCCGCTCCCACCACTCCAGCGCAATGGCCCGGTTCTCCTCGTTGGCGCTTTCATCGAGCGTTTCGGTGAGGCGGACATAGTCGCCACCGGTCTGTGCCATCAGCCGAGGGTCTTGGGTGGCCAACTGCAGCGCGTACAGCACCAGCATCAGTTCATACTCGTTACGGGTATCGATCAGCGCAAACAACAGCGGGATGGCAGGCTCACCGATCTGCCCCAGGCGCTCCGCGGCGATATACCAGACTCGTGGATGCTCATCACCACCGTAGACATCAATGAAACGCCTGTCGGCCAGGCGGCTGATGTAATAATGCGCCTCGTCCTCTTCCGATGCGAAAAGCGGTGGGACCCAGTAGCGATCATGCTGGGTGGTGGCCACCTGGGGCGACATCGGCTCGGTCGGCGAGACCTGCTCGGACTCGGCAGTGGCTGGCTCGGCCTCCGGCGCCGAGCGGCCGGCACAACCGCTCGCAATAATCAGGGCGAACAGAATCGGGACGAATCTCAGGTCGTTCGGAATCACCGGGGTACCACTCCTCTTGAACGTATGCTGCGTGGCGCCGCGCACGGATGCGAACGGCATTGTGGCCGCCACGGGGTTCTCATGGTAAGAACAAACATCGGCCTGGGCGAGGGAAAAGATGCCACGACGACTTCCGCCATTGAATACGCTGCGGCTGTTCGAATCCGCAGCACGACTCGGTCAGCTCAAGGCGGCCGCCGAAGAGCTGTCGTTGACCCCGAGTGCGGTAAGCCATGGCATTCGCTCGCTCGAGCAGTGGCTCGGCATCGCCTTGTTCCAGCGTACCCGTCAGGGCCTGCGACTTACCGCAGAGGGTCAACGCTACGCCGCGATCGTGCGAGAGTCATTGACCCTGCTCGGCGAGGGTACCGAACGATTACTGGGCATCCCCCAACCGCGTCGATTGGCGATCAGCGTGCCACCCTTCTTTGCCGTTCGCTGGCTGCTGCCCCGGCTCGGTGAGTTCCGTGCTCTGCATCCCGAGGTCAGCGTGTTGATCGACACCTCACAGCAGCACGTCTCACTGGAAACGGGCGAGGCCGACATGGCAATTCGCATGGGCAAGGGAGAAGAGTGGTCTGGACTCGCCTGCGACCTGCTGTTCCGTGAACGCCTGGTACCGGTATGCGCCCCCTCGCTATTGGACCAGGTGCGGGCCGATCCGCATGATCTTTGCCCTATCCAAATGCGCTCGGTCAAGGAGGATTGGCCGCGCTGGTGCGAGGCCACCGGCCATCCCCGGCCTTCGCCTGCCAAGGCCTTCATCGTCGATACGCTGCAGCTGGCCTACGAAGCCGCTGCCAGCGGCTTTGGCGTCGCCATGGGTCGGCGTCCACTGGTCGACGCCGAACTCGAACGCGGCCGGCTCGTCCTGCCCTGGCAGGAAACCGTGGCCATCGATACTGGCTATTGGCTCGTGGTGCCGCAACGGCGCCGGGAGGAGCCGATGATCGCCTTGTTTCGCGATTGGCTGACACGGCAGGTGGCCACGCCGTAGGGCGACAAAAAACGTTCAACCCGGGGCGAAAATGTTTCGTTTGAGCCACCCGCTCGACTGGGCTGGAATGCGGTCATGCCTTCGGCACGTCCACGGGAGAACCCAGCCATGACCGCTTCCACCATCACGCCCTCTTCACCACGCACGACACCCCCGCTACTGGTGCTGATCGGGTGCGCCTGCACGATTTCGCTGATCACCTTCGGCGTCCGCTCGATCTTCGGCCTGTTTACCGACCCCGTGGTCGCCACCCATGGCTGGACGCGAGAAACCTTCGCCTTTGCCATCGCCCTGCAGAACCTCATGTGGGGGCTGACCCAACCCTTTGCCGGTGCCCTTGTGGACCGCTATGGCCCCGTGCGGGTACTGGTGACGGGAGCTACCTGCTATGCGGCGGGGTTGGCCTTGATGGCGATCAGTACCTCGCCGCTGACCCTGACGCTAAGCGCCGGCGTGCTGGTGGGGCTCGGCATGGGCGGCGCCTCCTTCGTTACCGTATTGGGCGCGCTGGGTAAGCTGGTGCCAGCCACGCACCGGGGCTGGGCACTGGGTATGGGCACGGCGGCTGGGTCGCTCGGCCAGTTCCTGTTCGCTCCGCTGGGTCAGGCCTTCATCGCCGGGTACGGCTGGCAAACGGCCGCGCTGCTGCTTGCAGGCGGGGTCGCGCTGGTCGTGGGCCTGGCGTTCGGCGTACGCGGCACACCGCAAGCGGCTCCTGCCGATCAGGGGCCCGAGCTGACACTCAGCCAGACGCTGCGCCTGGCACTGCGCCATCCCAGCTATGTCTATCTTCTGCTCGGCTTCTCGGTCTGCGGTTTCCAACTCGCCTTCATCACCGTGCACCTGCCGCCCTATCTCAATGATCAAGGTGTCGATGCGACGATCGCTGGCTGGGCCATCGGCGCCATCGGCCTGGCCAACGTGCTGGGGGCTTATACTGCGGGCATGATGAGTGCCAGGTTCAGCCAGCGCGGGCTGCTCTCCTTCATCTACTTCGCTCGGGCTCTGGCCATCGTCCTGTTCGTGACTTTCCCCATCTCGTCCACCAGCGTGATGCTGTTCGCCACCGCCATGGGCCTGCTGTGGCTATCGACCGTCCCGCTGACGTCCGGCCTGGTTGCCTTGATGTTCGGCACGCGCTTCATGGCCACCCTGTTCGGCTTGATCTTCCTGAGTCACCAGGTCGGCTCTTTCTTCGGCGTCTGGCTGGGAGGGAGGCTGTTCGAAATGACAGCCAGCTACGAACTCGTCTGGTGGCTCACCGCTGCGCTTGGGGTGGCAGCCGGTCTGGTGCATCTGCCAATTCGTGAACTGCCTGCCCCCCGACCGGCTACTATTGTGGGAGCAGAGGGCTGACCCATGACGACACAGGCCCTGAACCGCCACGCCTTTGCCCTCGGCTTCGTCGGGCTGGCCCTGCTGTTGGGCCTGTCACTCACCCTGCTGCCCGCTCGCCAGGCAGCCCTCAGCTTCGAGGCGCCCCAGCCCCTCGTGGGAGTGTTTCCCCCCGGCACACCCGCCCGCATCAGTCGCGAGGCCATCCGTGAGGTCGGTGCGATGCCGCGGCGAGAGTTGCTGGGAGGCACACTGGTCAGCTTCATCGCCTGGCATCCACAGCAAGTCGAACGACTGGAGCGGGGCGGAGCGTTGGCCTTGGCCCTTCCCTCCCGCACGGATTTCACACTGGGCTGCAGCGTCAGCGTTCAGCCATGACCCCGACCAGCGCCTCGGCCAACACCGACGCCATGAACACGGTATTGCTCTCATGGCCGATGGTGTCGGTACTCCACACCTCTCCCACCCCGGCTTGGCGAATGACACCAAGGGCATCGCCGACAAACAGCGCGTGGGTCACCGCCACGTCCACGCTGGCCGCCCCGGCGGCCAGCACTCGCTCAGCGGCCTGGGCCAGGGTGCGGCCGGAGCTGGCGACATCGTCCAGTAGCACCACCCGCCGGCCGGCAATGACAAGGTCGGGCAACGCAATCTCCACGTCGCGATCCCCGTGACGCTTCTTGATACACGTGCCGTACTCTAGCCCCGCTATTCGGGCCGCACTCTCAACCCACTGCTGCGACTCCGAATCAGGCCCCAAAAGCAAGGCATCGCCGCGTCTCGTGACGATCTCCTCTGCCAGCCTCGGAGCTGCGGAAAGCGTAACGGCATGACGTAAGGGCACCGCTTGCTCGAGGCGCTCGATGCGATGCAGGTGAGGATCGACTGTAATCACCGCGTCGAACAGCTCGGCAAGAAAGCCGCCAACCAGCCGCTGGCTGACCAGCTCTCCGGGGTTGAAGGCGATGTCCTGGCGCATGTAGGCCAGGTAAGGAGCCACCAGCACCAGGCGCCCGACGCCCTGCTCGCGCGCGTGACGAGACAGCAGCATCAGCTCGACCAGCTTGTCGTTAGGACGGTCCAGGCTGCGATAGATCACCAGACAGTCGGGCAACGCCATGTCTGGCAGGCGTAGACACAGTTCCTCATCGGGAAAACGGTGGCATGCGATTCGATGCGCCTCGATGGCGGCTGCCGAGGCCAGGCGTCTCGCAGGAAAGGATTCCTCGTCGAAATAGAGCAGGGCGGCGTGCATCAGAACTCCACGTTCAAACGAGTGATCTGGTCATGCTGACCGATACTATAGCCGCCGTCTCGCTCGCTGCACTGGTAGGCAAAACCACGCTCACTACGAAAAGCGGCATGGACCCGGTAAAGCGGCTGACCCTGCTCGACCCGGTCGCCTATCTGGGTGAGCAGGTCGATGCCGGCCCCCTTGGCCTTGGGCGCACCGGCCAGGCGCGCGATCTGCGCCAGCCGCAAGTTGTCGATAGCGATGACAACACCCTCCTGGGGCGCCAGCACCTCGAACTGGTGTGGCGCCAGCTCGGGGTTATCGAGATCGAAGGGCTTCTCACCCTGGGCGCGGATGATCGCCTGCATCTTTTCCAGGGCACGACCGGAGTCGAGTATGTCGCGAGCGATGCTGAAGCCATCGCCGCCACGAATGTCAGGGTCGAACTCGAGCATTCGCCCCGCCAAGCGCAGCGACTTCTGGCGCAGGTCCATGGGCGCATCAGGGTGGTTGGTAAGTACTCGCATCACGTCACGCGCCTCCAGCACGGGACCGATACCGCGACCGATAGGTTGGCTGCCGTCGGTGATCACCACATCCAGCACCAAGCCCATACGACCGGCCACGAACTCGAACAGCTTGCGCAACCGGCGCGCTTCCGGCATGGATCTAACCTTGGCGTGGGGTCCAACGGGAATGTCGAGCAACAGGTGCGTCGAACCGGCCGCCACCTTCTTGGACAGGATGGAAGCCACCATCTGTCCCGGCGAGTCGATCGAGAGCGGACGCTCCACCGCTATCAGCACATCATCGGCCGGGGAAAGCTTGCTGGTGCCGCCCCAGGCCACGCATCCACGGTGAGTACGTACCAACTCACCCAACTCCTCGAAGGGCACTTCCACCTTGGCCAGTACCTCCATGGTATCGGCGGTTCCCGAAGGGGAAGTGATCGCTCGCGACGAAGTCTTGGGACAAAGCAGGCCGTGGGCCGCCACGATGGGGACCACCAACATGGAAGTGCGATTGCCGGGAATGCCGCCGATACAGTGCTTGTCGACCACCGGATGCTCGTGCCAGTCGAGCCGACGCCCCACCCGCCCCATGGCATCGCTCAAGTAGAAGACCTCCTCGCGATCGAGTTCGCCCAGCTCGCAGGCCACCACGAAGGCGGTCAATTCGATCTTCGAATAGCGCAACTCGGCGATATCCTGCACGATCTCGCGGAAGTCCCGACGCGATAGACGCTCACCCGCAATCTTGCGTCGAAGGGCGGGAATGGATACGGGCAGTTCCGCCTGTGACACGCTCACAGGATGCCCCTCTTCCACCCCCAGCAAGGCAAAGGCATCTTCGGAAAGGCCCAGTTGGGTGTGGCCGACGATGGCCACATCGTCGACCACGTTCAGGGTCGCCAGGATACGCTGACCATTGGTACGAACCTCGACCTTCGACAGCGCCTGGAAACCTTCGGCCCGATACAGATCGCAGTCACGGTTAAGGTAGGCGACGTTTTCTCGGTAAGTATCGATCGCCACGCGGCAAAGCGCGAGAGGCAGCCCCACTTCTTCGGTGGCTTCGTCACTGGCCGCGGGAGAGGATCGAGTACGGCTCATGGGTCGGATCGTCTTGACAGGGTAATGCTGTGAGTCTGCCCCATTTGCCGCGACTTGGGCAGCACGTTGGCCAGCTGCCTTGACCCAGGACAAGCTTGGCCCATCGCGATGTCGCCCCGAAGCGGAAGTGGAATGCAGCAGAGCAGTACAGATGGCCACTTTGCCACTATGCTCCGAAGAAAGGACGCTGAATGATAGGAGGCTATATGAAGTTCGCCATCATGGGCAGCGGCGGTGTCGGCGGTTACTTTGGTTCCCGTCTGGCCGAAGCCGGAGAAGACGTCACCTTCATTGCCCGTGGCGAGCACCTGGCTGCCATGCAACGCCAGGGGCTGCGCGTACACAGCATCAAGGGCGATGTCGTGCTGGACAGGGTCAAGGCCACGGACGACCCCGCCAGTGTAGGCGAAGTGGATTGCGTGATCGTGGCCGTGAAAGCGTGGCAGGTACGCGAGGCGGCCGAATCGATCCGTCCGCTGGTCGGGTCCGACACCCTGGTACTGCCTCTGGAGAACGGCGTCGAGGCCGCCGATATCCTGGCCGAGGTGCTAGGCGAAGCGCCGGTGCTGGACGGCCTGTGCGGCATTCTCGCTTGGCGTGAAGCGCCGGGAGAGATCCGCCATGCCGGCGTGGATCCGTTCGTTCGATTCGGCGAGCGTGACAACCACAGCAGTGCACGTACGGCGCAGCTCAAGGCCGTTTTCGACAAGGCGAATGGGGTTAGTGCCGAGATCCCCGATGACATTCGCGTCGCCCAGTGGAGCAAGTTCATGTTCATCTGCGCCATGAGCGGCATTGGCAGCATTAGCCGGGCTCCCATCGGGATCACACGTCAATTGCCCGAGACCCGGGCCTTGATCCAGGCCATGCTCGAGGAGATCGACCAGGTCGCCCGCGGCCATGGCGTCGCCTTTCCGCCCGATGCCGTTGCCCGTGCCATGCAGTTCATCGATGCCATGCCGGCCGAGAGCACGTCCTCCATGCAGCGCAACATCATGGCCGGCGAACCCTCCGAGCTGGAATCTCAGAACGGCGCCGTGGTGCGCCTGGGCCGCGCGGTCAACGTGGCAACGCCGGTTCACACCATGATCCATGCCGCCCTTCTACCCCAGGAGCTGGCAGCCCGCGGGGAAGTGCCACCTGGCGTATGAACGGTTCCTTTCACGTTGACGCTCAACAGGCGGTGGCAGGACTCGGATTGGGGTATTCTGATATGAACGAGACGTGAAGCGACACACCTGCCCCTGGAGCACCGCTATGACCGACTCCCCCCATAATGCCCCGGGCCAGCACTGGAATGCCGCCGCCTATGCCCATAACGCCGACTTCGTCGCCGAACTGGGCAATACCGTAGCCAGGCTGCTCAACCCTCGACCCGGTGAGCGCATCCTCGACCTGGGCTGCGGCGACGGCACTCTGACCGAAGTACTGGCGAAATCCGGCGCCACCATCGTCGGCGTGGATGCCGCCGTCGACATGGTCGAGGCTGCCCGGGCGCGAGGGCTCGACGCCCGCGTTCTGGATGCTCACAACCTGCCCTTCGAGCACGAGTTCGATGCGGTGTTCAGCAATGCCGCCCTGCACTGGATGCTCAATCACCAGGCCGTGGTGGCCAGCATTCATCGTTCCCTGAAGCCCGGCGGGCGTTTCGTGGCCGAATTCGGCGGTCACGGTAATGTTGCGGCGATCTGCACTGCCATGCTGGCGGCACTCCAGGCGCGTGGTATCAGTGGCAAGGCCCGCTTCCCATGGTTCTTCCCCACGCCCGAGGAGTATCGGGAGTGCCTGGAAACGGCAGGGTTCACGGTTGAATCCATCGAACTGATCCCGCGCCCCACCCGCTTGACCACGGGGATGGCCGGCTGGCTTGCCACCTTTGCCAACCCCTTCCTGCATGGCCTCGATGAAGAAGTCTGCGAGGCGGTGCTGGACGACGCCTTGGCGCTATTGGCACCTAGCCTGCGCGACAGCCACGACAATTGGACGGCCGACTACGTTCGTTTGCGCGTAAAGGCACACCGCTGAGGTGTCAGTGCCCGGGCTCCCGAGCACTGACACCACCCAGGCATACCTTGAGGCGGTGTTGGCAGAGCAGCCGCCAAAACGGGCTTACCCCTCAGCCAACTGGCTCCAGCGGGTGCCAATCCGTGCGGTTGGCCAGAAACTCGGGGCGTGGTCGGTTGCCGCAGAAGGGGTTCATCAGGCCATTGTCGACGCTGTTGTAGACGAAAAAGAGATTGCTGCGCGGCCAGCAGGACATGTTGATGTTGGAGCCATGCATGGTATTGCATTCGAACATCACCAAGGTGCCTGCTGGCCCTTTTGGCGCCTCGATATCACCATTGAGCATCAATTCACGCAGGCTGGCATTGTCGGGCACGCCTACGTCCTGGCTCTTGAGCGATTCCTTGTAGTTGTCCGTCGGCGTACGCCCCACACAGGGGACGAATTGCTTGTGCGAGCCAGGGATCAGCATCAGGGGTCCATTGAACTCACCGTTATCGGTCAGCACGATGGAGCAGCTCAGCGAGCGCATGCGCGGCATGCCATCCTCGCTGTGCCAGGTCTCGAAATCGGAATGCCAGTCGAAACCCTTGCCCTTGAAGCCAGGCTTGTAGTTAATGCGCGACTGGTGGATATACACATCCTTGCCGAGCAGCTGTTCGACCATGGCCAGTAGCCGCGGATCGCGCGTGAGACGGCTGAAGCGCTCGGAAATTTCATGGATGCCGAAGATCGAACGAATCTCCTCGCGCCCAGGCTCGAGGATGGTACCTTCGGAAAGCTTGAGATCATCGTCCTCTTCGTAGTCGCGCAGCTCCTGAATAAAGGCTTCCATCTCCTCGCGATCAAAGAATCCTTCGAACGATAGAAAACCCTTCTCCTCATATTCACTTACCTGCTCCTCGCTCAGCGGCCCATCGCGGCGCTTTGCCCCTTCGGTAAAAACTACCGGGTCGATACGCTCGAACATGCCAAGCTTGCGCTCCAATCGCGTAGGGAACAGATCCTGTACATCCTTTTTCATCGCATGCTCCTCCTTGATCTAAGCGAAACGCCAATCATCCGATTGGTGGTCCTTCAACCTAGACCTGGAAACGTTCGCATGCAAAGCGACTTTGTATCGGCTTATTGCGCCAAGAAAAGTAACCGTAATCACCGTGGGGAAAAGCAGGTCTGCCAGTGCAGAAACTCGGACTTCGGCTAGTGCAACGACGACGGATTATTGTTACCGTTCAATTGCTGAATCTCCCGGCATAACCTGCGCCGATGCCGGGGGGCGCACGGTACCGCGGCATAAACCACCCATACGATCAGCGTGCCGATATCGGTCAGCACGGAGACATCGTCCCCGTGCCGAAAAAGCCACTCGAACATTGCAATCCTCCCTGACTGCCATGAACGCTAGCGCACAGTCAGCCGCGCTGATAGGTGCCGATCAGACGGTTCATACCGAGCAGGTGAGGCTCGAGCTGCTTGAGCAATTCGTCCAGGCCGAGTCCTTCGGGCAGATCGGTCGGCTTGTCGAGCGCCAGCACCCAGAAGTAGTAGTGGTGTACACCATGACCTTCCGGCGGCATGGGGCCGGCATAGCCACGCTTGCCGAAGTCGTTCTTGCCGCTCGTGCCGTCGCTCGTGCCTTCGACCAGCGACGTGGTGGAACCCGGCAGGTTGTAGAGTAGCCAGTGGACGAAGCCATAGCTGCCGTGCTGGACGAGGGGGGCATCGGGGTCATGGCAGATGACCGCATAGCCCTTGGCACCCTCGGGGGCACCGCTCCAGCTCAGTGCCGGCGAGGTGTCATCGCCCTCACCCGTATGTACGGTGGGGATAGCCCCATGCGCCTTGAAGGCAGGGCTTTCCAACTGCATGTTCGAAAGTGCAAAGGCCATGCGTAGAGCCTCCTGTTCTGATGAAAACGGGAAGGTGCCGAAACAGCGTCGGAAAAAGCCGTTAGACTGTCAAACATGAAGCGACTGCTGATCGTGGCCCATGCGCCCTCTCCCAATACCCGCAGACTGCGCGATGCCGCCGTGCGCGGCGCCCGTCATCCCGATATCGACGCTGTCGAGGTAGTGGTCAAGGCCCCTTTCGACGCCGCCCCCGAGGACATTCGCAGCTGCGATGCCATTTTGCTGGGAACCACCGAGAATCTCGGCTACATGAGCGGTGCACTGAAGGATTTCTTCGACCGCAGCTACTATCCCGTACTGGAGGAGAAACAGGGCCTGCCCTGTGCGCTCTACGTGCGCGCCGGTCACGACGGTACCGGCACGCGACGGGCAGTCGAAGGCATCGTCACCGGGCTACGCTGGCGCTGGGTGCAGGAGCCGCTGATTCTGCGTGGCGAATGGCAAGAGGAATTCATCGAGCAGGTAGAAGAGCTAGGCCTCTTTCTGGCTGCAGGGCTCGAAGCGGGAGTGCTGTAGTACATCAGCCCACCGCCGAGACGATCCGGTATTCCTCTAAAAACGGTCATGTCCGAATGGTCATGACCGTTGCTTACCGCTCGCAGGCGAATCAGTGGCTGCACGACCCGCAGCATACACCTGGCTCCCCGTGTCTTTTCTTCTTTGCAGCCTCGGCACTGGCAGGCTCGCCTGGGCTGGCGTCCGCAGCCGCTGTCGTCGACGCTCCTGGCTCGAATGCCTGAACGGCTTGCTTGTCTTCCGCCTTGTCTCTCTTGAACAGGTTCTTGAGTCCCATGTGAGACACTCCTCGCAGTGGATTTAATAAGATGCAAAACATATGCATCTTATTGTTCGACATTCCGGGCGTCAACGCATCAAACAAAAACGGCCCCGCCTGAAAAGGCGAGGCCGCTGGCCAGGCAGACGCCTGCTTCAGGCTTATTTCAAGCGCTCGAACACCGTCGCCACGCCCTGCCCCATGCCAATGCACATGGTGGCGAGCCCCAGGGTGGTGTCCTGCTGCTGCATCACGTTGAGCAGCGTGGTGCAGATACGCGACCCTGAGCAGCCCAGCGGATGCCCTAGGGCAATGGCGCCACCGTTGAGGTTGACCTTCTCATCCATGGCATCCAGGAAACCGAGGTCCTTGAGTACCGGGATCGCCTGGGCGGCGAAGGCTTCGTTGAGCTCGACGGTCTGGATGTCCTCTGACGACAGCCCCGCTGTCTTGAGCGCCTTCTTGGAGGCCGGCACCGGGCCATAGCCCATGATCGACGCATCGCAGCCCGCCACACCGGTGGAGAGGACCCTGGCGATGGGCTCGAGCCCCAGCGCCTGGGCACGCTCGTAGCTCATTATCGCCATGGCCGAGGCGCCCACCGAAAGCGCCGAGGAGGTACCGGCCGATACCGTGCCACCACGCGGGTCGAACACCGGCTTGAGCTTGGCCATGTCCTCGAGGCTGGCATCGGCGCGGATCACCTCGTCACGGTCGACCCGAACCCGGAAACCGTTGGCGTCGTGCCCCTCGACGCCGACGATTTCGTTGTCGAAGCGACCGCCATCCAGCGCTGCCTGGGCACGCTGGTGTGAACGCACGCCGAATTTGTCCTGCTCCTCACGGGTAACACCGTGCATCTTGCCCAGCAGTTCGGCAGTCAGACCCATCATCATGGCGGCCTTGGCGGCGTATTTGCTGGCCGCCGGATTGACGTCGACCCCGTGAGCCATGGGCACATGCTCCATGTGCTCGACGCCACCAATGACATAGAAATCGCCCATGCCGGCCTTGATGTTGGCCGCGGCGATGTGCAGCGCCGTCATCGAGGAACCACACAGGCGGTTGACCGTCTGGGCCGGCACCGTACGCGGTATGCCGGTCATGATCGCCGCGTTGCGCGCAATGTTCATCGCCTGTTCGAGGGTCTGGTTGACGCAGCCCCAGATCACATCGTCGACTTCGGCCGGGTCGAGGCCCGCATTGCGTTCGAACAGTGCCTGCATCACCGCAGCGGAAAGGTTCTCCGCCCGCACGTTGCGGAAAGCACCGTTCTTGGCCTTGGCCATGGCGGTACGCACGCCGTCGACCACCACGATGTCTCTCGGATTCAAACTCATATCAACTCACCTCCTTCTCGTGGTGGATTCAGCGCTGGGCCTGGGTGGAATAGAAACGCTCGCCGGACTGGGCCATCTGACGCAGCTTGTCGGTGGGCGCGTAAAGCGGCCCCAGCTCCTCGGCCAGACCATCGGCCAGCTCGACGAACTCGGCCACGCCCATGGCATCGATATAGCGCAGCGCACCACCACGGAATGGCGGGAAGCCGATACCGTAGATCAGCGCCATGTCGGCCTCGGCCGGGGTGTCGACGATGCCGTCTTCCAGGCAGCGCACCGTCTCGAGGCACAGCGGTACCATCATGCGTGCGACGATGTCCTCGTCGGAGAATTCCTTCTCCTGCTTGACGACCTGCTTGACCAGCTCATAGGCGTTGGTGTCGCTGACCTTCTTCGGCTTGCCCTTCTTGTCCTCCTCGTAGGCATAGAAGCCCTTGTCGTTCTTCTGGCCCAGACGTTCGTTCTCGTACATGACCTGGATGGCAGTCTTGCCGTCACGTGCCATGCGGTCGGGAAAGCCCTCGGCCATCACTTCGTTGGCGTGCACGGCGGTATCCATGCCCACCACATCGAGCAGGTAGGCGGGCCCCATGGGCCAGCCGAACTTCTCCATCACCTTGTCGACACGCTGGAAGTCGGCCCCTTGCTCGACCAGCAGACTGAAGCCGCCGAAATAAGGGAACAGCACGCGGTTGACCAGGAAACCGGGGCAGTCGTTGACCACGATGGGTGTCTTGCCCATGGCGCGAGCGTAGGCCACGGTAGCCGCCACGGCGGCGTCGCCGGTCTTCTCGCCGCGGATGACCTCGACCAGCGGCATGCGATGCACCGGGTTGAAGAAGTGCATGCCGCAGAAATTCTCCGGGCGCTTGAGGTTCTGCGCCAGGCGCGTGATCGAGATGGTCGAGGTGTTGGAGGTGAGGATGGTATCCTGGCCCACCTGGCCTTCCACTTCGGTCAGCACCGCATCCTTGACCTTGGGGTTCTCGACCACCGCCTCGACCACCAGGTCGACGTGGCCGAAGTCGCCGTAGGAGAGCGTCGGCCGAATATGGGTCAGCTTCTCTGCCATCTGCTCGGTGGTGAGCTTGCCGCGCTCCACCTGCTTGGCGAACAGCTTGCGCGACTCCTTGAGGCCCAGTTCGATGGCCTCCTCCTTGATATCCTTCATCAGGATCGGCGTGCCCTTGGAAGCACTCTGGTAGGCGATGCCGCCGCCCATGATGCCGGCCCCCAGCACGGCGGTCTGCTTCACCGCCTTGGCCTGTTTCTCGTACTTTCCAGCCTTCTTCTTGACCACCTGATCGTTGAGGAATAGCCCCACCAGGTTGTAGCAGACGTCGGTCAGCGCCAGCTTGGCGAAGGCCTTGGCCTCGATGGCCTGGGCGCGTGCGCGCTCCTCGCCGGCGCCTTTCTGGATCACCTTGATCGCCTCGATCGGCGCCGGGTAGTGTGGCCCTGCCTTGCCGGCCACGTAACCCTTGGCAGTCTCGAAGGCCATCATCTGCTCGATTGCGTTGAGCTTGAGCGGGCTGGTCTTCTCGGCGCGGCGCGCCAGGTAATCGAGTTCGCCTGCATTGGCGCGCGCCAGGATATCGAGTGCCGCCGCTTCGAGCTGATCGTTCGGTACCACGGCATCCACGGCCCCCACCTTGAGTGCGGCATCGGCGCGGTTCTCGCTGCCGCCGGCAATCCACTCCACGGCGTTGTCGGCACCGATCAGGCGCGGCAGGCGCACGCAGCCGCCCCAACCGGGCAGGATACCGAGCTTGGTCTCGGGCAGGCCGATCTTGGCCTTCTCACCCATGACACGGAAGTCAGTGGTCAGCGTCACTTCACAGCCACCGCCCAGCGCCAGGCCGTTGATCGCCGTCACCGTAGGGAACGGCAGGTCCTCGATGGCGTTGAAGATCTCGTGAACCTTGAGATTCATCTCGACCAGGTACTCTTCGCCCTTCTCGAAGAGACCATGGAATTCGGTGATGTCAGCGCCGACGATGAAAACATCCTTGGCGCTGCCGATGACGAGGCCCTTGAGACCGTTCACGGCGCGAATCGCCTGGACGGCATCGTCGAGCTCGGCGACCACGGCACTGGACAGCTTGTTGATGGATTCACCCTTCAGGTCGAAGGTGAGCATGGCGATGTCGTCGCCCCCGTTCCTGGTACCGCGTGCCACCGTGATGGCGTTGCCTTGATAGATCATCCACGAATCTCCACACAGAGGTTGGCGTTGGAGGAGTGCCAGATTTCATACGGCCGTTTGATTCCGGAAAGCTTGGTGCACTCCGGGCGGCGCGTCAAGTCCCAGGTAACGCTTTGTCGGCAACGGATACCCGACGCAGGACGAAACCATCCAAAAGTAGGTAACTGGCTGACAGCCTAGTCCGTTCGACAGCGTCTGTCGGGGCTTATCGGGCTGGCCACACGCGTTTCAAGAGGAAGGGGAACCTATCGATTAGCGCGATAATCGAAGCATCGATAGTCGTTACGTGACGAGACAAGTTGCATTACACGCAAGGGGTCCGGACAATTCGACAAATTCAACGATGTAAGCGGAGTCCCATGCATCAGAACATCGGCTTCCGACTGTCCCGCCTGCCTCGCCTGTGGCGTGCCATCATCGATCGGCGCCTCGCTCCGCTAGGCTTGACGCAGACACGCTGGATCACGCTGTATCACCTCTGGCGGCTCGGCGATGGACAGCCCCAGTGCGACCTGGCACGGGCGATCGGCGTGGAGGCACCTTCCCTGGTACGCACGCTCGACCAGCTCTCGGAACAGGGGCTGATCGAACGCTGCCCCTGCGAGCAGGATCGGCGTACCAAGCGAGTTTTCCTGACCGCAGCGGCGGATCCGCTGCTCGAGCAGATCGATGAGGTAGTGACCCAGGCAAGGCGTGAGATGCTGGCAGGGCTCAGCGACGCGGATATCCATCAGCTCGACGCCCTGCTGGAGCACATCGAAAACAATGGTCTGGCGATCCAGGCCAAGGAAAGCGATGGCTGAGCGTCAGTCGCGTGCTGCACCTTCGCCGAAGGCGGGTTTGGCCCCGCGATGATCGGCATGGCCGGCCAGGGCGTCACGCAGCCGCCGAAAGTCCTCGGCGTAGGTGAGGAAGCGCTCTGCCGTCTGCGACTCCCACCACCACAGGGTGATGGCGAACTCGTTGGACTCGAGGACCAGTGCATCCTGGGGCAGGCGTGTCAGCAAAGCCTCGAGCGGCTCGTTGGCAAGCTCTGGCAAAGGCCGGAGAGGCTCGATCCGCCAACGCCAGTCGGCCACGCTGGGCTTGAGCACGTCGCTGGCCTCGCTGGCACGCACCAGCAGGAAACGAGGTCCGGGAGCATCGTTCGGATAGGTCCAACGATAGCCCGGCATGGCGGTGCTGGCCCCATGCAGTGGAGGCTTCTCCAGTAGCACCTTGACCCCCGCCTTTGCCGCCGCATTGCGCAGCGGCACGATGCGTCGTTGCCGAGGGCTGGGCTTGAGCCACATCACCGGTGAAATCATCAGCAGCAACGCCGCAAGAATGACTAGCCAGACCATCCGGTTTCTCCTGATTCTTGACGCAAGTCGTTGTCTTGATTCATCAGCCGTCCTAGAGTGAAGGCATATTGATCATATCGTGCCGCTAAGCAGGAGCCCTGCCATGAGCAATGAATACCGTCATATCCTGGTCGCCGTCGACCTGACCAAGGACTCCCACAAGGTGCTCGAACGCGCCTTGCAGATCGCCGAACGCAATCAGGCCAAGCTGTCGATCATGCATACACTGGAGCCGCTGGGCTTCGCCTATGGCGGCGATATCCCCATGGACCTCACCAGCATCCAGGACCAGTTGGACGAGCATGCCAAGCAGCGCCTTGCCGAGATTGCCGACTCTCACGTGGCCAAGGAGAACCAGCACGTGCTGGTGGGCATGCCCGACACCGAGATCCATCGCTTCGCCGCAGAGAATGGCGTCGACCTGATCGTAGTCGGCTCCCATGGCCGGCACGGCTTCGCCCTGCTGCTCGGCTCCACTTCCACCGGCGTGCTGCACGGCGCCCAGTGCGACGTGCTGGCCGTGCGGGTGGGCAAGAAGGGTGAAAGCGCCGAGTAAAGGAATCACTGAGCGCCAGTTGCGCTCGAACCCACAGGGACGTGGGAAGCGCAACGACTCCTAGCAATGCCTCGATCTGCTCGATCACTCCCCGGAAGCAAGAGCCTCCAACTCCATCCACCGCTCCATGGCGGCGTCGAGTTCCGCCTGCTTGTCGCCCATGGCCTGCAATGTCTCGGACACCACTCCCGCTTCCTGCTGGTAGAAGGCGGGATCGCCGACCCTAGCCTCGAACTCAGCCACCTCGACTTCCAGCCTTTCGATTACGGCCGGTAGCGCATCGAGCTCACGTTGCAGCTTGTAGGAGAGCTTGGCGGGCTTTTTCGCCGTCGACGCTACCGATGACGCTAACTTGACCGGTGCTTCAGGCTTGGCGGTGGGCTCCACCTGCTGGCGGGCGGCTCCTTCCCATGGTGCCGGCGGCAAGGTGCCCCCCTGCCGTACCCAGTCGCTGTAGCCACCCACGTATTCGCGAACTACACCGTTGCCCTCGAAGGCCAACACGCCGGTCACCACGTTGTCCATGAAGGCACGGTCGTGGGAGACCAGCAGCAGGGTCCCGTCGAAGTCGAGCAGCAGTTCCTCGAGCAACTCCAGCGTCTCGACGTCGAGGTCGTTGGTCGGCTCGTCGAGCACCAGCACGTTGGCCGGCTGGGTGAACAGCCGCGCCAGCAGCAGGCGATTGGACTCACCGCCGGAGAGCGCCTTGACCGGCTGCCGCGCCCGCTCGGGGGTGAACAGGAAGTCCTGCAGGTAGCTGATGACGTGCTTGTCCTTGCCGCCCACGGTGACCCTGTCGCTGCCCTGGGCAACGTTGTCGTAGACGCTCTTCTCCGGCTCGAGGCCAGCCCGTAGCTGGTCGAAGTAGGCCACCTTGATATTGGTGCCCAGCCTTACCGTGCCCTCGCTGGGCTCGAGTTCGCCGAGCAGGATCTTGAGTAGCGTGGTCTTGCCGGCACCGTTGCGCCCGATCAGGCCGATACGGTCGCCGCGCTGGATCTCGAGGTCGAGGTCGCGAATGATGGTCTCATCGCCGAAGCGGTGGGTCACGCCAACGAGTTCGACCACGCGCTTGCCGCTGCGCTCCCCCCTGTCCACGCCGAAGCTCGCCCGCCCCTGCACCTCGCGCCGCTGGCTACGCTCGCGGCGCAGTTGTTCCAGCGCCCGCACCCGGCCTTCGTTACGGGTGCGTCGTGCCTTGATGCCCTGGCGAATCCAGGCCTCTTCCTGGGCCAGTTTCTTGTCGAACTCGGCGTTCTCACGCGCTTCGATCTCCAGTTCATGCGCCTTCTGCTGCTGATACGCGGCGTAGTCACCCGGGTAGCGCCCCAGACGGCCCCGATCGAGCTCGAGAATCGCCGTTGCAAGCTTCGACAGAAAGGCACGGTCGTGGGTGATGAACAGTACCGCACCGTTGAAGTCGAGCAGTTGTTCCTCCAGCCAGGCGATGGTGTCGAGATCCAGGTGGTTGGTCGGCTCGTCGAGCAGAAGCAGGTCGGGCTCGGCGACCAGCGCCCGGGCCAGCGCCACGCGCCGTCGCCAGCCGCCCGAGAGCGAACTCATCAGATCATCGGCAGGTAGCCCCAGGCGCGTCAGCACGACATCGATGCGCTGCTCGAATGACCAGCCATCGATGGCTTCGAGGCGTCCCTGCAGGGTCGCCATGCGCTTCATGTCGGGCTCGGCGGATTGCACCAGGTGATGATACTCCGCCAGCAGCTCACCGGCCTGTGGCAAGCCCTGGGCCACCACGTCGAAGATGGTCTCGCCCGTGGCGGAAGGCAGGTCCTGCTCCAGCACGCCGATCTTCAATCCCGGAGCGCGCCAGATGCTGCCGTCGTCGGGCAGGATTTCGCCGGCCACCAGCTTGAGCAGGGTCGATTTGCCGGTGCCGTTGCGCCCGACCAGCGCCAGGCGCTCCCCCTTCTCCAGCACCAGATCGGCACCGTCGAGCAGCACATGGGTACCGTAGGCCAGTTGCAAGCTTTCCAGACGTAGCAGGGTCACACGCTCACCTCTTCATTCATCAAGGCGGCTAGTGTAACGCATGGCTGGCTCACCGTGGCTTTGGTTACAATGCCTCGTGTATCTGCAAAGGAGCGCCCCCTTGGTCGACCCCGACGCCAACTTCGACGACTTTCTGCCAGAGGCGCTGCGCTTTCGCTCGCCCGCCCCCCTGGTGGATATCGGCGCCAACCTGACCCATGACAGCTTCGACCGCGACCTCGAGGCCGTGCTGCATCGCGCGCGGGCCGCCAACGTCACGACCCTGATCGTGACCGGCACCGACCGCGCCCATGCCGAACAGGCCGTGGAGCTGGCACAGCGCTGCCCGGGCTTGTACGCCACCGCTGGCGTACATCCTCACGATGCCAGCCGCTGGGACGCCCCGCTGGCCGCGGCCATGCGTGAACTCCATCATCGCCCCGGAGTGGTGGCCGTGGGCGAGTGCGGCCTCGATTTCAACCGTAACTTCTCCACGCCCAGCGCCCAGGAGCAGGCCTTCGAGGCCCAGTTGGGCCTGGCGGTGGAGAGCGGCAAGCCGTTGTTCATTCACGAACGCGACGCAGGCCAGCGCATGCGCGAGATACTGCACAGCTGGCGCGACGATATCAGTGATGCGGTGATCCACTGCTTCACCGCCGACCGTGATACCCTCCACGGCTATCTCGACCTGGACCTGCACATCGGACTGACGGGATGGATTTGCGACGAGCGCCGCGGACATCACCTGCGCGAGCTGGTGAAGGACATTCCGCTCGAGCGCCTGATGGTGGAAACCGACTGCCCCTACCTGCTACCACGCGATTTACCTGCCAAACTCAAGGGCAGGCGCAACGAGCCATCGCTACTGCCTTGGATCGTGCGTGAGATTGCTCACTGGCGAGGCAGCGACGAGGCCGAGCTGGCCCGCGCCACCAGTGATACCGCTAGACGCTTCTTTCGCCTGCCCAAGGCAAGCGATGCTCAGGTTATTGGCCGTGCCCAACAGGAGTCGTGAAATGGCTGACATACCCGGATTCATCGCCGTTGAGACCGGCGACGACAGCGATCTGCCTTTGGCCATTGCCTGGGTACTGTCCGATGGTCGCATCAAGCACACCTTGATCCAGCCCGACGACGACTGGCTCGACGACGAGTTCAATGAACTCAACGGCTATAGTCTGGAGGAGCTGCACAGCTTCGGCGCAAGCCCCCTGGACGTGATCCGGGAACTTGAGAGCGACCACTTCAACGCCACTCTGTTTACCGCCGGCATCAGCGGCGACGAAGCTGCGCTGGCGCGACTCTTCGACACCTATGGCATCGATCCCTTCGTCGAGCTGGCCCCGGCCGACACCCTCTACCCCGGCCTGTCAGCAGGTGAGTGGAGCCGTGCGCGCAACGAGCTGTTCGGCGAGATGGGGCTCGAGCCGCTGCGGCCCGAGCACGAGGTCGAGGTGATGCTGCGCCTGCACGAACGCCTAGGAGAAGCGTGACTCCTGGCATGCCAACAGCCACTCACGCTGCTCGGGAATGCCCATGCAGATCAACTGCGGCTCCTCGGCCTGACGCCGCTGGAAGGTGGCCTTGTCGTCCAGCCCCTTCCAGCCGAGCTGAATCAACGCCTGGGCGGTGGCGCCGCCCAAGGTCGCGCCAGGTCCGGGGATCACGATGCGATCCGGCGCGAATTCGCGTATACCGACTCTCACCGCTGCGGTGAAGTCGTAGGGGGCCACCAACTGTTCGCCTAGGGTGTAGTCCCATAGCTGCTCGGGATCGCTGCTCCAGGGTGTCCAGACATGACCGCGACCATCGATCATCGGCACCTCGGGTGCGCGCAGCGGCAGGCTCGCCAGCTCACGGCGCGCTTCACGCTTTACCCCCTCCTGCAGCGGCGTATGGAAAGCGGCGTGCTGATGCAACCGCAGCGGAAAGCGCTCGCGCGGCGGCAACGCCTCGATCAGACGCGCCAGTCCCGCCTCGTTGCCACCGAAGACCAGCATGCCGCCCAGGTCGATCGAAAGGTACAGCTCGGTACCCTCCCGGCCGTGAATGCGCTCGATCAGCCCCAGCAGCTCCCGACGCTGCTCCCAGTCGGGCCGCCACGCCTCGTCGACCCAGGGATAGATGACCTGCCCGCCAGCCAGGGTCTCCTGCATGCGCAAGCCCATGGTACCGATCAGGTGGAGCGCCTCGTCCGGCCCCAGGGCGCCGGCCGCTGCCAGGGCGATGTACCAGCCCATGGAGTTGCCGGTCACCGCCACCACCTCATATCGCTCGCGATCGATGGCCAGCAGGTCTGCCCAGGCACAGGCGTAGATCAGCGGCGAGGCGTGTTCGCCTCGTCCGTGCAGGCTCTGGCGGAAAGCCGTCTCGCCATCCAGCTCGGAGAGCGTAGGCATGCCGGCCTCGCGGCGCATGGCATCGAAGCGTTTCAGCCAGTCGCTACCGCCCGCCAGGCGATTCAGCGTACCCCACTCGGCGGTATTGTAGGTGCCACGGCCGGGGCAGACGATCAGGAGGCGTTCGCGAGCCGTCGAGGATCGGAAATCGTTGCGGGTCTCACTCATGCCTCACTGCTCCTTGCCGCTGTCTTCCCCAATGACGGGTGCCCTTTTTCTTTTCGGCCCACCAAACCACGCGCCTGCTCGACGATACCGGCCACTGAAGGCAACGTAACGGTTGCCGCCCGCCCCAGCGGAATGAAGCTGTCCTCGGCGGTCAACCGGTGCAGCCTGTCACTGGGCATACCGCGCTCCACCAGAGCGGTGATCAGCTCTTCGCTCAGCGAGCCACTGCGCCGGCACTCGTCGACGACCAGTACCTGAGCGCAGTCAGCGACCAGGCGATGCACGGCGTCATGGTCGATGGCGGTCAGCCAGCGCAGATCTACGATGCGCAGCGCCACGCCTTCGGCTTCCAGCTTTGCTGCGGCCTGACGCGACAGATGAACACCGTTGCCGTAGGTGACGATAGCGAGATCACGTCCCTCCCCCCACTGGCCAAGCTCGCCCATGGCCAGGCAATGTTCCGGCCCCGGGTCGGCAAAGCACCACTGCTGGTCGCCCTCCTCGAGCAGGTCGCGGGTGTGGTAGAGCGCGATCGGCTCGATCACCACAACTACCCGCTGCTCCTCGTCGGCCAGCCGCACGGCCTCTTGCAGCAAGCCCACAGCGTCGGCGGCATTCGATGGGCAGGCCACCAGCAATCCGGGAATGTCACGCAGCACGGCAAGAGCGTTGTCGTTGTGAAAGTGCCCGCCGAAGCCTTTCTGGTAACCGAGCCCGGCGATACGCACCACCATGGGATTGGTGTACTGGCCGTTGGAGAAGAAGCTGAGCGTGGCCGCCTCGCCACGCAGTTGATCCTCGGCGTTGTGCAGGTAGGCAAGGAACTGGATCTCCAGAATCGGTACCAGGCCGTTCTGCCCCATCCCGATGCCCAGCCCGAGAATGCTCTGCTCGTCGAGCAAGGTGTCGATCACCCGGTGCGGCCCGAACTGGGCCTGCAGGCGCTGGGTAACACCGTAGACGCCGCCCTTGCGGCCGATGTCCTCCCCGGCCATCACCAAATGTGGATAGCGCGTCATCAGGCGCGTCAGCGCCTGGTTGAGCAGCTTGGCCATGGGCGCCGGTGTCGAGTCGACTTCGTCCTGCCAGGGACGTGCACGGCCCGGCCTGGACGGCGGCACGATGCTCGCCATGACCTGTCCGGCCGTTTCGAGCTTGGGCCGCCGTATCGCCTCCTCGGCGACGTACGCCACGCGCTCGGCGACCGAGCGATAAAGCCGCTCGATGGCCACGGCATCGAGCACGCCGTGATGCTGCAGCAGCCCGGCCGTAACCAGCAGCGGGTCGCGCGCCTCGTCGGCCTTGATCCGCGCCGGCGCCAGATAGGCCTGCTGGGCATCCGAACCGGCATGCCCGTATAGCCTTACGCAGCGCATGTGCAAAAAGACCGGCTGCTTGCAGCACCGGGCGAGGCGCTCTGCCTCGCAGGCGGCGCGCCAGGTATCGAGCAGGTCGAGGCCATCGCAGGCGAGGTAGTGAAAACCGGGGCGCGAGCGCATGCTGGCCTCGATCCAGCCGTCCGGCGTGGGCGTGGAGATGCCGATGCCATTGTCCTCGCACACCATCACCAGCGGCATCGGTGCGCCCTGGTAGGCCGCCCAGCCGGCAGCGTTGAGCGCCCCCTGAGCGGTGGAGTGGTTGAACGAGGCATCGCCGAAGCTGCAGACCACCACGCTGTCGGCAGGCCATTCGCCACCGCCGCCGAGTCGCCGCCACAGGCCGAGGCTGTAGCTCGCCCCCATGGCCTTGGGCAGGTGCGAGGCGATGGTGCTGGTCTGGGGCGGAATGTGCAGCGCCTTGGAACCCAGCACCTTGTGCCGGCCACCGGAGATGGGGTCGTCCGCCGAGGCGGCAAAGCTCAATAGCAGGTCCCACAGCGGCGTTTGTCCCGGTACACCGCGGCTGCGCTGGAGCAGGAAGGCGGCGTCGCGGTAGTGCAGGAAGGCGGGATCGGTAGGACGAAAGACGCGCGCGATGGCGGCGTTGCCCTCGTGGCCGGCGCTGCCGATGGTGTAGAAGGCCTCGCCCCTCGCCTGCAAGCGGCGTGCGTGAAGATCGAGATGCCGGCTCATTAGCTGGGTTTCGAACAGTTCGGCCAGTGCGGCCGGGGTTAGACCGACCTCGTCTAGCTGCCATGCCCGTTCCGGTGCGGGCCAGTCACCGCTGCGCAGCGCGGCGAAAAAGCGCTGCTCCTGGGGTAAGGGTTCGAGCACGTTGGACTCCGAGAGCTGCCGTGGGTTGCCTTACAGCCTAGCGCGCCAGACAGACAAAGAGATAATATCGATATCCTCCCCCAGATATAGGCATAGCTTATGGATGTGCGAAGCCTGCGTTACTTCATTGCCGCCTACGAGAGTGGCTCGATCAGTGCCGCTGCCCGACGCTGTCACGTTGCGCAGCCGTCGATCTCGACCTCGTTGGTGCAGTTGGAGGAGCGGCTGGGTACGCCGTTGTTCGAGCGCCACCGGCGCGGGATCACGCCTACCGAGGAGGGGCACCGGCTCTATCCTCTGGCGCGTCAGGTCAGTGAGGACCTCAACGCCATCGGTCGGCTGTTTCGCACCCCGGCTCCCGCGACACCGGTTCGTCTTGGGCTGATGCGCTCGCTGGGTGCCAACCGCATGACGGCGCTGCTCAAGGAGTATATCGGCCAGGGCGACAACCTGGCGCTGACCCTGGTCAACCCGGAGGAGCGCTGCGACGCACGCATCATAGGCGCACAGGACCTGTCGTCAGGCGAGGCCTTCCAGCCGATCTGGCACGACAGCTACCGTCTCGCACTGCCTAGTGGGCATCCGCTGGGTCTCAAGGACACGGTGGCGCTGGCCGAGCTCGACGGCCTTCCGTTCATCTGGCGCCATCCCTGCACCGCCATGGAGCAACTGGCCGCGGCGCTGAGCGATGCCGGCGTGCGCTGCCAGGTCAGGGCACGCCTGCGCACCATTGAATATACCCTGGGGTTGGTAGCGGCCGGGGTCGGCGCCTCGCTGGTGCCGGCCTGGCCGGAGATCCTCGCGAACCCGGACGTGCAGTGCCGGCTGCTTGAAAATCTCGATATCCACCAGACCGTGGGTGTGGCCTACCCGGCACGCCAGTCGATGCCGGCCCTGCAGCCGCTGCTTCAGCTCGGCAGGCAGGTATGGGATTCCGAAGGACAGGCCTGATCGAGCGTGCGCAGGCCAGCGGCCACGGCTTCTTCAAGCGTCAGGCCATGCCGATAGAAAGCCGTCAGGGCGGTACGGAAGGTTTCCGCCCTGGGCGGCATCCCCTCCTGCTCGTAGCGGGCCGCCCGGGCTGCGACACGCCCCTGGAAGGCCTCGCGGTCGACCTCCTCGCCACCCAGGTTGTCGACGCTGACATGAAAACCCAGCCCACAGGCGCGGGAGAAGAGCATTTCCAGCGCCTGGGGCGAAACCTCGGCCTGCTCGAAGCGGCGCTGCTGTTCGGCGTTTCGCCCGTCGGGAAGGTACCAGTAGCCATAGTCCTCAAGCTGCCGTCGCGCCTTGCCGGCGATGCACCAGTGACTGATCTCGTGCAGCGCGCTGGCATAGAAGCCCCGCGCAAAGATCACCCGATGCCAGGGGCTCTCCTCATCGGCGGGCAGATAGAGCGGTTCGTCGCCACCGCGCACCAAGCGAGTATCGAAGCGCTGCTGGAAGAGACCGTCGAACAGGGCGATCACGTCCTCGAGACGATGGGTCACGGATCCTCCATACATGGCAGATTGGCCGGCCAGTATAAGTGAGTCGATGACGCAGCGAAATTCAGCGGATGTTGCTAACATATTCCGTTTCCCTGGTGCATAGCCGGGTCTCGATACGCACGGAGCAACCCCCTTGGCAACGTTTTTCACCGACCTGCTGAGAGTCAGCCGCACGGAGACGCGGCCTCTGATACGTCTCACCCTGCCGATTTGTGGCGCCCAACTGGCCCAGGCCGGCATGAGCGTCACTGACATAATGATGACGGGCCGGGTCAGCGCCACCGACCTGGCAGCCGTCTCCGTGGGTTCCAGCCTGTGGCTGCCGCTGATGCTGTTCATGACCGGCACGCTGATGGGGCTGACACCGATCGTTGCCCACCTGCTTGGGGCCGGCGCCAACGAGCGCATTCGCCCCAACGTGCACCAGGCGCTCTGGGTGGCTCTGGCTCTCGGCCTGGTGGCGGCAGTGCTGCTGTGGCTGACGGTGACACCGATCTTCCGCCTGATGGACGTACCCCATGAGGTCGCCCGCCGCTCGGCCGCCTATCTCTCCGCCGTTGCCTTCGGCATGCCGGGGATCGCCCTGTTCCAGGCCCTGCGCGCCTTCTCCGACGGCATGAACCATACTCGCCCCTCGCTGTGGATCAGCCTGATAGGCCTCGCCGTGAACGTCCCCAGCAACTTCGTGCTGATCTACGGGGGCGATGGGCTCACGGGGCTTTTCGGAGACTGGCTGCCGGCCTGGCTGCAGGAATTGCCGGCCCTGGGCGCACTGGGTTGCGGCATCGCCACCGCGCTCTCCATGTGGGTGATGTGCCTGGCCATGGCTGCCTATACCCATCGCTCACGTGCTTACGGCAGCGTCACCCTGTGGCATTCACCCACGCCGCCGCGCTGGCGCCTGATCGGGGAGCTACTGTACGTGGGGGTGCCCATCGGCGTGGCGATCTTCGTCGAGGTAACGCTGTTCACCTTGATTTCGCTGTTCATCGCCAGCCTGGGGGAGGTCACGGTGGCGGCGCATCAGGTCGCCCTGAACTACACCTCGATCCTGTTCATGCTACCTCTGGCATTGAGCATGGCGCTGACCGTCAGGGTTGGCAATACCCTGGGGAAGGGCAAGGCCGAACTCGCCCGCTTGGTGGCCTGGAACGGGGTGCTGGTCTCGGTATTGATTGCGCTGTTCAACAGCGCTCTGCTGTGGTTCACGGCAGAGCCGGTCATGGCTCTCTATACTCACGATACGGCAGTCCAGCGCCTGGCCCTGTCGCTGATCCTGTTGGCAATGCTTTATCAGATATCCGATTCGCTTCAGGTCAACCTGGCAGGTGCCCTGAGGGGCTACAAGGACACTCGCATCATCATGCTCATCACCCTGTTCGCCTACTGGGCGGTGGGCCTGGCCGGAGGCCATTGGCTGGGCACCCGCGGAGTAGCCGGCTGGTCCGAACCACTGGGCGTACATGGCTACTGGATCGGCCTGATCGCCGGGCTCACCGTGGCAGCAGTCCTGCTTGGCGAACGTTTGCGGCGCAAGACCAAGGGAGTCGCGAATGGCAGGTTGGACATCCCTCAGACTTGAGATCAAGCCATGTCTTGCGCTGTTGCTGTTGCTCCTGCTGACTGGCTGTGATGGCAACGGCGAAGGCGAGACCAGGCTGGTAGCTTACCAGCAGGCACTGGCTGAGGCCTTGGGCCAACCGGCACCGCAAAGAGCCGACCCACCCAACATCGGGGCCTTTCCCGACCGCGATGAACGTCTCTACGAAATCACCGAAACTCGCGAGGGCATACTCAATGTCTATGCCCTGCGTGAATGCCGTATCACTTCGCTGGTCGCCGCCCGAAATAACCAGCTCGGGCGCGTAGCCCCCCCAAGCCAGCAATGGATCTATGAACTCGAACTCTGGCGCCGCCTCCATGCCTGCTGGCACAGCGAAGTGCCGCAGGCTCTCACCGAGGCCAACCGCGAGCGACTCGAACAGCTTACGCACACCAAAACCGAGCAGTTACCGCGAGTCAGTTGGAACAGTCTGTTCGATTCCGAGGAGTGGGTACGTAGCTTCTCCCGTGCAAGCTCGCCTCTGGCGCCCAGCGAAACCCGTGGCATCGAGGCCCAGCTTGAGGCCTTGGCCTGGCTGCGCGAAGCCACGCTCAACCAGTTCAATCCGGAATGGAGTCATGAGTCGGCCACGCTGGAGAGCCATCTCAAGGCGTTGCGCAGCCGCCCGTTGACGGCCGAACTGCTACGCGCCCTGCTGCTCGCCGAGCAGCGGCTGGACGAAGCAACGGGGCTATTGGCCAACAGCCTTGCCGCCGATGACACCTGCAGGAAGCTCTCCGCAGCCCCCGACGAACTGCACCAACGCCTGACCGCCATGCAGGCCTTCGATTGGCTGGAACGACTCGAAGCGCTGGCCACCCGCTGGCTGACAGAGATCGACCGACTGCTCGAGGGCCACCTCCCCCCTCCCGAAGCGATCAACGCTTACCGAGAGCGCTGGCTCTCGCTGGAAAATCCCGACGCCCCTCTGCCCGCCTTGCGCCAGGCAAACGGCGAGCACCATCGGCACTGGCAGGCCCTCATCGAGCGCTGTTCATGAAAAAGGCTCGCCAGGCTTAACTTGCATGGCAACTCTGTGATATTGGTGATCCCAGTAGGTAGGAGTCGATCCCGTCAGCCTTGCCGCAGCCGTGACCTTTCCGCTCGGCCCATGCAGAATCTGGAGGGAGAAACATGGGTATGTCACTGTCACCCCGCCCTGCCCGGGTCATCGACCTGGAAACGATCCGCCAGAAGCTCCAGGCCAAGCGCCGCCTGGTACGCCTCTCCCCCGAGCTCGACGGTCTCGAGATGGTCTACAGCCTGGCCTCGGAGCCGGACTCCCTCTACGGCATGCCCGTCCTCGCCTGGGGGCTGCGCGAAGATGGCGATGTGGTCGGCCTGGTGCCTTGGATGGAAACGTTGACGCCCTGCCACCAGCTCGACGACGCCGAGCATGGCTGCTTCGTCGGCTATCGCGACCCCGAAACCGAGGAACTACTGGAGTCTCCCCCGCCACACAAGGCCTGCGAGCTGGAACATGCCGCCGCCTATTTCGACTACGAAGAAACCCGCGAAATCACCCTCATCCAGCAGATTCCCGACTCCTTGGGCACCCACGCCCTATGCATCGACGACGACAGCCGCCCCTGGCAGCTCAAGCAGGTGTTCGGCTGGCGCCTCTACAGCGACGGCAACGTGGAAGCGCTCCTGGCTGACGAGTCCCTCGTCGAATCGACGCCGATCCTGCTCAGCGATGCCTGTCTCTATCCGGGCCGCAGCCGGCACCGAATGGTCTACTTCTTCCAGCGCAGCATCGCCAACCGAATCCGCGAGCAGGACCCAAGCACACTCGAGGCCTTGGCCCTGATGGTCGTGCCCCGCTCCGTGCAGGGCGTCGGCGACTGAGTGCATGGCGCCGACCCGCCGGGCTGGCAGTCCATCAGCCTAAACGGATAAAGTAGAGATAGCGTCCGTCCGACTCCTGCTGGGAAAGCAGCTCATGGCCCAGGAAGCTGCAGAACTTGGGCACGTCACGGACGGTAGCCGGATCCGTGGCGACTACCTTCAGGATTTCGCCAGTGCTCATGTCGCGCACCTTGTTGTGCATGAGCATGATGGGTTCCGGGCAATAGAGACCGGTCGTGTCCAGCTCGACCTGAAAGTCGAAGTCGGGCTGCGAGTCGGCGGCATTCGTCATCGATCAACCTCGGTGTGGGGAATTGCTGGATGATCAAGATCATAATCGAACGTCGTATCATGCCTGGCCTGGAGGAGGAATACGAGGAGGCCGCACGCGAAGCCATGCGCCACTCTATCGGCGCCAGGGGCTTCGTTGGGGGCGAAACTCTGGTCGAACGTGGCCACAGCGACCGACGCCTGATGATCGTGAAGTGGCGTGACCTGCGCGCCTGGAATGAGTGGTATACCAGCGAGGAGCGTTCGCGCGCGATGCAACGCATTCTGCCGCTGCTGACAGAGGAGGAGACTATTCGCATCTACGAACCTTCTTTCTGAGGTACCGTGAGAAACACGACGTCAGCATTTTGCCGGCACTATCAGTCCCGCAGCCGGACATGCACCGTGACCTCTTCTCGATCGTGATACAGGTGCCGGCAGCGCAGCTCGGCGCGAACGCCGGCATCCTGTAGTACCTCCTCCAGCAGGGCTAGGCAGCGGGCGACCTCTTCCCAGCGTCGCTTCATCGGCAGCTTCAGATTGAAAACCGCTTCGCGACACCAGCGCCGGACCAGCCAACGCTGAACCATCGCCGTCACGCGTGCAGGCTTGTCGACGATATCGCACACCAACCAATCCAGGCGATAGGGCGGCTCCCAGACGAAGCCATCCTCTCGCAGGTGCTCGACCATTCCTGTCGCCATCAGGTCGCCGTTCATTGGGCCATTGTCGATGGCAAATACATGCATGCCGCGACTAACCAACTGCCATGTCCAACCACCAGGTGCGGCGCCGAGATCGGCGGCCTGCATACCCTCTCCGAGCCGGACATCCCACTCCTCCCGTGGCACGAACTCGTGCCAGGCTTCTTCCAGTTTCAGCGTCGAACGGCTTGGCGCTGCCTGGGGAAACCGCAACCGTCGGATACCACCCGGTAACTCGCTGCGATTGCCGGGAAAGCTCATGCCCAACTGCACGCGATCGCCATCGGTCCAGTATAGATGCAGACGACGCCCGGCAGCCTTGCGGCGTAAAGCGCCACGCTTACGCAACCCCGACTCGAGCGGACGCGTCAACGCCTTGATCAATCCCGCCAAGGCTTTACCGTCGTTGGTATCGGGCGTTTCTTGCCAGATCGAATCGAAGCTCCAACCACTGGACACGACCTGCTCCACGATGGACGAGAGCCTGTCATCCCGAGCCAGAGAAAGCGGCGGCAACGCCACCAGGCTCTGCCGCGCAAAGATGAGCCGGTCGAAGCGCAACTCCCGGTGCAACTCGTTGGCCGGCCGCTCGTCATCCACGACGAAGCGCACGAACCCTTCCTGAGGCGAATACTCCACTCGGCCGTGCCAACCCAGCTGCCCGATCTCATGCGTCACCTCGGAAGCCACATCGGGCTCGAAGCCAGGACGACAGTAGAAGAGCATTTGATTGGGCACCACATGCTTTGCCAAGCGGGACATCGGGCTTCTCTCACGGAATTCGTTGGCTCGCATGGTACCAGCCCTGACCGCAGATGTCGGCTGCCCCAACATCGTTTACACATCGTTTTTTAAATCTCCCTAATGAACCATGTTGGTGCACAAGAAATGGGCTTTTAAAAGCGATTTCGACTCATATCAATGTCTAATCCAAACATAGCCTATGCGATTGCTGCATAATGGTGCACTGAATTATAGTGAGCCCATCTTTCCTCATTAGGACGCTCACATGACCTACGTACACGATACTCTCGAGGGACTCAGAAAGAGCAGCCCGGCCCAGAGCGAGTTCTATCAGGCTGCGGAGGAAGTCCTCGAGTGTCTTCGCCCTCTGCTCGAAACGGTGCCGCGCTACCATCGGCACAGCATCATCGAGCGCATCGTCGAGCCCGAGCGCCAGATCATGTTCCGGGTCAGTTGGGTCGACGATGCCGGCAAGGTGCAGGTCAACAAGGGCTACCGCATCCAGTTCAACTCGGCGCTGGGGCCGTACAAGGGCGGCCTGCGTTTTCACCCCAGTGTCAACGCCAGCATCATCAAGTTCCTGGGCTTCGAGCAAATCTTCAAGAATGCCTTGACCGGACTCCCGATCGGCGGCGGCAAGGGTGGCTCCAACTTCGACCCGAAGGACAAGTCCGACGGCGAGATCATGCGCTTCTGCCAGTCATTCATGAACGAGCTGTACCGCCATATTGGCCCGACCACCGACGTTCCCGCCGGTGATATCGGAGTGGGGGCCAGGGAGATAGGCTACATGTACGGTCAGTACAAGCGGCTCACAGGCCGCTATGAAGGCGTCTTCACCGGCAAGGGCCTGAACTGGGGCGGCTCGCTTGGTCGCAAGGAAGCTACCGGCTACGGTGCCGTCTATTTCGCTCAGAACATGCTCGAGGCACGTGGCGACAGCATCCTGGGCAAGACCTGCCTGGTATCGGGCGCCGGCAACGTGGCCATCTATACCATCGAGAAGCTCTACCAGCTCGGCGCCCGCCCGGTCACCTGCTCCGACTCACGGGGCACGATCTATCACGAGCAGGGCATCGATCTCGACACGCTCAAGCTGCTCAAGGAGGTCAAGCGCAGCTCGCTGCGAGAATATGTCGAGCATCACCCCGAGGCAGAGTATATCGACGCCCAGGACTACCCCAGCGATGGCCATGCGGTATGGCGCATCAAGGGCGACGTGGCCTTCCCCAGCGCCACCCAGAACGAAGTGACCGAGGCTGACGCCGTCGCTCTGCTCGGCAACGGCGTGCACTGCATCAGCGAGGGCTCCAACATGTCCTCCACCGCGACGGCCGTCGATCGCTTCCTGGAAGCCAGAATCGCCTATGGCCCGGGCAAGGCTGCCAACGCTGGAGGCGTGGCCACCAGCCAGCTGGAGATGGCACAGAACAGCAGTATGCAGCAGTGGACCCTGGAGAAGGTCGACACCAAGCTGCAGGCGATCATGGCAGATATCCACCAGCAGTGTGCCAGCACCGCTGCGGAGTTCGACGCCCCCGCCAACCTGGTGCTCGGCGCGAATATCGCCGGCTTCCGCAAGGTAGCCGATGCCATGATCGACCAGGGTGTCGTCTAAACCCCTTCTGACGAGCCGCCCGCTTCCCGGCAGCAGCAAGACGGAAAAGCCCCAGCCTTTGGCCGGGGCTTTGTGTCATACACGGGCTATCTGCCAGGTCATAATCTTCTACGCAGCCAGCTTCAGACCCACCAGGCCTGCAAGAATCAGCACCAGACTGAGCAAGCGTAACGGCGAAGCGCTGTCACCATAGATCAGGATACCCAGCAGTACCGTACCCACTGCTCCTATCCCTACCCAGATGGCATACGCGGTGCCTACAGGTAGCACTTTCATTGCCTGTGCCAGCAGATAAAAGCTGGCCACCATGGCGATGACGGTCAGTGCACTGGGCAAAGGTCGCGTGAAGCCTTGGGACGCCTTGAGCCCGAGCGCCCAACCCACTTCGAGAAGGCCAGCGATGACCAACAACAACCAGGCCATTGAGATTTCCTTCTTGATGGTCCGAGGGCGTCCCCGGATTGGCAGCGCGCCATCGGGTCGTCCCGCTGGCGATCAGGGGGAGTCTTTTCGCCCCCAAACGACGAAACCCAGCCTCTTTCGAAGCTGGGTTTCTGAAGAAGTGCCTGACGATGACCTACTCTCGCATGGGGAGGCCCCACACTACCATCGGCGCTGAGCGGTTTCACTGCTGAGTTCGGCATGGGATCAGGTGGTTCCCACTCGCTATGGTC